>NZ_JBHYMQ010000120.1:0-13639 GCF_042742985.1 Streptomyces sp. NPDC058864 | reverse complement strand
CGCCGGTGGTGCGGCGGTGGACCCCGCGCGGCGGGACCGTCAGTCCCGGCCCACCACGGCCTCGCCGTAGGGGACCAGCCGGACCGGCCCGACGAGCCCCGTGCGCTGCGAGGCGGCACCGCCGTACACGGAGGGGTCGCTGACGCGCAGCCGGTTGATCAGCGGCGTCGCCACCTCGACCTCGATGGTGTTGCTGCCGCGGCGGAGCAGCCCGCCGAGGTCCACCACGGGGTTGATGTGGCTGGTGACCGGTGCCGGCCGCCCGTTGACACTGACCCGGAAGGTGTCGGTCACCTCGCCGAGTTCGAGCACCGCGCCGAACCCGCCGCTCCAGGACCCGTCGAGTTCGACCGTGGTGCGGTAGCGGCCGATGCCCGCCGCGTCCTTGAGGTCGGGGACGGCGTTCCACGGCGCTAGGGCGTCGAGGGCGACCCGGTGGCGTACGACCGTGGTGCGGTCTGGGTCCGCGCCGGGACGCCAGTCCTCGGCGTCCAGGGTCCACGAGGTGAGCTCGCGCGGCGCGGGCACCTCCTCGACCACGGTGCCGACCGAACCCCCGCGTGACAGCGCTGTGGTGTAGGTGCCGGCCGCGCGGGCACGCAGGACGAGCCGCCCGTCGTCGAAGCGCACGTCGTCCGCGTCCGTGGTGACGGCGTGGACGCGGCCGGGCCTGCCGTGGAACCGTCCCGGCGGCGCGAAGGCCACGACCATCGACTCGGACGGCTGCAGGGCGACCCGGAAGGTGAACAGGTCGCCGTCCTGCGCGTACAGCGCCAGCGGCCGGGCCTCACCCGTCCACGGGTCCAGCAGGTGGGGCACCGCGCCCGAGCGGGTGCGGCGCACCGTGACGGCGTGGTCGATCGCCGCGACGGGGGGCTTCACGGTCTCGGCGTGCTTGCCGTTGACGAGGTAGAACCAGTCGACGCCCTCGTCGAAGCGGTGCATCGTCAGCAGCGTCGAGGGGACGGCGTAACTCACGTCGGGCACCAGGCCGAGGTCGGCGAGGGCCTGACCCACCGCCGTCTTGTCGGTGACCTGCCGGACCCGTGGCTGCGCGAGCAGTTCGGCGACGAGGGAGCGGAGCTGCGGCAGGGCAGAGTCGTCCGCCACGCCGGGCGTCGTGACCGTCGTCCAGTCGCCGAGCAGGACGATCGGCAGGCCCGCCCGGGTCAGGCGCAGCAGGTGGCGCGCGTCCGGGAGGGTGAGGGTGACCGCGGAGCCGGAGAAGAAGTCGCCCTCGACGAACAGCGCGCGGTAGGCCGGGCCGTCGGGGGCCAGCCGTCCGTCACGGACCTTCGCGGACGGCAGGTCCAGCAGCGGGCCGCTGACGAACTGGTGGGTCCAGCCGAGCGGTACGCCCGTCGAGGTGAACCAGGAGGCGCCGATCCCCGTCGCGGTGTACCCGGTCTGCCGGAAGACGGCGACGTCGATGCGCGAGGTGCCCCGCTGCATCGCGTGGTGCACCCGGGACAGGTACCCGGACACGTCGCCGACGTGCCGCCAGGTCGGGTGCCGCGGCCCCCAGGACTCGCCGTAGCCGACGGTGCCGTTGTACGGGGTGAAGGCCGCGTAGCCGGGCCACTTCACCCCGGGCAGCGTGGCGTACGAGAAGCCGTGCACGACGGTCTGGTTGACGCCCGCCGCGTACGCACCGCCCATGGTCCGCAGGAACTTCTCCCACGTGGTGCTGTACGCGGAGCCGGTGTAGGCGCCGGACTCGCAGGACAGCACCGTGTGGCCCGCCATGTCCCGGCCGCCGGCCAGGCAGCGGTAGTCGTCGAGGTTCTTGAAGCCCAGCGACTCGCCCTCGGGGATGTCCAGCAGCGCGGCGGACTCGATCGCGTCGGTCTGCAGCCCGTACGGCTGGGCGCGCATCCCCAGGCCCAGCGCGTGCGCCCAGTCGCGGAGCGCCGTGAGGTGGTGGGTGTTGTACAGGTCGCTGACGGTGTCCCAGAAGTCGTGCCGTATCTGGCGGGTCGCGACCGCGTCGTAGGCGTAGACCTGGTTGCCGCCGCTCATCGCGATCACGGGCAGGACGGGCAGCAGCGGGTAGCCGTTGCGCTCCTCGAAGGCGGCGGGCAGCCCGGGGGTCCAGGGCAGCGCCTTGGTCTCGATCTCCAGGGAGTCCTCGAACAGGACGCCGCCGGCGCTCTTGAGGAGGCCCCGGATCTCCTTGGTGAGCAGGTTCCGCTCCCAGAAGCCGGTGACCGCGGCGGTGCCGGCCGCGCTGAAGTGGTCCACCACGTACGCGGTGGGCGAGGTGTGCGGGCCGCCCTCGGGGGTCTGGCCGGTGCCGCGCTGCCAGAAGGCGGTCAGCACCCAGTCGCCCTCGGCGGGCGCGGTCCAGTCCACGGCGCCGTCGACGACCCGAGCGGTGAGGTCCCGGACGCTCGCCCGGTCCAGGCCGGTCTCCTTGCGGGTGGCGTTCTCGGGGGCGATCCGGGTGGCCAGCACGCCCAGCAGCCGCTGCCGGGTCACCCCGGAGGCGGGCGCCGCGGCGGGCGGCGGCACGGGGCCCGAGTAGGCCGTGCCGGCGGCCACGGTGACGGCACCGAGGGCGAGTTCCTGCACCGCGGTCTCGCTGTCGGGAGTGATCCCGGGGACGGCGGCGGGCCAGCTGGGGCCGATCGTGAGGTCGATGGTGACACCCCGTCGGCGGGCCTGGTCCAGGGCCGCGTGGACGCCGGCCACCCAGGCGGGGCTGCCCCAGCCGTGGTGCTCGGTGTCCAGGACGGAGGTGTCCTTCACGCTGTGGTGGACGGCCGCGATCTCGGCGCCGCCGAAACCGGCGTCGGCGATCTGGTCGACCTCGCGCCTGATCTCGTCGGGGTCCACCAGTCCGTCCGGCCACCACCAGCGGAACTTGGGCCGCACCGCGGCGCCCGGCTCGGCGAAGGCGCCGGCCGCACCGCCCGCGCCCGCCGCGCCGGTTCCGGTCCGCGCCTCGGCGGCGGCAGCGGGCAGTGCGGGGGCCAGGGCGGCCGCGGTGCCCGCGACGGCGGTGGCGATGAGGAGGCTGCGGCGGGAAACGCCGCCGCGCTCCGGGCGGTTGCTGTCGTCGTGCATGGTTCCGTGGCTCCCGGGAGTGAGAGGTGGAGGTGCCTTTCATCCCGGAGTGATCAGTACCGAGATGCAACACGCTGATGTATTGAACCGTTTCAATCTCCGCGGAGGCTACAGCGAGGCCCCGGGTGAGGGCAAGGTCCCGGCGGGGGTGAACCTCAACCGGCGTGGTGGGGAGGGTGTTCGCGGCATCACGGGGTGGGGCTGGCGGGGGCCTGCGCCAGAGCGTCGCGGCGCGTGGGCGCCAAAAGATGAGAACGTTTCAGGGAGGGATTTCACCGGAACGCGTCCGGGGTCGTCCGGAAGGGCGGCGCGATCCGCCACGCGGCCGGCTTCGCCGGAATCCGGGGCGCCCGACGGCCGTTTCCCGCATTTCCACCGTATAGCGCACGGGGGGCCTTGCCGCAAGGCCCCCATACGGGGTGAAAATCGCTCCTCGCGCGCCGCCGGAACGGCGCAGGACGGGAGCGAGCGACGCGGAATCCCTGCACGTCGCCCTCTCGCCGCAAGTGGCGGACCGGGCCCGGTCCGTCGCCGCAGTCCGCGCGTCCGGCGCGCGCAACGTTGCCCGGCGCCTGGTTGAGGCGGTCTGATCCGGCGAGGTGGATCGTGGTCGTCTTGTCGTAGCGGCTGGCCAGGCCCCACCATCGCTTTGCGCTCGTTGCTGCAGCGCTCGACGGTGCTGCACCGCTTGTAGGCTTCGCGGTCGAAGGCCGAGGCAGCCCGCTGCGGCTGCCGAGTCGATTGCGTTCGTAGCTACCAGGCATCGGCCGGTGGCGTGACAAAGCCGTGAACGGCCGAGCGCACGGACTCGGCCGTTCAGAGACGGAAGGGGCGGCGACCTTAGGCAGACGGCACGCGCTCTGCCTGCCGGAATGAAGCGAGCGGCTGATGGTGGTCGGGGGCGTCCCTGCCGAGCGCTACAACGGAATGCCCTTGTTGCGCTCCAACAGACGGTTCACCTTCGGTTCGAACTCATCGGCGATTCGCATGAATTCATGGTTGTCCTTGCAGAACCGTCGGCCAGCCTCGACGACCGCGAGGATCCGGCGGAGGGTGTCGTCGACCTGGCCCGTGGACAGGGACACCTCGCACGCCTCCACCCACTCGGTCCCTCGTCGTGCGATCACCGAGAAGGAGTGTGGAGAGGCGCCGCCGTGGCGCCGCGCGACACCCTCCAGCACGCCTATGGCCTCAAACGCACGCTCGCGCAGGCTGCCGTCGGCAGGGCTCTCGGTTGACCGGCGCAATCGTATTGCACTCCACGCGGTGAGGACGAAATGATCGGTCGCTCCCCCTTCGCATCCCTGGGCGGTTTCAAGATGGTTCTCGGCTATGCCGAGATCGCCCCGTTCGAGCTCGTACTCGCCGCGTTGCAACCAGTAGTGGAAGTTGTCCTGCAACAGTTCGTGCACGGTGCTGTAGATGTCCCGCACCTGTGTGGGCTTGAGTCGGAGCAACACCATGAGAGAGTGGTTGAGCAGCCGGATCAGGATCCTGCGGTAGGGGTCGTCGTTGTCGCGGATGTCGGCCGCGTATTGCGCGTAGAACCTCAGCAGGTACTCGATGACGCCGGCCAGTTGGGTCGGGTTCTTCTTGAGGACCGTCTCGACCACGGTGTCGGCGATGGTGCGCTGTCGGCACCGCACGGTTCCGTCCAGGGCAAGAGTGAGGAAGCGTCTGTCCACGAGTCGGTTGATTGCCCGGTTCAGTGATGGTTTGGGGGCGCCGCGCCCGGAGACTATTTGAAGCAGATCCTCCTGTTCGATGCCACGCTTCTTGAAGACGATGGCGGATTCGAAGACGCATACGGTTGCGTAGACCGAGACCTGTTCGGGGTCCAGTTCGTGGTATTCACTGGCGATCTTTTCCTCGAAGCGCTTACCCGTGACCACCTGGATCATGGCCACGAGCAGACTCCGGTCACACAGCTCCCGCAGTTTGTCGATCTTCTCGGGCCGAAGTTTCTGCCGCTTGAGTATCCCCGGCAGGCCGTGCGCGTGCAGCACGTCGACGATATGCCCCAGGTCCTCGTCCTTCAACGGCTCGTCCGCCGAAACCCGCCGGGACTGGAAGGTGACGTCCAGTTCGTCGGAACGGGTCGTACGGATCGCCGCGACAACCAGCACCTTGCCACCGTTACTGAGCTCTCTGAGCAGTGAGGCGCCCAGGCTTCCGAAGATGTCGACATCGTCCACGAAGATCGCGTCCGCCGACATGTTGAGGGCTTGGGCCTTCAAATTCGGGAGCGGATCGGTTGCCTCGCGGTCGATCCATGCCACCGTTCGCCCTGCCTGATGGAGCTCGTATGCGTACTGCATGATGGCTGTGGTTTTGCCGGAGCCGGCCCGGCCCTCCACCAGTACGATCCTGTGCCTTCCGTCCTCTGCGGGTCGCGCACTGGCACGGATCCGGTCGGTGATCGAGAGCTTCACGGCCAAGCCGTCCTTGACGTCACCCCACGTCGGGTCCTGACCCTTCAGGAACTCCACACTGCCCGTTGGTGCGTTGTCCACCAGGGAGGAGACGAGTTTGATTCCGGAGCCCCGTCGTGCGCCGACCCGAATGTCGGCCAGCCGTCTCTTGCCCTGTTGGAGTATCTCCAGACCCGGGCGTAGTTGCTGCACGGCGAACTCGTGCGGGGGAGCCTGAATGTGTGTCAGGCCAGCCTGTCGTATCCGGGCGCGGTCCGCGACAGTCCCCGGTCCTGTGATGACAAACCGGGGAAAGCGCTCCGCCTCGTTCTGCGGTTGAGTCAGGGCAAGCGCGTTCCAGAGCGACCGACTGCTGGGGGAGGCGGCCATGAAGACCGTGGGATGAGTCAGTAGTTCCGCTTTCAGCTTGCGAAACCATAGAGCGCGTGGCGAGAGGTCATCATCCGCGGGAATGCTGAAGTCAAGGGCTTCGGGACCGCTGGGGTTGCCGTGCATGGCCACCGCCTCGACTGTGGCGTTGCCGGCCGCAGGCTTTCGCACCAGCGCGTTGACGAACGTGTTGGTCTCCGCGGTCCGCGGGTCGATTTCGAGGAGCGACGAGAAGATGTCGGTCGCAGTGAAGTCGTAGATGCGCCACCAAGGGGCTTGCAGGATACGGCGTGCGGCCGTTGTGGACTGCTGGTCGGCACCGCGCAGTTCGGCGACGTACTCACCAATCTTTCGGGAGCCCAGTTCGCTGACAGCGGTGTTCCAGATCTCGGAAGTGGTGGGTGCTGGGTCGGGCACCACGCCGTACACTGCCTGTGTCAGCCGCCAGGTGAGCTTGTCGGTGTCGCTAAGGCTGCTCTCACTGTGGACGCCCGAGACAGCTACCAGGATCATTCGGCCAGTGCCGATCTGCTTGTAGAAATCCTCCACCGTGGTCTGCTCGTCGTAAGCCTCCGGTGTGGTCTGGCTGGCAATCCTGCCGCGATTCCCGCCGCGTCTGGCGCTCGGCAGGGGGACCGACTGCTCAGCAGGTTGTGCCGCAAGGTCACGGACCTTCGGCACCCCGGTAGCCGTGATCTCCACCCGAAGAAGCCTGTGCTGGCGCGTCGTACCGTGTGGAGCGACAAGCCACCGGGCGGCCGAACCGGACCGGGTGGACTCCCCGTCGGGGGCGAGCAACACGGTCTTGGGCAGCACAGGTGTGAGTGACGCTGGGACGACGGCGGAGTGTCCCGCAATCATGAGAGTGAGATCGTTCGCGTCGGCCCACTGGAGGTACTCTCCGCCGACCGCGCTGTCCATTTGTCCCAAGGTGCAGGTGGCCAGTTCGTCGGTGCCGCCGGGTACCGTCATGCGGAAGACGGTGTTCACGGCAACGATCCCGAGAGTGCCCGTGCTCCCCTCGAGTCTTACGGATCCCTCGCCTGGTAGGACGCCCCGTCGCCATTGAGGGAAGTTCGCGTGATTTTCGGACCACGCCATGAAGTCGGCGAAGGATATATCACGGACTGCCTCAACAATGTCTTGCTCGTCGCCCCGCCACAACCCTCGCTCGGTATCGCCCCAGTAACGCGTGAGCGCCTTTGTGAGCATCCCGTGACCGGGTTGCAGCTGGCGGACGTCATGCCGCCCCGGCACGGTCGTCACCGAAGGCAACCGGTCTGTGGCCTCCAGGCACTCCAACACCACCGTATCGAGGAAGTCGTCAGTTTCGGAGCGTTCGACGCTTCGTGGCTCGTCGGCGCTGGAGCCCAGCACAAGGATGCCATCTATTCGATCACCCTTGGCGTGGACCGATCGCACAGTCTCGAGCGCGGATTCGCGTTGGACAAGCGGCGTGAAGCACAAGAGATGGAAGACCGCGCCCATGTTGGTGGTCATTCCCCTTCCATGGCAATCGCTTGGATGGCTGACTTGGGTATCACCAGTTCGGTTTCCGTGTCCGTCGCGCCGCCGCATTGCTTGGAAGCGACCGTGATGCTCACGAAGGGCGCGCCGAGCGAGTTCTTGTCAATTTGGCCGGTGATCCGCTCGTTCTTCATGGTGCACAAATTGCGGAGACTCTTCGCGTACGCGGGCGAGATCACAACCGAGCCGGAGGTTTTTTCTTCTTTAGGACCTCCGAGGGCCGCGAGCCCGACCGTGAGCACGCTGACGGCCAAGGCCCCTGTAACTACCCTATTCGCGTGCTTCTGCCGCTTATCAACCTGAGCTGCTTCGTCGTCAGCCCGTTTCAGCACAGCGTTGAGCAGGTCCAGACGATCGCGCGCATGGCTCGGCCCGGCCAGGGCTCCGACCGGCTGCGCCACTGCACGCAGATAGAGGACAGCGGCGGACAACCACAAGGCCACCGCCCCAACACCGGCCAACTGGGTACTCAGCGGCCGGTCAGCGAGCTGGGTGAAAGTCAGCGCCGCGACGATGCCGCCCGCGAACAACGTGACGCTTGATTGGGCTGCCTGCGCCCTTGCCCGCGCTCCGCTGCCCGAACGGACGCGCTCAGCGTAGTACGCCTCGCTGGCTGGCCCCAACACGGCGTCCAGCACCCGTTCGCGCTCATCGGCCATGCTGTTCTCAGAAGACGATTGCGCTGCCATCAAGCCCCCGTTGCGCTCATCGGATGAGCATCCTAGAGGGTGGACAGGGACTTGTTTAGGGATGTGTTGAAATCCAAGCGACGCCCTTGGGAGCGGCGAGGTGTACGTGCTCGCTGCATGCGCTCCTCGCGGAGAGGCGAGAGGCGCTGGGCAGTTCTTTGCGGATCATCTGATCGTTGGTTGATGCATGTCGTCGATTGACTGTCAGGATGTGGGCGGCATCTCAAGAGTGGCCAGACCCGGCGACCGATCGATGTTGCGGCTGTCCTGCGGTTGGATCGCCGGCCGGGTGGGCGGCGGTGTCTGTCATGCGCGGGGCGGTCCGGCTTCCGTGACTTCAGAGGAGCACGGCCAGTCCCTGCACAGTCTCGTCCCGCCGCCTGACTGGCCCGTGCCATCCCTCACACATGGCACGGAAGGACGGCCCAGCGTGACCGAGGAGCTTTTGGCAGTTGGCGGCGTGGACACCCACGCCGTTCCCCGCCGGTTCCGACCGGTATCGCGGGCTCCTGTTGTGGCTGCGCTCGCACGGCGAGCTGAAGGTCGTCGGCGTCGAGGGTACGGGTGCCTAGGGGCAGAACTCGCCCGGTCCTGCCGGGCCGGTCAGGTCGCTGGGGTCGAGGTGGCCGCCGCGACCTCGGGAACCTGCTCCGCGGTGACGCGGCAGACGATGTGGTAGCCACTCTCATGGAGCGGCACCCGCTGAGGACGACGTGCGACATCGGGAAGCCGCTGTCGTCGGCAGCCGGATCGCCGTTCGTGATGCCCGGGTGCAGCGCGTTCCAGGACGAGTCGAGATCGCAGAGATGATCCATGTCCCGGCACTCCTCGATCTCTTCGACGACGTGGATCAGGACGTGGTCGTCCACGGAAGTCAGGACGCGCGCGGATCCGGCGGCGTCCAACGTGAAGGGAACGGCGAGAGTCCCCATTGTGCCTTTGCTGTGGGCGCTTGGATGTGGTGCTGTGCGACGAACTGCAAGGCCGTGCGGGCTCGCGCTACGTTCTGGCCATGCGGATCACGAAGTACACCCACGCCTGCGTGCGCGTCGAGCACGAGGGGCGCGTGCTCGTCATCGATCCCGGGACGTGGAGCGAGCCGGCCGCGCTGACCGGGGCGGACGCCGTGCTGGTCACGCACGAGCACACCGACCACGTCGACGTCCTGCGCCTGGCCGGGCTCGGCGTGCCGGTGCACGCCCCCGTGGGGGCGGACATCCCGCGGCTGAAGACGTCCCGGGTCACGGCCGGTTCGGAGTTCACCGCCGCCGGCTTCCGTGTGCGCGCGGTGGGCGGCCGCCACGCTCCCGTCCACGCCGGCCGGCCCGACTGCGTGAACCTCGGCTACGTCGTCGACGACGTCCTCTACCACCCCGGTGACGCGCTGCACGTGCCGGCGCAGCCGGTCGAGACGCTGTTGGTGCCGCTCCAGGCCTCCTGGCTGAAGACGACCGAGGCGATCGACTTCGTCAACGCCGTGGCACCGCACCGGGCGTTCGGGATCCACGACGGCCAGATCAACGAACGCGGCCTCGGCAGCGTCAACGCCTGGCTCGCGGACCGGACCGGCCACGGCTACCGGTACCTCCGGCCGGGCGAATCGCTCTGACCGCGAACGGGCGACCCGACGCGGGCCGTTCCGTTGCCCGCGCTTCCCGTAGGGGCCGACGCGCGGATGGCCCACGGGTGAACTCCGCCCGTCGGGAGGCGGTACCGCGGGTGCGGCGCGCACTACGATCGCGCGATGGCTGACGACACCTTCCTCGCCCACGGTCCCCGGGTGGCCATCCGGCGGATCACCGTCCGGGACCACGAAGAGATCGGCGCGCTCGCCCGGGCCAGCGCCGCACTGCACGCGCCCTGGGTCCCCCGGTGGGAGCACACCCCCGAGTCCTTCGCCGCCTACGTGGAGCGCTTCGACCACCCCACGCACGAGGGCTTCGTGATCTGCCTCCATGAGACGGGCGCCATCGTCGGCGGGGTCAACATCAACGACATCGTCAGGGGCACCATTCAGAGTGGTGCGCTGGGCTACGTCGTGTACGCGGCGACCGCGGGCCGCGGCTACATGACGGAGGGGCTGCGGCTGGTGATGGCCTACGCCTTCGACGACCTCGGTCTGCACCGGCTGGAGGCCAACATCCAGCCCGCGAACGTCGCGTCGATCAGGCTGGTGGAGCGGCTGGGCTTCGAGCGCGAAGGGTACTCCCCGCGCTTCCAGTACCTGGACGGCGCCTGGCGGGGCCACGAACGGTGGGCCGTGACGGCGGAGATGGCGCTCGGCGACCCCCGCGACGCCGGGTGACGCGGTGTTAGCGTCCGGGCCATGGACGACAGCGTGTACGTGGGCAATGCCGGTCAGGACGCGCCGCTCGACCGGGGCTGGCTGCTGGGGCACTTCAAGGAGGCGGGCGACCCCCGGCACAGTGACGCCGTGGAGATCAAGTGGGGCGTCCACCCGGCGGGGGACGAGCGCGGGGAGTGGGTGCGCGGCGAGGAGCGGACGGCGCTGCAGGTCCTCGTCAGCGGGCGGTTCCGGGTCGAGTTCCCCGGGCGGTCCGTGGTGCTGGCCCGTCAGGGGGACTACGTCGTGTGGGGCAAGGGCGTGGACCACTCGTGGGTGGCGGAGGAGGACTCGACGGTGCTGACCGTCCGCTGGCCGTCCGTGGCGGGGTACGCGGTCCCGGCCGCCGAGGACGCGTAGTCGCCCCCGCGCACCTGCCATTCCGGGCCGCCGCGCCCCGCGGGCACTGGCTCGAAATTTTCGCCACCGCCGTCGAGTTGAGCCGCACGACGTCGGTGGCGGCCTCGGCGCCCCCGCACTGATCAGGGAGAAGACCCTCAGATCCGCATCTTCCGGGCGGGATGGCGTGTCCGCCACCGTGGCTGAAACTTTTCGGTCCGCCTCGTCACTTCACTGTTGCGGCACGGTAAATCCGCACGTGGTCGGCGAAGCGTGGGACCGCTCCCACGGTGAGGCGCCGACCGACTTTCGGACAATGATCTCCGCAGTGGTGACAGGGGACGAACATGCTGAAACGATCCACGACGTCGCGCGAGCATCACTCGCACGTCACCTCGCGGAGGCCCGACGGGCCTCCAATGTTCCCGTCCCCAGCGGCCGTTCGATCGGCCGGGCACAAGGAGCTCCACGAGTGACGAACCATCCCGCTGTCACGGGTGCCAGTTCACCGCCGAATCCCTCTCCCAACCGACGTGCGCACGGCGCACGCGGCCGGATCGCGGCGACCGCCGCAGTCACCCTGGCCGCACTGCTGACCCCCCTCCTTCCGGCCACCGGCGCCGTAGCCGCTTCCGACGGGGAGGGGACGGCGCCGCGCAAGATCGTGGCGGAGTCCCGCCCCGGGGCGCGCTCCGTCGCCCTTTCCGCCGCACAGCGCAAGCAGTTGCTCAAGGCTGCGTCCGACGGACGCGCCGGCACCGCCCGGGCCCTCCGGCTGGGTGGCAAGGAGGCGCTGATACCCAAGGACGTCATCAAGGACGCCGACGGCACGGTGCACACGCGCTACGAGCGCACCTACGCCGGACTCCCCGTCATCGGCGGCGACCTGGTGGTCCATGAGCGGGCGGGCGGCCGCACCGTCAGCAAGGCGTCCTCCGCGCCGGTCGCGGTGCCCAGCACGAAGGCCGCGATCAGCGCCGCGAAGGCCGAGAAGTCCGCGCTCGCCGCGGCCAAGAGCGGGCGGACCAAGGCGCCGGCCGCCGACGGCGCCCCCCGCCTGGTCGTCTTCCTCGGCGACGGCAAGCCGGCCCTCGCCTGGCAGTCGTACGTCACCGGCACCCAGGAGGACGGGACCCCGAGCCGGGTGAACGTCGTCACCGACGCCGCGACCGGCAAGGAACTCCAGAGCGTCGAGGAGATCCGCTCCGGCACCGGCAACAGCCAGTACAGCGGGCAGGTGCAGATCGGCACCGTGAACAACGGCGGTGTCTACGAGCTGACCGACGCGGAGCGCGGCGGGCACAAGACGTACGACCTGACCGGCGTCGGCGGCATCGGCAACCTGGTCACCGACGACGACGACGACGTGTGGGGCGACGGCACGGTCGCCGACCGCCAGACCGCCGCCGTGGACGCCGCGTACGGCCAGCGTGAGACCTGGGACTTCTACAAGGAGCGCTTCGGCCGCAACGGCATCGCCGACAACGGCGTCGGAGCCTTCTCCCGCGTCCACTACGGCGACAACTACGCCAACGCCTTCTGGGACGACGGCTGCTTCTGCATGACGTACGGCGACGGGCGCGAGAACACCCACCCGCTCACCGAACTCGACATCTCCGCGCACGAGATGACCCACGGCGTCACCTTCGCCACCGCCAACCTCACCTACACCGGGGAGTCCGGCGGCCTCAACGAGGCGACCAGCGACATCATGGGCACGGCCGTCGAGTTCTTCGCGGACAACCCCGCCGACGTGCCCGACTACACGATCGGCGAGCTCGCCGACGTCCGCGGCACCGGCAAGCCGCTGCGCTACATGGACCAGCCCTCCAAGGACGCCTCCGCCAAGGGCACCTCGCAGGACTACTGGACGCCCGAGACCAGGAAGCTCGACCCGCACTTCAGCTCCGGCGTGGCGAACCACTTCTTCTACCTGCTCTCCGAGGGCAGCGGGAAGAAGACGATCAACGGCGTGGCCTACGACAGCCCCACCTACGACGGTCTGCCGGTCGCCCCGATCGGCATCGGCAACGCGAGCGCGGTCTGGTACCGGGCCCTGACCACGTACATGACCAGCAGCACCGACTACGCCGGTGCCCGCACCGCCACCCTCCAGGCGGCCGCCGACCTGTTCGGGCAGGGCAGCGACACCTACGAGGCCGTCGGCAACGCGTGGGCCGCGGTCAACGTCGGCGCCCGCTACGTCAACCACGTCGCCATCGTGGCCCCCTCCACCCGTCCCGTGGCCGTCGGTCAGCCGATGAGCCGTCAGATCGAGGCGGTGGGCTCCCGTCCCGGGCGACTGGCCTACTCCGCGCACGGGCTGCCCAAGGGCCTGTCCATCAACGCGCGCACCGGCCTGATCAGCGGCACGCCGAAGAAGGCGGGCACCTACAAGACGGCCGTCACCGTCGAGAACACCGCCCAGCACAAGGCCAAGCGCACGGTGCGGTTCGACTGGCCCGTCCTGGCCTCCGGCGGACGCTTCTTCGTCAACCCCGCCCGCTACGACATCCCCAACTGGAAGACGATCGAGTCCCCGCTGATCGTCACCGGCCGCAAGGGCAACGCGCCCAGCGACCTCAAGGTGACCATCGACCTCGTCCACCCGTGGGTCGGCGGGCAGATCGTCACCCTGGTCGGCGAGAACGGGACGGAGATCCCGGTGAAGCCCTGGTACTGGGACACCGGTGAGGGCGCGGTGCACGCCACGTACACCGTGGACGCCTCGGCGGTCCCGGCCAACGGCACGTGGAAGCTTCGGGTCACGGACAACACCCCCGGCATCTTCACCGTCGACCCCGGCTACCTCGACCGCTGGAGCCTGACCTTCTGACCTGCCACCCCCGGCGCGGCCGGTGCCGATCGGGCAC
>NZ_JBHYMQ010000119.1:0-14013 GCF_042742985.1 Streptomyces sp. NPDC058864 | reverse complement strand
GCCCGGACCCTGCCCGGGCGCCGGCGGCAGCCGCGTTCTCCCGGTCCGCGGCGCCGGAGCCGGTCACGAGCCCACTCGTCCGCCGAGGTCGCACGACACGTCGTCACGGGCGGGCGTGACCGCCGGGCGCGCCGGTCCCGGGCGGCGCGTCGAGGACGCGGCCCGGGCCGGACGGGGCGCGCCCTCATCCCCAGGCGCCGGCGATCTGCCGGGTCGTGGCGTTGAGCCGGTTGAACAGGTTGGTCACGCCGACCATCAGGACGATCGCCGCCAGCTGCTTCTCGTCGAAGTAGGTGGCGGCCGTGTCCCACACCTGGTCACCGACCGCCTCGGGACGGTCCGCCAGGCGCGTGGCGGCCTCGGCCAGCGCGAGCGCCGCCCGCTCCTCCTCGCTGAAGTACGGGGCCTCCCGCCAGGCGGCGACCGTGGCCAGGCGTTCGTCGCTCACCCCCGCCTTGCGGGCCGTCTTCGCGCCGCCGTCGACGCAGGCGCTGCAGCCGTTGATCTGACTCACCCGCAAGTGGACCAGCTCCAGCGTCTGCCCGTCCACCCCGCCGGAGTGCACGGCCTTGATCAGTTCCTGGATGGGCTGCATCGCGGACAGGACCATGGCCGGGTTCTGCATACGGGACTGCATCGTGGTTCTCCCTCTTCCGGTTCGGCGCCCCGTTCCCCCGGGGCGTGACTCCATGACAGCGCCCCGGACTTGCCATGACGACGGCGGTGGGACACCGTGGGACAGCCGGAACGGCTCTGTACAGCGGGGATCCGCCGCGGACGGGTTCGGCCGGGGTGGGACAGGGAGGCGGGGGACGGGTGGTCGCACGGCAGCGGACGGCGGAGACCGACGCGGCGGAGGAGCTGGCCGCGCGGCTGCGCATGCTCCAGGAGCTGTCCGGCCGCGGTGTACGCGCCCTGGCGCGGGACACGGGGCTGAGTTCGTCGTCGCTGTCGCGCTACCTCACCGGCCGGACCGTGCCGCCCTGGTCCGCCGTCGTCGCGCTCTGCCGCCTCGTCACACGCGACCCGCGCCCGCTGCGCCCCCTGTGGGAACGGGCTTCCAGCCCCCTGCCGGCACCCCCGAGGACCAGCCGCCAGGTCCATCCCCCGACCCCGCTCGCGTCGGCGCCGCGCCCGCCCCGCAACGATCTGCCGCGCGACACACCCGACTTCACCGGGCGCCGGGCCGAACTCGAGGCCGTGCTCAGCGCGGTCGGCGGCGGCCGGGTGGTCGCCGTCGACGGCATGGCCGGGGTCGGCAAGACCTGCCTGGCGGTGCATGCCGCGCACCGCCTCGCCGCCGACTACCCCGACGCCCAGCTCTACCTGGACCTGCACGGGTTCACCGCGGGCCGCGCGCCGCTCGACCCCGACCCCGCGCTGCGTGCACTGCTCGCGGCGCTGGACGTCCCCTCCGAGAGGATCCCGCAGGAGGGCGTCGAGCAGCTGGCCGCCTGCTGGCGGTCCGAACTGGCCCACCGGCGGGCCGTCGTGGTCCTGGACAACGCCGCCGACGCCGACCAGGTCCGCCCGCTGCTGCCCGGCGCGGGCCCGTCCGTCGCCCTGGTCACCAGCCGCAACCGCCTGCTCGGCCTGGAGGAGGTGCCACCGGTCTCGCTGGACGTGCTCTCGCCGCGGGACAGCGCGCAGCTGCTCGCCCGCGCCAGCGGCGAACCCGACGGCGGCGACGGGCGGCTGGCCCGCGAACCGCAGGCGGCGGCCGAGGTGCTGCGCCTGTGCGGCAACCTGCCGCTGGCCCTGCGACTCGCGGCGGCCCGGCTGCGGCACCGTCCGGGCTGGACCGTGGGCATCCTCGTCGAGCGGATGGCGGAGGGCCCGACCGAGTTCGACACGGCGTTCGCGATGTCCGTGAACCAGCTGGACCATGCCCAGCGGCGCCTGTTCCGGTTGCTCAGCCTGCTGCCGGGGCCGACCTTCGACGAGTACGCCGCGGCCGCCGTGGCCGCCGTGCGGCTGCGCGACGCGCGGGCGATGCTCGAGGACCTGCTCGACGCGCACCTGGTCCAGCAGCCGGCCCCCGGCCGCTACCGGCTGCACGACCTGGTGCACCGGCACGCGCTGCGGGCCACCACCGAGCAGGACCCGCCGGCCGAACGCGAACGGGCACTGCGCCGGGTGCTCGACTACTACGTGCACGCGGCGGCCGCCGCCGACGCCACCATGCCGTACCTGTCCCGCGGCCGGGAGGCCTGCGCGGGCCCCGCCCCGGCGGAGCTGCCGCGGTTCGCCGGCAAGCACACCGCCCTGGCATGGTTCGGCGCCGAGTACACCAACCTGCTGGCCGCGTTCGAGGCGGCCCGCGCCGCCGGGGCCGACGCGCACGTGTGCGAACTGCCGCGCTTCATGCGCGCGTACTTCGCCCGGCGCTGCGGCACCACACAGCTCAACGTCCTCTTCGAGGGCTCCCTGGCCGCGGCCCGGCGCCTGGGCGATCCCCGGCAACTGGGCGAGGCGCACAGCGACCTGGGCTTCGCCCGCTACAACGCGGGCCGCATGGCGGAGGCCGCCGCCGCGTACGAGGCGGCCGGCGCCCTGTTGACGGAGGCGGGGGACGTCCGGGCCGAGGCCGAACTGACCATGCGGCGCGGCTACCTGGGCTGGGACCAGGGGTACGTGGAGGAGCCGCTGGAGCTGTTCCGGCTGGCGGGGAAGCTGTACGCGGACGCCGGCTGCCCGACGGGCGCGGCCCACGCCACCGCCTACGAGGCCTGGGCCGTGCTGCAGTTGGGGGACCGTGAGGAGGCGGCGCGGCTGGCCCGCGAGGCGCTGGACATCCCGTACCCGGACCCCGCGTGGCCCCCGGCGCTCACCGCGCTGATCACCCTCGGCGTGGCCATCGCCCGCGAGGAGCCCGAGGACGCCTCGGACCATCTGCACCGCGCGCTCGCCCTGGCCCGTGAGGACGGGCACCGGCACAACGAGGCGTGGTGCCTGAACTGCCTCGGGGTGGCGCTGCGCCGCATGGGCCGCTACGAAGAGGCGCTGGCCAGCCACCGCGAGGCGTTCGCGCTGCTCGACGAGCTCTTCGAGGAACAGTGGAAGATCCACTTCCTCAACGGCTACGCGGAGACCTGCCGGCTCGCGGGCCTGCCGGACGAGGCCCTGCGGCTGCACCGCCAGGCGCTCGACCTCGCCCCGCGGGTGGGATACCGCCAGCAGGAGGCGCTGGCCCACGAGGGGATCGCGGCGGTGCTCGACGCCACCGATCCGTCCGCCGCCGCCGGCCACCGCGCGGCCGGACGGGCCGTCCTGCGGGAACTCCTCCCGGATGCCTGACCCGGGGGTGCCTCGGGCCGCCGCGGGGACGTGGGGGAACGCGGAGCCGGGCCTCGACGTGACGGACTTCCGGCGGTCAGGCGGCCCCGCCGTCCCGGCCGAGGGAGGACAACGCCGCCTCGCTCGGGCTCCCCGGCTCGGGGGTCCCCACATGCAGCAGCTGCCCTGGGGCGTCGACCACGTCGAAGGTCTGGTACGTGAGCTCGACCCGCCCCAGCACCGGGTTGCGATCGACCGGCCCGCGGACGTCGACGTGAACGAACTCGTGGTGCGCCCCACCGCGCAGGGCTGACGCGGGCGGGGCGCCTTGCGGGGCGGCACCGGGCGGAGGGGGCCCTCGCCGGGCCCGCCCCGTGCCCGGTGCCGCCGTTGTCAGGCCGCGGGAGCGAGCTCGGCCCAGTGGGTGGCGCGGCCGGTCTCCCAGCGGTCGCCGTGCGCGGAGGCGACCTGGTCCACGATGGTCAGGCCCCGGCCGTGTTCGCAGTCGCCGCAGCTGGCGGCCCATTCCCCGATGGCGGGGGCCGGTCCGCCGTCGGTGACCTCGACGCGGACCTGCCCGGTCCCCCGGTCGCGGTCCAGCCGCAGCACGATGGGCGGCCGTGCGTATTCGAACGCGTTGGTGACGAGCTCCGAGACGACCAGCAGGACTCCGTCGGCAGTGACTGCCGGCACCTGCCAGCGCTGCAGGGCTTCCTTGGTGAGCTTGCGGGCTTCCGCCGGGGCTTCTGGCCGGTAGGCGAGCGTCCAGCGTTCCTCCTGGGCCGGCAGGGACTGCCGGCCCGGCCACTGCCCGGCTTCGACGGTTTCCATCCCCATCCCTCTCGTTGTACCAGTAGGTACAACAAAGCCGGGTGGCCGCCGATTCCGCGGGCCGCGGGCTACTCACCGGGGTCGCGCCGGCGGAGCAGGACACCGACTCCGTCGTCGAGGGCGAGGGTGTCCCGTGGCACGACCACGAGCTCCGCGCCGCTGCACGCCGCGGAGCGCAGCAGGGCGGCGCCGGCGGGTTCCTCCGGCCCCGCCCACAGGCGCCCGGACGGCGGCGGGGGACCGTTGACCAGGACGGCTGCCGCCTGGGAGTCCCGCAGCGCCCCGACCACGGCCGCGATGCCCTCGCAGGCGCTGCGGTCCCGGGTCCGCTGCACCCGGTACGCCTCCAGAAGGGCCCGGTCGGCGGCGTTGAGGCGGCCTCCGAGCTCGCGGGCGAGGTGCTCCTCCGGCACGGCCCGGCCGGGAGCTTCGGCGGGACGCACCGTGCCGACCGTGACGAGGTCGTTCCTCAGGCCCTCCGGCAGATGACGGACCAGCACCTCGGCGGTCCCGGGGTCGCCGGGGTCCCGGCCCAGCACGAGCACCTCGGCGGCGCCGCGGCCGGCGAGGTCGGCCAGGTCCCCGGCGAGCTGTGGCGCGGTGAGGGGCCAGTCCTCGACCGGGACGGTCTGCCGGACGGCCGGATCCGGGTCGGGGCGCCCGGCCGGCCAGCGCCCGGTGCGGGCGGTGACCCGGATGCCGTCCCCGTCCTCGGTCCGGCCGACGAACAGCTCCAGACAGGGCAGGTCAGGGGCGCGCTGGAGGACCAGCGGCAGGGCGTCCGGAAGGGCCTCGAGCCCGGCCGTGTCGCGCACCGGCGGCTCGGGCAGTTCCTCCGCCAGGACGAGTTCCCCGCGAGTCGCGAACAGGGCCTGGCCGTGCCGCCCGGGCAGGTCGTCGTCGGTGCCCACCGCGGCGTGGAGGGCGTGGACGGTGGCCGGGTCGGCGCCGTGGTCGGTGAGGTCGTCCCGCAGGCGCCGCCAGCGACGTGCGATGACGCGGTCGGGATCCTCCACGTCCCGGGAGGTGTCCAGGTAGGCGCTCGCCCATGGGCCCGGCCGGGCGAACAGGGGTTGCAGGAACGACAGCTTCATCAGGGTGCCTCCCGGAGCGGGCTCCCGAGGCCGGGAGGCGACCGGGGCCCGTGCGATCGGAGTGTGCGCCGGCAAGCGGTGCCGGCCCCCCTCGTGCGTCCCCGTACCCGTGCGGTGATCCTTTATGCGTGGCGGCGCGGGCAGCGGGCCGCCCGGGCCGCCACGGCTGTCAGGAGAGGCAGCCGACGTGCGAGAGGGCCTGCCGGAGCAGTACGCCCTGGCCGCCCTGCATCTCCTGCTGCAACTGCGGCGACGACGCCTCCTGCGGGGTGAACCACACCAGGTCGAGAGCGTCCTGCCGGGGATGGCAGTCGCCCGCCACCGGGACGACGTAGGCCAGGGACACCGCGTGCTGGCGGGGGTCGTGGAAGGGGGTCACGCCCTGCGTGGGGAAGTACTCCGCGATGGTGAAGGGCTGCGGGGAGACCGGGATGCGCGGCAGCGCCATCGGCCCGAGGTCCTTCTCCAGGTGGCGGACGAGCGCCTCGCGGACCCGCTCGTGGTGGAGCACCCGCCCGGAGACGAGGGCGCGGCTGACGCTCCCGTCCGGTCCGATGCGCAGGAGGAGACCGATGTGTGTCACCTCCCCGCTGTCGTCGACCCGCACGGGCACGGCGTCGACGTAGAGGATCGGCATGCGTGCGCGGGTCAGCTCCAGGTCGTCCGGAGACAGCCAGCCGGGCGTGGTTTCGGTCATGTCGGCCATCGGGTGATCGTACGCGGAGAGAACGCCACGCGGGGGTGATCGACGGCCTGCGCCGCGAACCCGTTCGACCACCCGCGGTCAGGCACGTCGCCCGTCCACTCCGGGCCCGGCGAGCGGCGGTGGCCGACGTGGGGGGCGGCCTGACGATTCGTCATGTCGGTGGCCGTACCGTGCGGGTCGGCCGCCGGTCCCCCCGCCGGTGCGATGCTGGAAGCGGTGAATCACCGTGGACCACCGCCCGCGGAGCCGACCGGCCGACGGCCGGCCGACGGAGAGACAACTGGGGTACGCATGGATCTGCGCCAGATGGAAGTGGTCGTCGCGGTCGCCGAGGAGGGCGGGTTCACGGCGGCCGCCCACCGGCTGCACGTGGTGCAGTCCGCCGTGTCCGGAACCGTACGGGCACTGGAGCGGGAGTTGGGCAGCGCGCTCTTCGAGCGGACCACGCACCGCGTGTCGCTGACACCGGCCGGGGAGGCGTTCGTGCCGGCCGCCCGTGCGGCGCTCCGCGCCGCCGAGGAGGCGCGTGCGGCGGTCGACGCCGTACGGGGCGAGCTGCGGGGGCTGGTGACGGTCGGCACGATGCAGGGGGTCTGGGCCGGCCTGCACCGGGCCCTGGCCAGGCTGCGCGCGGAACACCCCGGGGTGACCGTGCGCCTGCGGCAGGCGGCGGTGGCCGACATCCGGCAGGCGCTGCGGGAGGGCACGGTGGACCTCGCGGTCGTGGCGCTCGACCGGCAGCAGCAACGGGGGCTGGTGACCCGTCTGCTGTCGCGCGAGCAGATGCTCCTGGTCGCCGCACCGGGTCGCGGCTTCGCCGAGGACGACGTGGTGACCTTCGATGAGGTCGCCCGCCTGCCCTTCGTGGACTTCCCGCCCGGGTGGGCGATCCGCTCCGAGGTGGACCGGGTCTTCCGGACCGCCACCGTCGAGCGGAGCCCCGTGTTCGAGGTGAACGACATCGTCGCCGCGGCCGAACTGGTCCGGCACGACCTCGGGGTCTGCATCATGCCCGCCTCGATCGCCGCCCGCTTCCCCGACCTCGCCGTCCGCCGCTTCGACCGGCACGCGCCCTCCTGGAAGGTCATGGTGGTCAGGCCCGGAGGCGAGCCCGCGCCCGCCGTCGAGGCGCTGCTGCGGCACATCACCCCCCGCACGGCCGCCACGGGACGCGGCTGACCGGCCCGGGCGCCGCGCCCGCGCCGTCCGCGCGCGACCGCCCGCCGCGCCGGGGCGGAAGGGCCCCGGGTACGGCGGGCGGTGCGGCGGGCGCGGTCAGCGGGACGGGTCCTGCCCGGCCGGTTCCTGCCCGGTCGCGCCCCGCGCGCCCTTGCGGGCCTGGCGAAACTCCGTCGCCCAGTAGGCGAGACCGATCAGGGGCAGCGCGGCGCCCAGGGCGCTGACCGCCGTCCAGCCGGCCGCGTGGTAGGCCAGCGAACCGAGCTGCGACCCGAGCGCGCCGCCCACGAAGAAGATGGCGATGAAGGCGCTGTTCAGACGTGACCGCGCGGCGGCGTCGAGCTGGTAGACGGTGTGCTGCCCGAGGATCAGCGTGGTCTGCACGGCCATGTCGATCAGGATCGCGGCGAGGGCGATCAGGACGATGCTGTGCTGCCCGAAGCCGGCCACGGCGAAGGCCACGGCCGCCACGCCGAAGGCGATCCCGGTGACCGGGCGGGCGAGCCTGCGGTCCGCCCAGCGGCCGGCCAGCGGAGCCACCGCGGCACCCGCGGCGCCGACCAGCGCGAACACCGCGACGCCGATCTGCGAGTAGTGGAACGGACCGGTGAGCAGGAACGACACGGTGGTCCAGAAGGCGCTGAACGCACCGAAGAGGGCCGCCTGGTACAACGCCCGGCGCCGCAACGCCGGATGCGTCCGCACCAGGCGCGCCGTCGAGCGCAGGACCTGGGAGTAGGGCAGCGAGGTCGTCGGGGCGTGCTGCGGCAGGGCGGCGCGCAGCGCCACGGCCAGGAGGGCCATCAGGACCGCGGAGCCGAGGTAGACGTAGCGCCAGCCCGCCACGTCGGAGACGAGGCTGCTGACGGTGCGGGACAGCAGGATCCCGGCGAGCAGCCCGCTCATCACCCGGCCGACGATGCGGCCGCGGGCGTGGTCGGGCGCGAGGCCCGCCGCGAACGGCACCAGGATCTGCGCGACGACGGAGGTGGCACCGCTGACCAGGGACGCGACGAGCAGCACCGGGAAGCTGCCGGCGGTGCCCGCCACCGCCAGGGCGACCGTGGTGACGGCCAGCAGCGCGGTGACCAGCCGGCGCTTCTCCAGCCGGTCGCCGAGCGGGACCAGGAAGAGCATCCCGGCCACGTAGCCGATCTGGGTCACCGTGATCAGCGTGCCGGCCGTCGCCGTGCCGAGGTGGAAGACCCGGCTGAGCGACGACAGCAGGGGCTGGGCGTAGTAGAGGTTGGCGACGGTCATCCCGGAGGCGACGGCCAGCAGCCCGACCAGCCATCCGGGAACGCCGTGGGCGGCCGCGGTGGTCGCCGGGCGCCGGACGGGACGGGTCATGCGGGGAGTGGACACGAGGGCCCTTCTCGTGACGGGAACCGGTGATGCGGTTCGGGCGGGCGGAGCGGTGGTGGTCGGGCGGCTCCTCGCGCCGCCCGGCTGACTGCTGCAGCGCCCGCACCCGGCGATTGCTTCCCCCGTGGAGAAGATGGATCAGGATGTCTGTCATCTCCGTTGGAGATGACCGCGCTAACCGCCCGGCGGGGGAGTCCCCGGCCGGCGTCACCTCGGCGGCCCCGAGGTCCTGGGGGCCGTCGAAGGGCTCGGCGCTCCCCGGCGCCGGCTGTATGAACGCCTCCCGTCGCAGCAGCCGGCCGAACGCTCCGACCGCCGGCTCGGTGTAGCGGGCCGCAAGGGGACCGACGACGACCAGGATCAGGACGTACGCCGTGGCCAAGGGTCCGATCCGGGGCTGCGTGGCCACGGCGAGGCCCGCGATGACGATCGAGAACTCCCCGCGCGCGACGAGCGCGCCACCCGCCCGCAGCCGGCCCCGGGCCCGGATGCCCGCCCGCCGGGCCGCGTACCAACCGGTGACGATCTTGGTTCCCGTGGTGACCAGTGCCAGGGTCAGCGCCGGGAGCAGCACCGGCGGTATGGCCGACGGATCGGTCGACAGCCCGAAGAACACGAAGAAGACGGCGGCGAACAGATCGCGCAGCGGCGTCAGCAGGCGCCCCGCACCCTCCGCGACCTCGCCGGACAGGGCGATGCCCACCAGGAAAGCACCGACGGCCGCCGACACCTGCAGCTTCTGGGTGATGCCCGCCACCACCAGCGCCAGCCCGAGCACGACCAGCAGCAGCATCTCGGGGTTGTCGGACGAGACCGCCCTGCTGAGCAGCCGTCCGTGACGCAACGCCACGTAGAGCACCGTGCCCACGGTGCCGAGGGCGATCGCCAGCGTCACGCCGCCGGCGGCAAGGCCCAGGCCCGCGAGCAGCGTCGTCAGCAGCGGCAGGTAGACGGCCATGGCCAGGTCCTCGATGACCAGGACGCCGAGCACCACGGGCGTTTCGCGGTTGCCGAGCCGGCCGAGGTCCGTGAGCACCTTCGCGATGACGCCCGACGAGGAGATCCAGGTGACCCCGGCCAGCGCGACGGCGGCCACCGGCCCCCATCCCAGCAGCAGCGCGGCCACCGCGCCCGGTACCGCGTTGAGGACGAAGTCCACGGCTCCCGACGGGTATTGGGTGCGCAGACTGGTGACCAGTTCCGAGGCGCTGTACTCCAGCCCGAGCAGCAGGAGCAGCAGGACCACCCCGATCTCGGCGCCCACGGAGATGAAGTCCCCGCTCGCCGACAGCGGTACGACACCGCCGTGCCCGAAGGCGAGGCCGGCCAGCAGGTAGAGCGGCACGGGAGAGAGCCCGATCCGGCCCGCGAAGCGCCCGATGATGCCCAGCCCGAGGATGACGGCCCCGAGTTCGATGAGCAGCGCGGTGGTGTCGTGCATCCTCACTGCCCCGCCACGATCGCCGCCAGCGCGTCCACGCCCTCACGCGTGCCGACCACCACCAGCGTGTCCCCGATCGCCAGCCGGAATTCCGGCCCGGGCGAGGGGTGCGCGCTCGTCCGCCGCAGCACCGCCACGACGGAGGCCCCGGTCAGCGTCCGGGCGCGGGTCTCGCCCAGCGGCCGTCCCGCGTACGGCGACCTCGAGCCGACCGGGATCTGCTCGGTGACGAGCCCGATCCCGTCCGTCCGCACCGCTTCCAGCGGCGTCGGGTCAAGCAAACGCGCCAGCCCGGCGGCCTCGTCGGCCTCCAGCGGGACCGACATCCCGCACGCGTCCGGATCATCGGCCTCGTAGAACCCGAGGAACCTGCGTCCGTCCTGGTGCACCACCACCGACAGGTTCCGCCCGGTGCGCGTGGTCAGGTCGTACTGCGTCCCGATGCCCGGAAGGGTCGTCCGCCGAATGCCCACTCCTGCCTCCCGGGCAAGTCCGCATCTCCCCACGCCGGCCGGGGCCGCCGACCGCCGTCACTACCGGCGGGGCGCCCTCGACCTGCGACTTTTACGTCCGTATTACGTTCAACCGGACGGTTCTATTCCGACGGGGGCGGTGCGGGCCGTGCCGGGGGCGGCTGCGGCGGTGGGGCGGGGGCCCGCGGGATCCGGTCACTCCTCGCCGGAGAACCGTTCCCAGGCGGACTGGCGGGTGATCCCGAGGGCTTCGCCGATCCGGGTCCAGGTGACGCCACGGCGCCGCAGTTCCTGCACCCACGAGCGCAGATCGGCCTCGGCCTGGTCGATGTGCGCGGCGACACGCGGGATGTGGCCGAGCATCTCCGTGTCGGTCAGCGAAGCCCACAGGGGTACGGGCGACGCGGCCGGGGTGCCCAGGCTGCCGTCGATGATCGATGTGCTCAGCGCCACGCATTCGTCGCAGATCTGCACGCCGGGGCCGGCGACCAGCTTCCGGACCTCGCGGTCGGGCTTCCCGCAGAAGGAGCAGCGGGCGAATGCGTCCTGGGTGTCGGTGGGCGGCACGGTTCACTCCTACGGTTGTCAGGGTTTCCCTGACAACCGTAGGCGCGTCAGGGAAACCCTGACAACCCCGCGGCCGGTCCCGGTGTGCGGGCAACGGCCGCAGCGGTCCAGCCCCTTCGGGCGGGACCGCTGCATGTGGCGGGGGTGCCGGATCAGGCGGCGGGCACCGTCGGCGGCAGTGCGAGTGCGGCCTTGACGCTCCGCGTCTGCTCGTCGGCGAGGACCTCGAACCGGTCGTGGGTCAGTGCCTCCATGGTCAGCTCCGCCACGCTGGCGGCGCTGATCTTCGGCGCGTCCGTCCAGGCGCTCAGGTCGGTGTCCACGAACCCGCAGTGCACGCCGACGACCAGGGTGCCCTGGCCGTGCAGGCCCTTGCGCAGGGCGTCCGTCAGCGACCATTGCGCCGCCTTGGAGGCGGCGTAACCGGGGAACTGCGGCTGCCCGACCCAGGAGGCCAGCGACAGCATGTTCACCAGCGCCCCGCCGCCGTTGCGGGCCAGCACCGGTGCGAAGGCCTGCGATACCGCCCACGTGCCGAAGTAGTTGACGTCCATGGCCTGGCGCGCGCCGTCGAGGCCGCCCGACAGGAGTCCGCTGGTCGCGCCGCCGACGCCGGCGTTGTTGACCAGGATGGAGACGTCGCCCGCGGCCCTTGCGGCCGCGATCGCCTGCGCCTCGTCCGTCACGTCCAGCCGCAGCGGGACGAGGTCCGGATCGGTCACGCTCCCCGGATCGCGGACGCCGGCGTAGACCTTCGCCGCGCCGTGCTCCAGGAGCGCCCGGGCGAACGCGTGTCCGATCCCTCGGTTGGCTCCCGTCACGAGGGCGACTGATCCCTTGATGTCCATACGGCTTTCCTTTGCTACACGCCCTCTCGGCGGGGCTCCGTACACAGCTCGACAGCGCGGGCCCCGGGGGTCCCGCGTACTCAGGCTAACACCTGAATTTATTTATGAAAGTCAGCTGTGAGGTCGGCCGTGAGGGTTCAGGGGCGCGGCCAGGGCCGCCCGGCCAGGCGTTCGATGTCGGTGTTGAAGCGCCTGAGGTAGGCGGCGAAGGCGGCGATGTCCTGGTCCGACCAGTCGGCCATGACCTTGTCCAGGCCGCCGATGATGGCGTCCCGCTCCTCGTCGAGCCTGCCGGCGCCCCGCTCGGTGATGCGGAACTTGCGGGCCATGCCGCCCTCGGGGTCGGGGATGCGTTCCACGAGCCCGGCGCGCATGGCGGCGGCGGTCTGCCGGTTGAGGGTCGAGGCGTCGAGCGCGAAGGCCTCGCTCAGTTCGCCGATCGACATCGGCCCCTGCACCCGGATCCGGCTGAGGAGGATGTAGGCGCTGCGGTCCAGCGTGCCGGACCTGTGGCGCAGCAGTTCGTGGCGGCTGAGGAGCATCTGCTCGTACTCGACCTCGTGGGTGGACCTGCCCATGTCGCCTCCGCCTCCTGCCGTTCACCGGGCCGCCGGTGTGCGTCCTCGGCGCCCGCTGCCATCCTCGCACAGGGCGTGCACCAGCCACATCATGTGCGTGATGCACTTCCTATGTACGATGCATATCGATGGGAACGTACGACCGCCAGGCGAGGAGTGCCGAGATGAACGCCCCACAACCCACCGCCCGCGCAGGGGGCGTGGTCGCCACGCTGGCCCTCGCCGGCATCACCGCCGCGATCATGCAGACGCTGGTCACCCCGCTGCTGACGGAGCTGCCGCAGATCCTGCACACCTCGTCCTCGAACGCCGCCTGGGTGATCACCGCCACCCTCCTGGTGGCGGCCGTCTGCGTGCCCGTCTTCGGACGCCTCGGCGACCTCGTGGGCAAGCGGCGCATGCTGGTCGTCTGCTCGGTGCCGCTCGTGGCGGGCTCGGTGGTGTGCGCCCTGTCGTCCTCGGTCGTGCCGATGATCGTCGGACGCGGACTGCAGGGCATGGGCATGGGCATGGTGCCGCTGGGCATCGCCCTGCTCCGTGACGTCGTCCCCGCGGAGAAGCTCAGCTCCTCCATCGCCCTGGTCAGCGCCTCCATGGGCATCGGCGGCGGCCTGGGCCTGCCGATCGCCGCCGCCATCGCCCAGTACGCCGACTGGCGCGTGCTGTTCTGGGGTTCCGCGGGCCTGGCCGCCGTCGTCGCGGTGCTGATCTGGTTCTTCATCCCCGAGGTCCCCGCCAGCGCCAAGGGCCAGCGCTTCGACGTGCCCGGCGCGCTCGGCCTGGGCGCCGGACTGGTCTGCCTGCTGCTGGCCGTGTCCAAGGGAGCCGACTGGGGCTGGGGATCGGCGACCACGCTCGGCCTGTTCGGTGCCGCCGTCGTCGTGCTGGCCGCCTGGGGCTGGTGGGAGCTGCGCACCCGCGACCCGCTGGTCGACCTGCGCACGACGGCCCGCCCCCGGGTGCTGATCACCAACGTCGCCTCGGTCTTCGTGGGCTTCGGCATGTACGCCGGGATGCTGGTCGTCCCGCAGTTGCTGCAGTTCCCGAAGGCGACCGGCTACGGCCTCGGCCAGTCCATGCTCGCGGCCGGTCTGTGGCTCCTGCCGGGCGGCATCATGATGATGATCGTCTCTCCCCTCGGCGGCAAGCTCACCAACGCCCGCGGCCCCAAGTTCACCCTGCTCTGCGGCGCCGTCGTCCTCGCCGCCGGGTACGGACTGTCCCTGCTGCTGACGGGCTCCGCCTGGGGCCTGATGCTCGCGGTCATGGTCGTCAACAGCGGCGTGGGACTCGCGTACGGGTCGATGCCCGCCCTGATCATGGGCTCGGTCCCGCTGTCGGAGACCGCCGCCGCCAACGGCTTCAACGCCCTGATGCGTTCGCTCGGCACCTCGGTGGGCGCCGCCGTGGTCGGCGTCGTCCTCTCCCAGCTGACCACCACCGCGGGCGGCCACACCTTCACCTCCGAGAGCGGCTTCCGCACCGGCCTGCTGATCGGCTGCGGCATCGCGCTGCTCGCCGCGCTCATCGCCGCGGCCATCCCGGCCGCCCGCGCCGCGTCCGGCGACGCGGGGACCGCACCCGCCCCCGAGCTCAGCAAGGCGGCGCCGGCCGGCTGAACCGCCGCACCGCGAGGCGTGCGGTGCGGCGGCGTG
>NZ_JBHYMQ010000118.1:0-14220 GCF_042742985.1 Streptomyces sp. NPDC058864 | reverse complement strand
GGACATCGTCGGGGCGGTGCTCTACCTGGAGCAGGCCCCCTTCGTGACGGGTGTGACCCTTCCCGTGGACGGCGGCCAGACCGCCGGCCGCTGACGTGCCGTGACCCCCTCCGTGATGGGAGGCAGGGCCTTCCACCACGGAGGAGGCCGGTCATGGCGTGCGCGCCGTTCCCGGGCGCACCATCGAGGCCAGGTCCTGACCCCTCCCTCCCGCACCCCACCGAGGTCCCCATGACGCCCCACGCGCCGGCCCTGCCGACCGGCTGCCCCGTCCGGGACGGCCTGGGCCGAGTCCTGGACGTCCTGTCCGCGGCCCCCTGCCCCCGGCGGCTCCGCCACGTGCAGGCTTCCGGAGGCGTCCTGCGCTTCCCCGTCCCGCACGACCCCCGCGAACTGGGCACCCTGCGCCGGCGGGTGCGCCGCGCCCTGGACCTGTCACAGGTCCCGGCGGGGGCGGCGGACGACGCCGTCCTGGTCGTCTCCGAACTGGTCACCAACGCCGTCACGCACGGCACGTCCCCCGCCGAGCTGTGCCTCGTCCCGGGGGAGGATCGCCGAGGTCTGCGCATCGTGGTCACCGACGCGGGGCCCGCCGCGTGCGGCGACGGGGAGTGCGTGCCGCCGGACGAACACGGGCGGGGCCTGCCGATCGTCGCCGCTCTCGCGTCCGACCACGGCATGACCGTCCGGCACGGCGCGACCACCTGCTGGGCCGAACTGCCCCTGGACCGCCCCTGTCTGCCTCGCGCGGGCGGCGGCCCGGCGCTCAACGTCGCGGCGGTGGCGGCCTGCGCGGTGTTCCTGCTGGTCGCGGTCCTCGCGGCGGGCTGCCTGCTGCGGCTCGGCTGACCCGGGGAAGGGGGCAGCCCCCGGACTGGCTCCGGTGCCTCACCGTCCGGGCCGGCCAGGCCGTTCGGCATGATGCCCCGATGGCTCTCGAACTCCTCCCACCCGTCGGCGTCGGCCGACTGCGGATCGGGATGGAACGGCGAGCCGCCGCCGACGCCCCGGCCTCCTTCCGCGACCCGGCCGCCCTCTCGGAGCCCGACCGGCCCGGGCAGCATGTGTTCCGGCCGAGCGGGTTGATGATCGGCGTTGACTGCCTGGGCGGTGAACTCCAGGCGGTGGAGCTGGGCAGACCGCACACCCCGGCGGATCGCGTGCTGTTCCGGGGCCTGGACGTGTTCGCCCTCCCGGCTCGGGAGGTCGTCCGGCGGATGCGCGAGCACGCCACGATCGAGGAGGACCCCGACGAGCCCGCCTCGTTCGTCGCCTCCGACCTGCTGCTGAGCTTCTGGCGCCCCTTCGCGGCGGACGACGAGCCGGGGGAGCGGCAGGGCCACTACTTCAGCACGGTGCTCCTGGCCAGGCCGGGCTACTACGACACTCCCGCCCAGGCGGCCGAGAGATCCCGCACGTCGGCCGGTCAGCCGCCGTCGCCGCCCGGCTTTTGAGCGCCGCGTACGAGTTCCGCGTACGCGACGGCGTCCCGGCGGCCGCGGGCGCCGCGGGGTTCAGGACGAGGGGGAGGGGCTGCCGCTCGCGTCCCGGTTCCCACCGGGGGCCGGGGCCGTGGCCCCGGGTCGCAGGAGGGCCGACCGTACGGCGGGAAGCGTCAGGACGACGGCCACCGCGGCCAGTTGCCAGACCGCGCCGAAACCCAGCACCCCCGCGGTGCCGAACAGGACGGAGAGCGGACCGGCCGCGGCGAGGCCCACCGGTCCGAGCGCGAAGGCACCGAACGCGCCGTACGCGCTGACCCGGGCGAGCGCTCCGGGCGGCACCTGCGACTGGGTGACCGTCGAGTAGAGGGTGCCGCACACGGCCGAGCCGGCACCGGCCGCCAGCGCGGCGGCGCAGATCCACGGCAGCGGCAGCCCGGTGGCGAGGGCGGCCGACGGCATCGCCCAGCCAGCGGTGGCCGCCGTGCCCACGAGCAGCGGGCGGCGGGGCCGTCGCCCCAGCATCGCCATGCCGCCGGCGACCGCTCCCGCCCCGTACAGCGCCATGACCAGGCCCCACGAGGCCGGCCCGCCGAGGTCCCGCTGGGCGACCAGCGGCCCGAGAACGAGGAACGGCGCCCATACGAGGAGGTTGAACAGGCAGACGTGGACCGAGGTGACCCACAGCCAGGTCCGGGAGCGGAACTCCGCCCAGCCCTCGCGCAGTTCCGCCACGAAGGACGGGGCGGCGCCGGCGGCCCGGACGGTCCGCGGCAGCAGGAGCAGCGCGAAGACGCTCACCCCGTAACTGACGGCGTCGACCGCGAGGACCGCGGAAGCGCCCGCGGCCGCAGTGAGGACGCCGGCGAGCGCCGGGCCCGCGATGGAGGCCGCCGACCGGGCCACGCCGAGCAGCGCGTTGCCGTCGGCGAGCGCGTCGCCCCGCACGATGCGCGGGACGAGCGCGTCGAGGGCCGGGGTGAACAGGGCCTCGGCCGCGCCCCAGACGACGACCAGCGCGATCAGGGTGGCCATGTGCGGATCGCCGCCCAGGAGGGCGAGGGCGAGGCCGGCCTGGGTGAGGCAGCGTAGGGCGTCCGCCGCGAGCATGACCTGCCGGCTGCCCCAGCGGTCGGTGAGGACGCCGCCCGCGAGCAGCACCAGCACCAGCGGCAGGATCCGGGCCGCCAGGACCAGGCCGAGCTCGGTGCCACCGCCACCGGTCTCCAGGACCGCGAAGGCCAGTGCGACGGACGCCATCGACGATCCGAACAGCGAGGTGGCGTAGCCGAGGAAGAAGCGACGGAAGTCGCGTTCCCGCAGGACCGCGGGGCGGAGATCGAGTGCCATGGGCGGCAGCGTGCAGGGGGCGCGTGGCGACACGCCAGGCCCGCGAAAAAAATTATTGAGTCGGGTCGAATCAACTTATGATGGCTGCGGTTCACGACACAGGGCCATTTACTGCGGTCGATCCCGAACCGCGGGTCGAACGAGGGAGGGGCGGGCGCCGCATGACCCAGCCGGTGGAGTACGCCGTGGCCGTCGACCGTTTCCTCGCCGCCTCCGGACTGGGCACGGGGTCGCGGCGGGTCTACCGGATCGCACTGGCCACCTGGGCCTGGGGGCTCGTCGACCGCCCCCCGCCCGTCGGCGGGGGGCGCCGCAACGCGGAACCCCCGGCGGTCCCGCTGGCCCTGCTCGACGCACCGGGCACCTCGGGACGGCTCCGTGACGCCTTCGCGGCACGGTCCGCGGCGGTCGGCGCCCGCACCGCCAACCGCGAACTGTCCGTCCTCTGCAGTGCCGTGACATGGTGGCGCGCGGAGGGCTGGCTGTCCGGCGACCCCACGGACGGCCTGCGGGCACTGCCCGTACCGAAGGCACGCCGGGTCGGGTCCGGACCCGGGGCCGACCAGGTGCGCGAGATCCTGCGGCTGGCGGCACCGCTGCGGGAACAGGCCTTCTGGCATCTGCTGCACGAGACGGGGGCACCCATCGAGCGGCTCCTCGCGCTCGACGTCGACGACCTCGACCTGCCCGGCGGCCGTACCCGCGGGCGCGCGGGGGTGCCGCTGCGCTGGGGGGACGGATCGGCCCGGCTGCTGCCGCTGCTCGTGCTCGGGCGCATCGACGGGCCGCTGTTCCGCACCGGCCGCGGGCGCCTGTCCTACCGGCGCGCGGCGGAGCTGTTCACCGCCGCCACACGCCCGCTCGACCCGGGCGGGCGCGGCTGGACGCTGCGGCAGCTCCGGGCGGCGGGCCGGAGCTGACAGGCGGCATCCGCCGGGCCGCCGCCCGCCCGCCGCCGCCCGCCCGTCAGCCGTCCGCCGTCAGCCGAGGACGCGCAGGGCGCCCTCCACTGCCGCGGCCATCCGCGTGCGCGCGGAGGACAGGTAACGGCGGGGGTCGACGGTGGCGGAGTCCGCCGCGAGGAAGTCGCGTACCGCACCGGTGAAGGCGATGTTCAGCGCCGTGCCGATGTTGATCTTGACCATGCCCCCGGCGACGGCCCGGCGCAGTTCCTCGTCGGGTACGCCGGTGGAGCCGTGCAGGACCAGCGGGACGGACACCGCACCGCGGAGGCGGGCGATCAGCGCGTGGTCGAGCCGGGCCGTGCGGGTCGTCATGGCGTGCGAGCTGCCGACCGCCACGGCGAGGGCGTCGATCCCGGTGGCGGCCACGAAGCCGGCGGCCTCGGCGGGGTCGGTACGGGCGCCGGGAGCGTGCACGCCGTCCTTGCCGCCTATCTCGCCGAGTTCCGCCTCCAGCCACAGACCGCGGTCGTGCGCCCAGTTCGCGGCGGCGCGGGTGGCGGCGACGTTGCGGTCGTGGGGGAGCGCGGACGCGTCGAACATCACGGAGCCGAAGCCGCAGTCGGCGGCGCGGCGCAGCAGGTCCTCGTCGGTGACGTGGTCGAGGTGGAGACCCACCGGGACCGCGGCGGACTCGGCGACCGCGGCGGTCGCGAGGGCGATCGGGGCGAGTGAACCGCCGTGGAAGCGGACCGCGTTCTCGCTGATCTGGCAGACCACGGGCCGCCCCGCGGCCTCCGCGCCGGCGACGACCGCCTCCGCGTGCTCCAGGGTGATGACGTTGAAGGCGCCTATCCCGCGTCCGTCGGCGTGCGCCGCGCGGACGAGTTCGGCGGTGGGGACCAGCGGCATGACGCGGCGACCTCTCGATGGGATGATGTTGCGCGAACGTGATGATTCAGCCCGGTGAAGCCGCAGAAACGTACGCGGCCGCGCATGGACGCGACGCCGGGCCCGCACAGCCGACGACAGGGGACGAGGAGATGGCGGGACCACAGGCCCGATGGAGCGCGCTGCTGGAGATGCTGACCCGGGACGGGAGCGTCGAGGTAGAACCGGCCGCCGCCGAACTGGCGGTCTCCGCCGCGACGATCCGGCGCGACCTGGACGAACTGGCCCGGCAGAACATGGTCACCCGCACCCACGGCGGCGCGGTGATCAACGCCATCGCCTACGACCTGCCGCTGCGCTACAAGGCCGCCCGCAACGCACCGGAGAAGGAGCGTATCGCCCGGGCGGCGGCGGCCCTGGTGAAGCCGGGCGCGGTGGTGGGACTCAACGGCGGCACCACGACCACCGAGGTCGCCCGGGCCCTGGCCGCGCGGGCCGACCTCGCCGACAGCGGGGCAGAGACCGCGCTCACGGTCGTCACCAACGCGCTGAACATCGCGGGGGAACTGGCCGTCCGGCGGCACGTGAAGCTGGTGGTGACCGGCGGCGTCGCGCGCCCGGCCTCGTACGAGCTGATCGGGCCGCTGGCCGCGGAACTGCTCGCGCAGCTCACCCTCGACCTGGTCTTCCTCGGCGTGGACGCGCTCGACGTGGCCCATGGCGCGGCGGCCCGGCACGAGGGCGAGGCCAGCATCAACCGGGCGCTCGCCCGGCGCGCCGAGCGGGTCGTGGTGGTGGCCGACGCGTCCAAGCTGGGGAAGCGGGCCTTCGCGCGGATCTGCCCGGTGGAGGACGTCGACGTCCTGGTGACGGACGGGAACGCCCCGGCCGCTCTCGTGGAGCCCTTCACTGCCGTCGGCGTGGAGGTCGTCCGCGCCTGACCTGGCCTGCCGTCGCACGGGCCACCGCCCCCCTTCCGCCGTCCCGCTGCCTCATCACGCAGCATGCAATTTTCTGCAGGAAAATTGCTAGAGTCGAGCAACTTCACACATGATGCTCGAGCGGGCGTGCTCGATGTCAAGGGCCGCCGGAGAGGGACGGAGTCCATCGATGAGCCGGAGTGAGACGCGGAACGCGGACCGGAGCAGGACCGAGACCGAGACGGCGACCCAGCCGGACTGCTGGCGTCGCGCCATCGCGCTCGCGGGCGACGGGGACGCGCCCTGGCGGGCCGCGATGCCGCGGCCCGGCGAGCGGGTGGCGGTCGTGGGCTGTGGCACCTCGTGGTTCATGGCGCACGCCTACGCGGTGCTCCGCGAGAGGGCCGGCCAGGGCGAGACGGACGCCTTCGCCGCCTCGGAGACGCCGGCCGGCCGGACCTACGACCGGGTGGTCGCCCTCACCCGTTCCGGCACGACGACCGAGGTGCTCGAGGTGCTGGCCCGGCTGCGCGGCACCACCCCCACCGTGGCCGTCACCGCCGATCCCGCCACCCCCGTCATGGAACTGGCCGACGCGGCGGTGGTACTGGACTTCGCCGACGAGACCTCGGTCGTCCAGACCCGCTTCGCCACCACCGAACTGGTCCTGCTGCGCGCCCTGCTGGGGGAGGACCTCACCGGCCTGCCCGCCCAGGCGGAGGCGGCGCTCGCCGGGCCGCTGCCCGAAGGACTTCTGGAGACCGAGCAGTTCACCTTCCTCGGCCGCGGTTGGGCTTACGGCGTCGCACAGGAGGCGGCGCTCAAGATGCGTGAGGCGGCCGGGGCCTGGACGGAGGCGTACCCGGTCATGGAGTACCGGCACGGCCCGATCAGCGTCACCGGTCCGGGCCGGGTGGCGTGGTGGTTCGGCGACCCCGCGGAACTTCCGGCGGGGCTGGAGGGGGAGATCGCGCGCACCGGCGGCCGGCTGGTCGCCCTGGGGCGCGACCCGCTCGCCGACCTGATCGTCGTCCAGCGGCTGGCCGCCGCGCTCGGCACGGCACGCGGCCTCGACCCGGACGCGCCGCGGCACCTCACGCGGTCGGTGGTCCTCGCGGACGACCGGGGCTGACGGCCGGGGCGGCGCCCGTACGCCGGAACGGCGATGCCGTCCCCGCCCCGGGGAGGGGCGGGGACGGCATCACGCGAGAACCGTCAGGCCTTGGCCCACTTCTGGTTCGCCGTCCCGTAGCACGTCCACAGCTGGAGCGGGGTGCCGCTGGACGTGCCCTTGTCGAGCACGTCGACGCACTTGTCCTTGACGGTCAGGTCGTTCGAGGTGTTGAGCCTGAACTGCTGGGCCCAGCCGCCGTTGCAGCGGGCCAGCTGTATGACCGCACCGTTCGTGAACGAGGCGCCGGCCAGGTCCATGCACATCCCGAAGGAGCGGACGGTCCCGTCGGAGCGGAAGTCCCACTTCTGCCAGGCGCCGCCGTCGCAGTCCTGGATCTGCAGCCGGGCGCCGTCGCGACCGGTGCTGTTCTTCGCGCCGCTGACCGCGATGCAGCGGCCGCTCTGCACGCTGCGGATCCGCACGCCGGGCACGGTGGCCGTCTGCTGGGTCTTGCTGGGCGTCGGCTGGCCGGCCGACGTACCGGAACCGGAGCCGGAGCCCGACGAGCCGCCGGAGCTTGCGGAGCCACCGGAACCGCCGGAACCACCGGTGGCGGAACCGCCGCCGGTCGCGCTGCCGCCGCCGGAGCTGCTTCCGCCACCGGAGCCGCCGGTGCCCACGGCCGGCAGACCGCCGCCGCCGGTGCCGGCGCCGCCCGCCGAACCGCCGCCGTTCGACCCGCCCTGCGACCCGGAGGCCGGCGGGACGTTGCCGCCCGCGGCGGGCGAGGCCTTGGTGCCGTTCGTGCCGGGCGACGCCGGCAGGACGCCGCTCTGCAACGTGCTGGGCTCGGCCACCGCCACCGGGTCGCCCTTGCCGCCCTTGTCGGGCAGCACGTCAATTCGCGCCATCAGCGGCACGACCAGCACCGCGCAGCCGATGACGGCCGACGTGGTCGCCAGCACGCTCCACGCCCGCCGGTCCGGCAGCAGCCGCCGGTGCGGCAGGGAGGGGCGTCGGGCGAAGGTGTCCGCGAAACGGGGCTTCGCCCCGTCGAGAACCTCGGGGTCCCGTGGATCGGGATGGGGAGGCACGTGGTCTCCTGTCGGCTCGGGAATCTGCGCGGAAGCGTAGGGCGCGCGTCCGCCCATCGATTTCGGCAAGGTGAACAATAGTTTAAGATTTCACCAAGTGTGACAGTGAATGATCGAATATGCGCCAACACTGTGGTCAGAGCATCTCGTTCAGCAGCTTAATCTTTACGCCATGTGTGTGAACGAGTCCGACTGTCGTGACGGCGGGGCGGACGTCCTCGCCGGGCACGACACCGGCGACGCCGACGGACACAGCGCTGTCGCCAGCCTGATCATCGCCGAGCGCGACAGCCTGCGGAGGTTCGTCACGGGCCTCATGGGCCGCGACGTGCACGCCGCGGAGGACGTGCTCCAGGAGACCCTGTTGCGCGCCCTGCAGCGTGCCGGACGGCTGGACGTGCACGAGCGGCCGGTCCGCATGTGGCTCTTCCGGGTCGCCCGCAACCTCGTGGTGGACCACCGCCGCCGTGACCGCACCGTGCCCGTCGGCATCACCGCCGCGGACTTCGCGGGCACCGCGCTCGAGCACGCCGGAGACCACGCCGGCCTCGTCGAGGACCGTTCCGTGCTGCTCGCAGCGCTGAGCGCCCTCCCGCCCGCCCACCGCGAGGCGGTCGTCCGGGTGCACGTCATGGACCAGACCGGGGCCGACGCCGCCGCAGAGATGGGCGTCCCGCGGGGCACCGTCAAGTCCCGCACCCACCACGGAGTGCGGGCCCTGCGGGCCGAACTCGCCCGCCGCGGCGTGGACGGAGTGGCCGCGTGAACGCCCCCGCCGGCTGGACCCGGCTCATCGGACTCATCGGCCTGCTGATCCTCGTCGTCGTCCTGGCGCACTGGATCGTCCGCCGCAAGGGCGGCTGGGGCGCACTGCGCCGCCGCGTCGCCCGCGAACTGACGACGGCCGCCCGTGCCTTCGCCACGCCCGTACGCACGGAGCTGCGGCACCGCCGCGGCCTGCGGGTGCTCGGCCGCCTGCTCCGCGACTCCGCCGGCTGGACGGACGCCGCGACCGCGCTGCGCCGCGCCGCCGCCGAACGCCCCGACGCCCGGCCGTACGCGGCGCTCCTCGGCACCGACGTCGTCGGCGTCTACTCCGCCCACGGCCACGGCGAGGGCGCGCTGCCCGAACCTTGGGCCCGCGACGCGGCCGAACCGCGCCTGTGGTGGATCAGCCGCTCCGACCTCGGCACCGCCGCGGAGACCGGGCACGGAGGCGAGGCCCCCGTACTCGTCTGCCTCGGCAGGGCCGGTGCCGACGCGGTGCTGCTCGACCTGACGGCCGTCCCCCCGGCGGTCTCCGTCACCGGTGAGCGGCGTACCGCCCGCGCGGTCCTCCAGGCCCTCGCCGCCCAGCTCGACGCCCGCCTCCCCGCCGGCCGCGTCGTGGTCGGTGCCGGGGTGCACCCCCGGCACGACGGCCCCGCCGACGTCTTCGAACGCCCCGGCAGCGGCTACGCCGTGAGCGCCGAGGCACCGGAACGCAACCGGCCGGCCGGCATGCGCCTGCTCACCCTGGGCGTCGCCCACCACAGCACCCTGATCATCGAGGCGAACCGGGACGGTCACCTGCGCCTGCACGGCGGTCCGCCCGCCCTCACGGTCGACGCGCTGCCCCTGGCCCGCGTCGTCTCCCGGCTGGTGCACACCCTGCCGCCCGTCCCCGGGGACGACGACGGCGCAGTCCCCAACCCGCCCAAGGCGCTCCGCACCCCGTCCGCCGACGACGACCTCGTCGAGACGGGGCTCCCGCCCACCGCGATGGCCGTCTCCGCGACCGCCCCCCGCCCCCAGCCCGCCCCGGCCCCCGCCGCCCCCGCCGCCGCAGAACCCGGCGACGAGGACGGCGACCTCGCCGAGCCGACCGCATTCGGACCGGCGGGCGTCTCCGCCGCCACCGCACGCTCCTCGTCCTCGTGACGCCCGAACTGGGAAGACCGTGAACCTCACCATCACCACCGTGGACGGCGCGGACGGCGCGCGCCGCGACCACCTCGTAGGGCTGCCCGCACGCACCACCGTCGCGGACCTCTCGGAGGCCGTGGACGGGGCGCGAAGCCGCGACCTCTACCTCGACGGCCGCCGGCTCGACCCCGACGCGCCCGTCGACGCGGCGGGACTGCGCGAAGGCGGCGTCCTGGGCCTCGGCGCCCCCGGCAGGGACCCCGACCGGGTCCGCGTCGGCGCCGGGACCGACGCCGGACCGGTGCTCGCCGAGGTCCACGTGGTCTCCGGACCGCAGGCCGGGCGTACCTGGCGGCTCGGGTTCGGCAGCCACGAGGCCGGCTCCGGACCGCTCTGCGCGATCCGTCTCGAGGGCGACGGCGTCCCCGAGGGCGGCCTGTGGGTGACGGTCGGCGCCGACGGCTCCGCCCACTGGCACCGCACCGGCACCGCGCCCGGTGACGACGTGCGCGGCCGGGTCGCCGCGCCCCCGCCGGACGACGCGGTCACCGCCCTGCGCCGCACCCGCCCCCACCGGATCACCACCGAGCGCACCGCCGCCCAGGGACAGCCGGTGCCGTGGCCGCCCGGTGACGACCTGACCGTCGGCTCCGTCCTGCTGAGGATGAGCGCGCCGGTCGAGGCGGACGCCGCCGTGACCGAGTCCGCGGACGGCTTCGGCATCGACTACAACCGCCCGCCGCGGATCGCCCCGCACCTGGACGGCGAGCGGGTCCGGCTGCCCTCGCCGCCCACACCGCCGGCCAAGCGGCCCTTCCCCGCGTCCATGATGATCGCCCCGGTGATCATGGGCTTCTTCATGGTCGCCATCTTCAAGTCGTACTACTTCCTCGCCTTCATCCTGCTCGGCCCGATGATGATGGTCTCCAACTGGGTGACCGGCCGCCGCACGGCCCGCAAGGAGTACGAGGAGGCGGACCGGCAGTACAACCGGCGCCGGACCGTGGTCGAGGACGGCGTCCGCGAGGCCGTCGGCCGCGAGCGCCGGGTACGCCACGTCACCGGCCCCGACCCCGCCGCCGTCGCCCTGATGGCCACCGGACCGGGCAGCCGGCTCTGGGAGCGGCGCCGCCACGACCCCGACCACCTCGTCCTGCGGCTGGGCACCGCCGACCAGCCCTCGCTGCGTGAACTCGAGGACCCCGCCCGCGACGAGAACCACCGCACCATCCGCTGGAACATCCCCGACGCCCCGGTCGGCATGGATCTCAGCGGCCACGGCGTGGTCGGCGTGGCCGGCCCCGCGGCCGAGGTTCAGCCGCTCGCCCGCTGGATGGCCGTGCAGGCGGCGGTGCTGCACAGCCCCCGCGACCTGCGGATCGTGCTGCTCACCGAGCCCAGCCGCGCCGACGAATGGGCCTGGGTGCGCTGGCTGCCGCACGTGCGGCCCGCCGCGCCCGGCGGCCCGCTCGTCCTGATCGGCAACGACCCCGAGTCGACCGCGGCCCGCGTGTCGGAACTGGTCGCGCAGATCCAGGTGCGCAAGCGGGCCACGAGTTCCGACCGCAACGGCGCCCTCATCGGCCCCGACCTCCTGGTGATCGCCGACGGCGCCCGGCGGCTGCGCGACGTACCCGGCATGGTCCAGGTCCTCACCGAGGGCCCGGCCGTACGCGTCTTCAGCCTGTGCCTCGACGAGCAGGAGCGGCTGCTGCCCGAGGAGAGCACCGGAGTGGTGCTCGCCGCGGCAGGCCGGCTCACCGTCAAGCGCCCCGGCACGCCCGACGTCCCGGCGGTCCGCGCCGACCAGGTCACGCCCGAGTGGTGCGAGCAGGTCGCCCGCGCCGTGGCGCCGGTCCGAGACGTCAGCCCCGAGCACGACGCGGGACTCCCGCAGCGCGTGAAGCTGCTGGACCTGCTGAACCAGGAACCGCCCAGCGCCGAGAAGATCCTGGCGGGCTGGCGGTCCCGGCCCTCCGCGACCTCCTTCGTGCTCGGCAGCGGCTTCGAGGGCCCCTTCTCCCTCGACCTCGTCCAGGACGGCCCGCACGGACTGGTCGCCGGCACCACCGGCTCCGGCAAGTCCGAGCTGCTGCAGACCTTCGTCGCCTCCCTCGCCGCCGCCAACCGGCCCGACGAGCTGACCTTCGTCCTCGTCGACTACAAGGGCGGCAGCGCCTTCAAGGAGTGCGCGAACCTGCCGCACACCCTGGGCATGGTCACCGACCTCGACGCGCACCTGGTCGAGCGCGCCCTGGAGTCGCTGGGCGCCGAGCTGATGCGCCGTGAACACGTCCTGGCGGCGACCAACGCCAAGGACCTCCCCGAGTACCAGGCCAAGCGCGCCGCCGACCCCACGCTCGCGCCGCTTCCGCGGCTCCTGCTGGTCATCGACGAGTTCGCCACCCTGGTGCGCGAGGTGCCCGACTTCGTGCCGGGACTCATCAGCATCGCCCAGCGCGGCCGGTCGCTCGGCATCCACCTGGTCCTGGCCACCCAGCGTCCGGCCGGTGTCGTGACCGCCGACATCCGCGCCAACACCAACCTCCGGATCGCGCTGCGGGTCACCGACCAGTCCGAGAGCCAGGACGTCATCGACGTCAACGACGCCGTCGACATCTCCGTCACCACCCCCGGCCGTGCCCTGGTGCGGCGCGGCCCGAAGTCCGCCGAGCCCTTCCAGACCGCGTGGGTCGGCGCCGAGCGGCCGCGGCCGAAGAGCGAGGCGGAGACCGAGGCCGAGAGCGGCGCCCGCAAGCCCGTCGTGGCGTCGGAACTGTCCTGGGACGCACTCGGACGGGCCGCGGCCCCGGCCGCGTCCGAAGTCGTCCTCACCCAGAGCGCCCAGGCGCCCGCGCCCACCGACCTCCAGGTCCTCGTGGACGAGATCCGCGGGGCCGTGGACCAACTCGAGGACTACACCCCGCAGCCCAGCCCCTGGCTGCCCGCGCTGGAACGCCGGGTCCTGCTCGACGACCTCGAGGCGATGAACCCCGTCCGCGAGGGACGCCTGCTCGTCCCGTACGCCCTGGAGGACGTGCCGCAGCTGCAGCAGCGCCACGTGGCCGCGGCCGACCTCAGCAGCTTCGGCCACCTGTACGTCATCGGTGCGCCCCGTTCCGGCCGAACCCAGGTGCTGCGCACCCTGGCCGGCTCCGCCGCCCGCCACCTGAGCACCGCCGACGTGCACTTCTACGGCATCGACGCGGCCGGCGGCGGCCTGGCCGCGCTCACCACGCTCCCGCACTGCGGCGCCGTCGTCCCCCGCCACGACACCGAGCGGCTGGAACGGCTGCTGCGCCGCCTCAACCAGGAACTCGTCAACCGCCAGGAGCTGGCGCAGCGGCACAGCGCCACGGGTATCGACGAGCTGCGCAAGGTGCTTCCGAAGGCCGAACGCCCGGCGCACATCCTGCTGCTGGTCGACGGCTGGGACGCCCTGTCGGCCATGCTCGACGAGCACGAGTACAGCCACATGTACCAGGACATGGTCCGCCTGGTCCGCGAAGGCGCCGGCGCCGGCATCCACTTCATCGGCACCTCCGAACGTTCCCTGCTCAGCGGCCGCATGGCGGCCCACAACGACCACCGGCTGCTCCTGCGGCCCGGCGACCGCTCCGACGTCCAGGCCGTCGGCATGAAGCCCGGCAAGCTGCCCGCGGACATCCCGCCCGGTCGCGGCTGGCACGTCCTGACCGGCACCGAGACCCAGGTCGCGCTGCTCGCCCCGGGCGGCGGCACCGAGCAGGTCGAGGCGCTGCGCAAGATCGGGGCCGCGGCGCTCAAGCGCGACGCGCGGGTGCCGCAGGAGCGGCGCCCCTTCACGGTGGCCTCGCTGCCGCGGTCGGCGGAGTTCGCCGACGTCTACGACAAGGTGCCCGCCGGGCAGCGGCGGCCCCTGTGGGGCCTGCTGGGCATCGGCGGCGACGGGGGAGAGCCGGTCGGCGTCGACCTCGCGGGCGCGTCCGCGGTGTTCGGCGTCATCGGCCCCACGGGCTCCGGGCGCAGCAACACACTGGCCTCGCTGGCGGTCTCGCTGCTCGCCGGCGGTACCTCGCTGGTCGTCCTCACCCCGCGCGAGTCCCCGCTGCGCGGACTCAGCCGGCACACCACGGTCCGCGTCATCACCGACACCGAGCCGACCGAGGAGGCGGTGCGCTCCGCGCTCGCCGCGCTGCCCGGTCCCCGGGTGGTGATGGTCGACGACGCAGACCTGCTGGCGATGTCCGGCGCGGACAAGCTCCTCAAGGAGATCACGGTGTCCGGCCGCGACCAGGGCCTCGGCCTCGTCTACGCCGCGACCGCCGACGGTGTCCAGGGCGGCATGAGCGGCTGGATGTCCAGCGCCCGCAAGGCCCGCCGCGGTCTGCTGCTCGGGCCGAAGAGCACCACCGAGGGAGACCTGATCGGCGTACGGCTGCCGCACGCCGTCACCCGGGTGGCACCCCATGCGGGCCGCGGCTGGACCGCGGGACCGGGCAACGAGGTGATGGCACTCCAGGTGCCGCTGACCCCGCTCCGCACGGAGTGACGACCGTGGGGGGGGGGCGCGCCCCCGGGGCGGGGCGCGGCGCGGCCCCCCGCCCGGCAACAGCCCGCCCG
>NZ_JBHYMQ010000117.1:0-14372 GCF_042742985.1 Streptomyces sp. NPDC058864 | reverse complement strand
AAGCACGGCTTCCCCCGCCCCACCGCCGTGGGTGCAGTGCCCGTCAGGCAGGGGCGGGCTGCTGGTCGCGCAGCCCGCGCGATGCCGCGGAACCGGCTTCCGGCGTGCTCAGCGAACGCAGGATGGCGTCCACGCTCTCCTTGGCGTCGCCGAAGAGCATGCGGCTGTTCTCGCGGAAGAACAGAGGGTTCTGCACCCCCGCGTACCCCGAGGACATGGACCGCTTGAAGACGACGACGTTCTCCGCCTCCCACACCCGCAGCACCGGCATGCCGGCGATCGGGCTGGACGGGTCCTCCTCCGCCGCGGGGTTGACGGTGTCGTTGGCGCCGATGACCAGCACCACCGTGGTGTCGCCGAAGTCGTCGTTGATCTCGTCCATCTCGAGCACGACGTCGTACGGCACCCTGGCCTCGGCGAGCAGCACGTTCATGTGCCCGGGCAGCCGGCCGGCCACCGGGTGGACGCCGAAGCGCACCTGCACCCCACGCCGCCGCAGTGCCTGGGTCAGCTCCGCCACCGGGTGCTGCGCCTGGGCCACCGCCATGCCGTAGCCGGGGGTGATGATCACCGATGTGGCGTTCTCCAGCAGTTCGGCTGTCTCCTCCGCCGAGGTCTCGCGGTGCTCGCCCTGCTCGACGTCCCCGCCCGTCGGCGCCTCGACGCCGAAGCCCCCGGCGATCACCGAGACGAAGGAACGGTTCATCGCCTTGCACATGATGTACGACAGGTAGGCACCCGAGGAGCCGACCAGCGCGCCGGTGACGATGAGCAGGTTGTTGTTGAGCAGGAAGCCCGCGGCGGCCGCCGCCCAGCCCGAGTAGCTGTTGAGCATCGAGACGACGACCGGCATGTCACCGCCGCCGATCGAGACGACCAGGTGCCAGCCGAGCGCGAGCGCGAGGACGGTCACGGCGATCATCAGGCCCAGGTTCGGGGTCACCGTGAACCACACCGTCAGCGCGACGAAGGCGGCCAGCGCCCCCAGGTTGAGGGCGTTCTTCCCCGGCAGTGTCAGCGGACGGGACTTGATCCGCGCCGACAGCTTCAGGAAGGCGACGATGGAACCGGTGAAGGTGACCGCGCCGATGAAGATGCCGATGAACACCTCGGCGTGGTGGATGCCGAGCAGTTCGGCGGGGACCCGGGTCTGACCGGCACCGTCCGCCTCCACCTCGTAGTAGCTGTTCCAGCCGACCAGCACCGCCGCCAGGCCCACGAGGCTGTGCAGGACGGCGATGAGCTCGGGCATCTGGGTCATCTCCACCCGGCGCGCCCGCCACAGGCCGACGGCTCCGCCGACGGCCGTGGCGACGACGATCAGCACGACGGCGGAGCCCGGGATGTCCTGCGCGGCGGCGACGACGGTGGCGACCAGCGCCAGCGCCATGCCGCCGATGCCGTACGCCACTCCGGCGCGGGAGGTGCGGTGCTGCGAGAGTCCGGCCAGGCTGAAGATGAACAGCAGCGCGGCGACGATGTCGGCGGCCTGTGCGGCCGTGGTTGCGTTCATCGATCCTCAGCCCTTCGAGAACATGCCGAGCATGCGGCGGGTCACGGCGAATCCGCCGAAGATGTTCACGGTGGTCAACATGATCGCCACGACCGACATCACGGTGACGGCCGGTCCGGCGTGGCCTATCTGCAGCAGCGCTCCGACCACCACGATCCCGGAGATGGCGTTGGTGACCGACATCAGCGGGGTGTGCAGGGCGTGGTGGACCTTTCCGATCACGTAGTAACCGATGACGACGGCCAGCGCGAACACCGTGAAGTTGCCCACGAGCTGGGCCGGGGAGAAGGCGATCAGCAGGAACATCGCGAGCATGCCGGAGGCGATCAGGCCGTAGCGCCCGGCCGGCGACAGACGCGGCTCCTTCGGCTGCTGCGCGGCCGCCGCCGGCGCCGGGGTCTGCCCGGAGGGCGCCGCCGACACCTGGACGGGCGGTGGCGGCCAGGTCTTCTCGCCCTCCCGCACGACGGTGACGGCCCGCTGCACGACGTCGTCGAAGTCGAGCGTCAGACGCCCGTCCTTGCCGGGCGTCAGCAGCTTGAGCAGGTTGACGAGGTTGGTCCCGTACAACTGCGAGGCCTGGGCGGGCAGCCGGCCCGCCAGGTCGGTGTAACCGATGATCGTCACGTCGTTGTCGGTGACGATCGCCTTCCCGCTGACCGTGCCCTCGACGTTGCCGCCCTGCGCGGCGGCCATGTCGACGATGACGCTGCCTGGCTTCATCGACGCCACATCGGCCGCCGTGATCAGCCGGGGGGCCGCGCGGCCGGGGATCAGGGCGGTGGTGATGATGATGTCGACGTCCGCGGCCTGCTCGCTGTAGATCTCGGCGGCCCGCCGGTCGTACGCCTCGGAGGTCGCCTTGGCGTAGCCGTCGCCGCTCGCCTCCTGCTCCACCTCGACGGCCAGGAACTCACCGCCCAGGGAACGGACCTGGTCGGCGACCTCGGCCCGCGGGTCGGTGGCCCGCACCACCGCGCCGAGGCTGCCGGCCGCGCCGATCGCGGCGAGACCCGCCACGCCCGCGCCCGCCACCAGGACCTTGGCCGGGGGCACCTTGCCCGCCGCGGTGACCTGCCCGGTGAAGAAGCGCCCGAAGACATGGGCCGCCTCGATCACCGCCCGGTACCCGGCGATGTTCGCCATCGAGCTGAGCACGTCCATCGACTGGGCCCGGGAGATGCGCGGGACGGCGTCCAGCGCCAGGACGGTGATCGGCCGTGCCGCCAGTTCCCCGACGAGGTCGGGGCTGTGGGCCGGGGCGATCAGCCCGATCAGGGTCGCCCCTTCGCGCAGCTTCTCGATCTCCTCGTGCGAGGGGGCGTTGACCTTGAGGACCACGTCCGCGTTCCAGGCGTCGCCGATCCGCGCGCCCGCTTCCGCGTAGGCCTCGTCGGGGAAGCCCGAGGCGGCTCCCGCCTCCGACTCCACGACGACCTCGTAGCCGAGGCCGAGGAGCCGGCGGACGCTGTCCGGTGTGGCCGCCACCCGCGTCTCCCCGGCGGTGGACTCGGTGACGACACCGATCTGCTGAGGGGGTGAATCCGACATCGCTCTCCTTTTCCGTCGCTTCTGACTGACGTCACGGCGTCGTCAGCCGAGCCGTCGTCCGCACTCCGTGTTCCCCGGCCTCATGGCGCGGCCGTGCGCGCCCGGGACCGCGTGTGCGGCGAAGCGTTCCCCTGCTTCGTGCTCGATCAACCTGTCCGGGGCCTGTGTGACCCGGTTCATGGCCCGGTGGGGCGCCGGAGTCCTCCGCCGCGGCGCCGGCCGGGATCCTCTCCGGTTCGGGGCGCGCGACTTTCCGTGATGGGACTGTACATCCCAAGAGAGTACTGCATACAGTATTCACTCCCCCTTCGAATGGAGAGGAGTCGCCGTGAAAATCGCAGTCCTCGGAGCCGGTGCGATCGGCGCTTACGTGGGCGCGGCACTGCACCGTGGTGGCGCCGACGTCCACCTGATCGCCCGGGGTGAGCATCTTCAGGCGATACGTGCCCACGGAGTCCGGGTGAACAGCCCGCGCGGTGACTTCGTGGCCAAGCCCCACGCCACGGACGACCCGAAGGAGATCGGCCCCGTCGACTACGTCTTCCTGGGCCTGAAGGCACACTCCTACGCGAGCTCGGGACCGCTGATCTCCCCGCTGCTCGGTGACGACACCGCGGTGGTGGCCGGTCAGAACGGCATCCCCTGGTGGTACTTCCACAAGCTGGCCGGCCCCTACGAAGGGCGGCGGATCGAGGCGGTCGACCCCGGCGGCGCCACGAGCGAGGTGCTGGCGCCCGAACGCGCCGTCGGCTGCGTCGTCTACCCCGCGACGGTCATCGAGGCCCCCGGGGTCATCCGGCACCTGGAGGGCACCCGGTTCTCCATCGGCGAGCCGGGCGGCGGCGTCTCCGACCGGTGCACGGCGCTGAGCGAGGCCATGATCGCCGGCGGCCTCAAGTGCCCGGTGGAGCCGAACCTGCGCGACGACATCTGGATCAAGCTGATGGGCAACGTCGCGTTCAACCCGATCAGCGCCCTCACCAGGGCGACCATGGTCGACATCTGCAAGCACCCGCACACCAGGCGGCTGGTCACCCAGCTCATGGAGGAGACCCTCGACATCGCGGCCAGGGTCGGCAGCACCCCCGACATCTCGATCGAGAAGCGGCTTCGGGGCGCGGAGGGGGTGGGACACCACAAGACCTCGATGCTCCAGGACCTCGAGGCCGGCAAGCAGCTGGAACTCGACGCCATCGTGACGGCCGTCGTCGAGATGGCCGACATCGCCGGCGCGGACGCCCCCAACCTGCGGGCGGTCCACGCCGCGACCGACCTGCTCGCCCGCGGCATCACCGCCGCCTAGGCGAACGGCGCCACCGCGCGGAAACCGGTCCCCGCCCGGCCCGGCCCGCGCTCACCCGTCCCGACAGACCAGCGGACCGCCGGCCCACCGCCGGACGGCCGCAGCAGTACCTCCCGGGTCCGGTTCCGTCGCGGCGGCGACGGGACCGGACCCGGGCAGGGGCCCGCACCGGCTTCGCGGGCACGAACGAGGGCCGCGATCCGGCTCGGTAGGCTTTGCCCGGTCACACCGCAACCAGCTCGTCCGCCGCCGGCCCCCGGGGACGTTCGCCACTCCGGGAGCGCCGACCCGACGGCACCGACGGCGTTGCGACTCCAGCAGGAAGTGCCGGCGCGGCCGCGGCCCCAGGCAGAGAGGAGTCGTTCATGCTGTTCCGTCAGCTGGAGTACTTCGTGGCGGTCGCCAGGGAGCGGCACTTCGCCCGGGCGGCGGAGTCCTGCTACGTGTCGCAGCCCGCGCTCTCGGCGGCGATAGCCAAGCTCGAGCGGGAGCTGAACGTCACGCTGATCAACCGCGGGCACAACTACCAGGGCCTCACCCCGGAGGGCGAACGGCTGGTCGTCTGGGCCAAGCGGATCCTCGCCGAGCAGGAGGCCTTCAAGGCCGAGGTGGCCGCCGTCCAGTCGGGCATCACCGGCACCCTGCGGCTGGGCACCGAACCCACCGCGTCCACCACCCTGGTCCTCCCCGTCGCCGCGTTCTGCGCGGCCCACCCGCTGGCCAAGGTCCAGGTCCGCTCCCGGCTGTCGACCACCGAACTCCACCGCCAGCTGCTCGCGTTCGAGCTGGACGCCGCGATCGCGCACTTCGCCCCGCACGACCGCGAGAGCCTGCAGATGATGCCGCTGTACGAGGAGCGGTACATGCTCCTCGCCTCCAGCGACCAGCTGCTGCCGCACACCGACACCATGAAGTGGGCCGACGCGGCCACGATGCCGCTCGCCCTGCTGACCCCCGACATGAGGATCCGCCAGGTCATCGACGACGCGTTCGCCGAGAGCGGGGTCGTGGTGACCCCGCAGGTCGAGACGGACTCGGTGGCCGCCCTCTACGCCAGCGTGGGAGCCGGCGCGTGCGCGAGCATCGTCCCGCACACCTGGCTGCGGGCGATGCCGCCGCTCGGCAGGATGCGGGCCGTGCGCCTGGTCGAGCCGGACGCCAGGGCCAAGGTCTCCGTCGCGATCCACGCGGCCACCCCGGGATCGGTCGCGGCGCGGGCGTTCATGAACGCCGCGGCCGGGCTGTCGCTGGACGAGTTCTTCGACCAGCCGCTGCCGGCGGAGCACCGCGTCAGATGAGCCCCGGCCACGTGGGGTCCTGTGCGTAGAGCAGGTCCACCGCCGCCCGGTCCAGCCCTCCCTTCGCCGTGTGCGGGAGCGAGGCGACGATCCGGATCCGGTCGGGGACCTCGAAGGGGGCCAGGCGGCCGCGGCAGTACCGCCGCACCTCCTCGGCCCCGGGCACCACCTCGGACCCCGGCTCCTCGGCCCCGGGCACCACCTCGGACCCCGGCTCCTCGGCCCCGGACAGGACCACGGCCGCGCCGACCCGCTGCCCGTACGTCGCGTCGGGCACGGCGAACACCGCGGCCTCGGCCACCCCCGGGCACCCGGCGAGGACGTCCTCGACGTGCTCGGGCGAGACCTTCTCGCCCCCGCGGATGATGAGGTTCTTCAGCCGCCCGGTGAGGAACAGGTGGCCGTCCTCGTCGAGCGCGCCCAGGTCGCCGGTGCGGAACCAGCCGTCGGTGAAGCCGTACGCGGTCTCCGCCGGGTTGCCGAGGTAGCCGCGGGCCACCGTGGGGCCGTGCAGCCACACCTCGCCCTCGCGGCCGGGAGCGCACGGCTTCCCGTCCGGGTCCAGCACCCGCAGCTCGATCCCGGCAGGCCGGCCGACCGAACCGTGCTTCAGCGGTCCGTGCTGCGGCAGTGGCTCGCTCGTCGCCTGGTGCGCGGACTCGGTCATGCCGTACGCCGACAGCAGGGGCGCGCCGAGAGTGCGCTCCAGTGCCCGCTGCGTGGCCGTGTTGAGGGGCGCGCTCGAGCTGCGCAGGAACCTCAGCGGCGGCGTCTGAGGGCCCGTGAGGTCCGTCGCCGCCCGCTCCAGCAGGATCTCGTGGATGGTGGGTACCGCGGTGAACCACGTGGCCCGTGCCGCCCGCATGTCGTCCCAGAAGGTGTGCGCCGAGAACCGCCCGCGCGCGGGCAGCAGCACGCAGCCCCCGCTGGCCAGGGTGGACAGCAGCGCGGCGAACAGCCCGTGCCCGTGGAAGAACGGCATCGCCGCGACCGTCGCGTCACCCGGACCCAGCTCGTACACGGCGCACACACCGCGGACCGAGGCGGCCACGGCGCCGTGCGTCAACGGGACCATCTTCGCCCGGTCGGTGGTCCCCGCGGTGAACAGCACCAGGGCGTCCTGCGCGATGAGTTCACCGGCCGCGCCCCGTGCGGCGGCCGGTGCGCCGGCGCCCGTCCCCAGCACGGCCGTCGCCACGCCGGCGGGGGAGAGGTCCACCCGCAGCGTCCAGGCCGGGACACCGGGCCCCACGGCCGCCGGCGGGGCGCCGCCCGCGACCGGGCCCAGCAGGACGCAGCGCACCCCCAGGGCCTCCAGCCGGGCCGTCATCAGCGGCTCGGGCAACGTGGGATCCACGGGGGCGACCACCAGCCCGGCCCGCGCCCCGCCCAGCAACGCCGCGACGAACTCGACGGTGTTGGCGCTGACGAGGCCGACCGGGTCCCCGGGGCGCAGCCCCGCTGCGGTCAGGCGCGCGGCCAGCTCGTCGGCCAGCTCGTCCAGGGCGCGGTAGGAGACCTCCGCACGGTCGGCGCCCGCGATCAGCGCGGGCGCCTGCGGACGCCCGCGCGCGGGCCGGTCCAGCAGATCGGTCAGGCCCGTCACCGCCGGCGGCCGGTAGCGGCCGGGGTCGCGCACGGATGCTGCGGCCGGAACGGCCATGGCCGCACCTCCTCGCGCCGGGAATGTCTGATGAACCGTCCCCAGCGAGACTGCGCGGGTCGCCGAGCACCCGTCCAATACGCACTGCCGAACGGTCGATAGCGGAGGTCTATCAACCCACCTCAACGCCCCTGTGGCGTGCGTCGATAAACGCCGTCTATCGGCTGGTCGCCGATAGGTCTTGGACGCGGGGGAGCGGGCTGCGGATGGTGAGAGGAGCAGCCGCACGCATGACTTGCCCAAGGAGGACCTCGGACCATGACCGCCCCCTCACCACTGGAGACCGCGGCGAACGCCGACGCACCGGCCGAGCTCACCGACGGGTACCACCTGGTCGTCGACGCGCTCAAGATGAACGACGTCGACACCATCTACGGGGTGGTCGGCATCCCGATCACGGACCTGGCACGGCTCGCCCAGGCGCAGGGCATCCGTTACGTCGGCTTCCGCCACGAGAGCAACGCGGGACACGCGGCGGCCGCGGCCGGCTACCTCACCAAGAAGCCGGGCATCTGCCTGACCGTATCGGCGCCCGGCTTCCTCAACGGACTGGTGGCCCTCGCGAACGCCACCACCAACTGCTTCCCGATGGTGCAGATCTCCGGCTCCAGCGAGCGCCACCTCGTCGACCTCAAGCAGGGCGACTACGAGGAGATGGACCAGCTCGCCGCCGCTCAGCCCTTCTGCAAGGCCGCCTACCGCATCAGCCGGGTCGAGGACATCGGCCGCGGCATCGCCCGCGCCCTGCGCACCGCAGTCTCCGGGCGCCCCGGCGGTGTCTACCTCGACATCCCCGCCGCGGTGCTCGGTTCCATCATGGACGCGCAGGAGGGCGCGAAGACGCTGAGCCGTCTCGTCGACCCGGCGCCGCGCCAGCTGCCCGCCCCCGAGGCCGTGGACCGCGCCATCGAACTGCTGGCCGGCGCGCAGCGGCCGCTGATCGTCCTCGGCAAGGGCGCGGCCTACGCCCAGGCGGACGCGCAGATCCGCGAGTTCGTCGAGTCCACCGGCATCCCGTACGTGCCGATGTCGATGGCGAAGGGCCTGCTGCCCGACGACCACCCGCAGTCCGCGGCCACCGCCCGCTCGCTGGCCCTGAAGAAGGCCGACGTGGTCATGCTGGTCGGCGCGCGCCTGAACTGGCTGCTGGGCCACGGCGAGGCGCCGCAGTGGAACCCGGACGCGAAGTTCGTCCAGATCGACATCGAGGCGAAGGAGATGGACAGCAACCAGCCCATCGCCGCCCCGCTCGTCGGGGACATCGAGTCGGTCGTCGAGGCACTCATCGAGCGGACGAAGCCGGGCCGGATCGCGGCCCCCACCGCCTGGCGCGAGGAACTGGGCGCCCGCTCCGCGCAGAACGTCGCCAAGATGGCCGAGCGCCTCAAGGCCGACCCGCACCCGATGCAGTTCATGGGCGCCCTGAAGGCCGTACGCGACGTCATCCACCAGAACCCCGAGATCTACCTCGTCAACGAGGGCGCCAACGCACTGGACATCGCGCGCAACGTCATCGACATGCACGTGCCGCGGCACCGCATCGACAGCGGCACCTGGGGCGTCATGGGCATCGGCATGGGCTACGCGATCGCCGCCGCCGTCGAGAGCGGTCAGCCGGTGATCGCCGTGGAGGGCGACAGCGCCTTCGGCTTCAGCGGGATGGAGATCGAGACGATCTGCCGCTACAAGCTGCCGGTCGTCACGGTCATCATGAACAACGGCGGTGTCTACCGAGGCGACGACGTCAACCCCTACGACGACGCCCCGTCGCCGACGACGCTGATGTCCGCGGCCCGCCACGACGTGATGTTCGAGGCGTTCGGCGGCAAGGGCTACCGCGCGACCACGCCCGCCGAGGTCACCGCCGCCCTCACCGAGGCCCTCGCCTCGGGCGGCCCGGCCCTCATCGACTGCGTGATCGACCCCTCCGCGGGCACCGAGAGCGGCCACATCGCCCACCTCAACCCCAAGGGCATCACCGTCGGCAACATCGTGCCGGCGAAGAAGTGACCCGAGGAGTGACCGCCCGCCGCGGCGGAGCCCCGTACCCCGAAGCAGCGTTCCCCAGCACCGCACACCCGCGCACCGCGAACAGACAAGAAGGAAGCCACCATGAGTGAAAAGCCGCTCGCCGGGATCAAGGTGATCGACTTCACCGGGGTCCAGGCCGGCCCCGCGTGCACCCAGATGCTCGCCTGGTTCGGCGCCGACGTCATCAAGGTCGAGCGTCCCCAGGGCGGCGACGTCACCCGCAACCAGCTGCGCGACGACCCCGACCTCGACGCGCTGTACTTCACGATGCTCAACAGCAACAAGCGCTCGCTGGCGATCAACACCAAGACCACCGAGGGCAAGGAGGTCATGGAGAAGCTGATCCGCGAGGCCGACATCCTGGTCGAGAACTTCGCGCCGGGCGCCATGGACCGCATGGGCCTGGGCTGGGACCACATCCACGAGCTCAACCCGCGCCTGATCTTCGGCTCGGTCAAGGGCTTCAACGCCGAGTCGTCCTGGAACGACCTCAAGGTGTACGAGAACGTCGCCCAGGCCGCCGGCGGCGCCGCGTCCACCACCGGCTTCTGGGACGGCCCGCCGACCATCAGCGGCTCCGCCCTCGGCGACAGCAACACCGGCATGCACCTGCTGATCGGCCTGCTGACGGCGATCATCCACCGCAACGCGACCGGTGTGGGCCAGAAGGTCTCGGTGTCCATGCAGGACGCCGTCCTCAACCTGACCCGCGTCAAGCTCCGCGACCAGCAGCGCCTGGAGAAGGTCGGCTACCTGGAGGAGTACCCGCAGTACCCGAACGGCGAGTTCGGCGACGCGGTGCCCCGCGGCGGCAACGCCGGCGGCGGTGGCCAGCCGGGCTGGATCCTGAAGTGCAAGGGCTGGGAGACCGACCCCAACGCCTACATCTACTTCACGATCCAGGAGCAGAACTGGAAGCGGACGGCCGAGGCCATCGGCCACCCCGAGTGGGTCGAGGACCCGGAGTACACCACCGCCAAGGCGCGGCAGTCGCACATCTTCGAGATCTTCGGCGAGATCGAGAAGTGGCTGGCCGACAAGACCAAGTACGAGGCCGTCGACATCCTGCGCAAGTGGGAGGTGCCCTGTGCGCCCGTCCTCAGCATGAAGGAGCTCGCCGAGGACCCCGACATGCGCCGCAGCGGCACCATCGTCGAGGTCGAGCAGAAGGGCCGCGGCACCTACCTGACCGTCGGCAGCCCGATCAAGTTCTCCAACTTCACGCCCGAGATCAAGGGCGCCCCGCTGCTCGGCGAGCACGGCAGCGAGGTGCTGGCGGACCTCGGGTACGACGGGAACGAGATCGCCGCTCTGCGTGACAAGCAGATCATCGTCTGATCAGGCCCGGACAGTCCCACGGGTGCTCCGCGCGATCCGTGCGCGCGGGGCATCCGTGCCTCCGTACGGGCGGGCCCTGTGCCCGCGTACGGCGAAGCCCCCGTGTCGTCCCGGCACGGGGGCCTCTGCGTCGTCGTTCCTTGTGACGGAAGGTCAGGCTGTTGTCGCCTGCTCCGACTTGGCGGCCGCCACCTTCTGGTACAGCTCCTTCTCCCGGGCCCGTCTCGCGGTCACGTCCCGGATGACCGCCCCGACGTAACCCGGCTGCCCCTCGGCGTCGTTCAGCAGCACCACGCTGAACTCGATGGACAGCTTCCGGCCGCCGGCGCCCACGGCGGGGACGGTCAGCAGGTCGTCGTCCCCGTACTTGGTGGTGCCGCTGGCCATGGACTTCTCGAACCCCTCCCAGTGACGCTGCTGGTGCCGCTCGGGAATGATCACGTCCAGGCTGCGGCCCATGACCTCGGCGGCCGGGAACCCGAAGATCCGCTCCGAACCGTGGTTCCAGTAGCGGATGAGCCCTTCCCGATCGATGATGACCACCCCGTCGGGGGCCTGTGCCGTCATGCCCAGCACTACCTCGGGGTCCAGGTCTGCCATGTCTCCTCCGGCCGTCGGGCGGTTGTATACAGGCAGACAGCATACAGTCGACGCCTGGGGGGTGGCAGGGCCCGGAAGCCGCGCGACGGCGGTGATCGCCGGGGGGTGTCGGTGTCGCCCGGCAGTCGGATTGGCTTGAATCCGTTGGGTCGCCTCGTGGTGTGACGGCACGCCGCGCCCTGTCGGCACGTAAGGCGAAGCGGCGTCGAGGCGGGGCCGCCCACAAAGGGCTTTCCGCTGACGCCGGCCGGTGTCCTGGCGGCCCGCCGGCGGTCCCGGGATGACGGGAGTGGCCGCCCCGGTCGGGCCATCTCCGCACTTGCCGGTATCCGGCTGGCCAGCAAGGACGTGCCGCCGGTGCGTCGGTGACGCCTCCGGTGTACGGGCCGCGTCGCGCGCGCCGGTCGACGTCCGGGGCGCCCGGCTGCGGGCCGTCGACTTCCGTGATTCGTCCTGCCGGGATGGCCATCTGAGGCTCCGTCACCATCGTGCCGAACGGCCCGCGACCAGGTAGGCCGTCGATTTGTGACACCGCGGCGAGCGGCTCACCGGATTCCGGACAATGATCTCCGCACTTCGTGACAGCGGATTCCGGCCACTGCGACGATCTGGGCTGTGTTCGGGCCACTTCAGGGGGCGAGGGCGGCTCCGACGCAGTCCCCGTTCACCCGTCCCCGCATCGCCCCCACTCACGAGGGAGTCGCAGGAGTGACCAGCACGTTCCGCTCCACCAGATCCGCGCCGTCCGCAAGCGCTCCGTCGGGGCGCAGACGCGCCATGGCAACCGCGACCGTGACCATGGCCACGCTCGTCGCGTCCGTCCTGCCCCTCGCCTCGGCGGGCGCGCAGGAGAGCCCGCAGGGGAGCGTGACGTCCACCGCGCCGGGCGCGCGCAGCGTCGTGCTCACCGCCGCGCAGCGCGGGCAGTTGCTCGAAGCCGCGGCCGGTTCGAGCGCCGATACGGCCGCCGCGCTGAAGCTGGGCGACGAGGAGGAGCTGATACCGAAGGACGTCGTCAAGGACGCCGACGGCACCGTGCACACGCGGTACGAGCGCACCTTCGCCGGTCTCCCCGTACTCGGCGGCGACCTGGTCGTCCACGAGCGGGCGGGGGCCCGGACGTTCACCAAGGCGTCGGCCGCGATGCTCACGGTTGCGACGACCGAGCCCGCGGTCGCGTCGGCGAAGGCGGGGAAGTCGGCCCTGGACATCGCCGGACGGGAGGGGACCCGCAGGGCCGCGATCGGCGAGGCGCCGCGCCTGGTGGTCTGGATGGCGACCGGCACACCGGCCCTGGCCTGGGAATCCGTCGTCACCGGCGTCCAGAAGGACGGCACCCCCAGCCGACTTCAGGTGGTCACCGACGCGAAGACGGGCAAGCAGCTCTCGAGCGTCGAACAGATCCACTCGGGTACCGGCACCGGCCAGCACAACGGCAGCGTGCGCATCGGCACGGTCCGCAACGGCGACGTCTTCGAGCTGGTGGACGCAGAGCGCGGCGGCAACGCGGCGTACGACTACGACACCCGCGAGGTCATGACGGACGACGACGACGTCTGGGGCGACGGCACGCCGTCGAACCGCCAGACGGCCGCCGTCGACGCGGCCTACGGCGCCCAGCAGACCTGGGACTTCTTCCACTCCCGCTACGGCCGCGACGGCATCGCCGGCAACGGCGCCGGAGCGCGCTCGTACGTCCACGTCGGCGACGGGTACGTCAACGCGTACTGGGACGACGAGTGCTTCTGCATGAACTACGGCGACGGCGAGGACAACGAACGTCCGCTGACGGCACTGGACATCGCCGGCCACGAGATGACGCACGGCATCACCTCGGCCACCGCGGACCTGATCTACAGCGGCGAGTCCGGTGGCCTGAACGAGGCCACCAGCGACATCATGGGCACCGCGGTGGAGTTCTTCACCAACAGCCCCGAGGACGTTCCGGACTACCTGATCGCGGAGAAGGTGGACGTCTACGGCACCGGCGTGCCGCTGCGCCACATGGACCAGCCGTCCAAGGACGACGTGGGCTACGGCGGGTCACAGGACTACTGGACCAAGGACACCAAGTACCTGGACCCGCACCAGAGCTCGGGTCCGGCGAACCACTTCTTCTACCTGCTCTCCGAGGGCAGCGGCAAGAAGACGATCAACGGTGTCCGCTACGACAGCCCGACCTCCGACGGCAGGGCCGTCCCCGGCATCGGCCGCGAGTCGGCCACGGACATCTGGTACCGCGCGCTGACCGTCTACATGACCAGCACCACCGACTTCGCCGGCGCGCGCACCGCCACGCTCCAGGCCGCGGCCGACCTCTACGGGATGGGCAGCAGGAAGTACGAGGCGGTCGGCAACGCCTGGGCCGCCGTGAAGGTCGGGTACCGCTTCGTCGACCACATCGCGGTCGACAGCACCAACCCGCGGCGTACGGCGACCGGCCAGCAGGTGACCTGGCAGATCCAGGCGCAGAGCTCCCGCCCGGGCGCCCTGACATACTCCGCCAAGGGCCTCCCGCGCGGCATGTCGATCAACGCCAGGACCGGCCTGGTCTCGGGGACCCCGGTCAAGGACGGCGAGTTCCGGCCCGCGATCACCGTCAAGGACGCGGCGGGCAACTGCCGTACGGTCCAGTACCGGTGGACGGTGCTGGCTTCCGGCGGTGACGTCTTCGTCAACCCGAACCGGTACGACATCCCCAACTGGGCGGTGATCGAGAGCCCGGTCGCGGTCAGCGGGCGCAAGGGCAACGCACCGGCCGACCTCAAGGTGACCGTCGACCTCTACGCCGTCCACGTCGGCTTCTACGTGATCGACCTGGTCAGCGAGGACGGCCGGGTGATCCCGGTGAAGGGCTGGTCGCAGGGCCCCGTCGCGATCCCGGAACTGCACGAGACGTTCACCGTCGACGCCTCCGCGATCCCGGGGAACGGCACCTGGAAGCTGCGGGTCAGGGACAACACCCCCGGCAACTTCCACGTCCTCCCCGGCTACCTCGACACCTGGAGCCTCGGCTTCTGACCGGATTCCCGGCGGACCGCGGCGTCACGACACGGCGGCAGGCCGTGTCGTGAC
>NZ_JBHYMQ010000116.1:0-14747 GCF_042742985.1 Streptomyces sp. NPDC058864 | reverse complement strand
TGGCTGCGTTGCCCAGGAACCTGCCGGCGTCCTGGAGGTCGGTGACGTGGTGCATCTGAAGGCCGTTCACGCCACGGACCCACACGGCGTCCATGCTCACTTCTCCACCTCTCCGGCGTTCGCCTTGTTCCGCGAAGCGTTCTGTGCCGTCCGATGAGCGGGGCGCCATTGCCACTGCATTCACGGAAAAGGCCGATGCATATGAACGCTAAAGCCGCGAGTGGTATCCGTCCAGGAAAAGCGAGGTGAACCGCCTCACAGCGGTCATACCGCCCGCATCACCCATCACGCGCTCCGCACCACGTCTCACACACCCCGCATCGCCACCCCGCGCCCCGGGTCGGCCGTCCGCGTCGGACCGCGCCGGGCAGGCGGGTGGGGTGCGGAACCCGCGGCCGCCCCCCGCGAGTGCCGGAATGCGGCCCCGCCCACGATGGGGTATATCCCGCGACCGGTCCGGGACGGCGCGTGGAAATGAATGGAATCCGTGTTTCCCGGAGTGCCGGAATGGGAACTCCGGAACTCCGTCGCGACGCGCTCCGGGTGCCTTCCGGCGACCTTGACAACTGTCTTGCGGTGGCGTCTCCTTGATATAGGGATTGTTCCCCCGGCGTGCGCTCAGCGGGGTGTGCCGCAGACGTCGAGGTTGACCCGGGTGCGCCGACGACCGGAGGCAACTTCATGGCGACCTACGAATATCTTTGCAGCGACTGCGGGCCTTTCGACGTCCGGCTGGCGATAGGTTCGGCGCCCGCGACCCACGACTGCCCCGCCTGCGCGGGCGAGTCCCGGCGGGTGTACTCCTCGCCCTCCCTCGCCGTCACGCCGCACGGGCTCGCCGTCTCCCGCGAGCGGGAGGAGAAGTCCCGTGAGATGCCGGACGTCGTGTCCGCCCTGCCGCCGCGCGAGCGGCCGGCACCACGGCCCCATCCGGCGCTGTCCCGCCTGCCCAAGCCCTAGCGCGAGGGTGGTGATCGGCGAGTCCTAGCTGTTCAGGGGGGTCGACGCCGGAGTGCGGACATCGCTCCCGCCGAGATGGGAACCGGTGACGTGCCGGCGGCAATCCGTCCCCACGCGGACTTAGGAGGTGCGTCCCCGTGGCCAACGTGGGACTGCTCTTCGTCGGTGCGGTGCTGTTCATGAACGGCCTGCTGCTGCTGCAGAAGGTCGACCCCAAGTCGGCGGCGGTGTTCAACCTCTTCGTGGGCGCCCTGCAGGTACTGACCCCGACGTACCTCATCTTCACGGCAGGCGGTGACCAGGACAAGATCCTGGCGGCGTCCGGGATTTACCTCTTCGGATTCACCTACCTCTATGTGGGTATCGTGCTCCTCGCGGGAATCGACAATATCTGCGTCGGCTGGTACTCCCTGTTCGTGGCGATTGTCGCCCTCGGGTACTCGTTCGTGAATTTCCATCTCTTCAAGGACTACCCGTTCGGTGTCATCTGGCTCTACTGGGCGTTCCTGTGGGCTCTGTTCTTCGTGGTGCTCGGTCTCAAGAAAGCGGAGCTGAGCACTTATGTCGGCTGGGTGACGGCGATCGAGGGCTGGGTCACCGGCGTGATCCCCGCGGCGCTGCTGCTGTCCGGCTACTGGAAGCACACCACGGAGATCGCCATCGCCCTGGGCGCCTTCGGCGTGGTCGTGTTCGCGGCGCTGTGGCCGCTCACCAGGAAATCGCGGGAACAGGCCCGGGCCGCCGCGTCGTCCGGCTCGCCGGGTTAGGCGCCCGGCCCGTCCGGCCCGGTGGGCCGGAGCTGCGGGACCACCGTCCTGACCGGATCAGAAAAGAGAGGCTGTCATGCCCGAAGTAGTTTTCAGCGTGGATCAGACCAAGTCGATGCGCGATCAGGACACCCCAGGACACAACAGGTGGCACCCTGACATCCCCCTCGCCGCGATGGTGAAGCCCGGAGCGGAGTTCCGGATGGAGTGCCGGGACTGGACCGACTGCCAGGTCGGCAACAACGACTCCGCCAACGACGTCCGCGACATCGACCTCACCATCCCCCACATGCTCAGCGGCCCGATCGGCGTGGAGGGCGCGGAACCCGGCGACCTGCTGGTCGTCGACATCCTCGACCTCGGCCCCGTACCCCAGCAGTCCGGGGACGCCGCCGGCCAGGGCTGGGGCTACACCGGCATCTTCGCCAAGGCCAACGGCGGAGGCTTCCTGACCGACTACTTCCCCGACGCCTACAAGGCGGTGTGGGACTTCCACGGCCAGCAGGCGGTCTCCCGGCACCTGCCCGGGATCCGCTTCACCGGCATCACCCACCCCGGACTGTTCGGGACCGCCCCCTCCGCCGAGCTGCTGGGCCGGTGGAACACGCGCGAGAAGGCGCTCATCGACACCGACCCCAACCGCGTCCCGCCGCTGGCCGTCCCCCCGGACTCCGCCAACGCGCTCGCCGGCACGGCCACCGGGGACCTCGCCACCCGCATCGCCGCAGAGGGCGCCCGCACGGTGCCGGCCCGCGAGAACGGGGGCAACCACGACATCAAGAACTTCACGCGCGGTTCCCGCGTCTTCTACCCGGTGCACGTGAAGGACGCCAAGCTCTCCGGCGGGGACCTGCACTTCAGCCAGGGCGACGGGGAGATCACCTTCTGCGGCGCCATCGAGATGGGCGGGTTCATCGACTTCCACGTCGACCTGATCAAGGGCGGCATGGAGACGTACGGCATCTCGACCAACCCGGTGTTCATGCCCGGCAACGTCGAACCGCGTTACTCGGACTTCCTCACCTTCATCGGGATCTCCGTCGACCACGACACGGACACCAACTACTACCTCGACGCGACGCTCGCCTACCGCCGCGCGTGCCTCAACGCCGTCGAGTACTTCAAGAAGTTCGGCTACAGCGGCGAGCAGGCCTACCTCCTGCTCGGCTCGTCCCCCATCGAGGGGCGCATCAGCGGCATCGTCGACATCCCCAACGCGTGCTGCTCCCTGTACGTGCCGACCGCCATGTTCGACTTCGACGTGCGGCCGTCGGCCACCGGGCCGATGCGGGCGGACCGCGGCCGGGCGGCGCTGACCTCCTGACCCCCCGACCGCCCCGCGACCCGGGTCCCGGCCCGTCCTCGGGCCGGGACCCGTGCGCCTCCGCGCCGCGCGGGGTCACGCGCGGGGTCACGCGCGGTAGAGCGACTGGAGCCTGGCCACCTCGCCGTTCAGGTCGAAACTGACGTCGTAGCCCTGCCACTCGCGCTCCTGGGCGGGCAGGGCCCACCACCGGGCGATGAACTGCGCCTGGGAGTAGGTGTGGGGGACGGAGTCGTCGCCCAGGGGGACCGACAGCAGGACCCGGCCCTCCCGGGCCATGCGCACCGTCGTGTACGCGCCCTTGCCGGGGATGATGTCCCACCCCTCGATCGGTCCCGTGATGGGCTCCTTGCGGGCGGAGCGCACCGAGAGGTACGTGCGCCCGTCCTTGACCCACGCGTTCTCGATCTGCACGAACTGCTTGCTGCCGGCCCAGCGCGCGGGGGCCTGCGGCGACGGCGTGCCCGACGGGCCGTCCGTGGCCGGGGGCCGGGGGGAGTACGAGGAGGCGGGCACGCCGGAGCGCTTCGCCGACGGCGGTGCCGAGCGCGGTGCCGAGGAGGGCGCCGAGGGCGAGGCGGAGGCCGGAGCCGGCGCGGGGTCGGGGGAGGAGGCGGCCGCGTCGGTACGGCCGGCGGGCCCGTCCGCCTTCCCCTCCCCGGAACAGGCGCCGAGGGCGAGGGCGGTGACGGTGGTGAGGGCGAGGGCGGTGAGCCGGCCGGCGGCGCGGCGGCGCGGGGAGGACGAGGCGAACACGGTGGGTCCCATCGGGTCGGTTACGGGTGGCGTGCACGGGGTCTACGCACCGGCCCGCCCCGCGGGTTACACCGGGAATGTCATGGCCCGGTAACAAGTCCCGGCCGCTGACCGGTCTCGCGCAGGGATGCCACCCGCCCCTCGGCGTCGTAGTCGATCTCGAACGTCCACCGCGGCCCGCCCGCCAGCCGGCCGACCAGCTGGCCCAGTTCACGGTCCGCCGGGCGCCCGCCCGACAGGCGGAGCGTCTCGACCAGCGTGGTGCCCGGCAGGGTCAGCGTGTGCACCACGCCGGTGGGCACCGGCGTTCCCCCCGCGACCGCCCGGAGCTGCCGCACGGTGACCCGCACGGTGTCGCCCTGGGCCACCGCGTCGTGGACGTAGCCCAGTTCACCGGCGTACTCCTCGCCCGGCGCCGGGGTCGGGCGGACGAAGGGGGAGGGCGGCGGCGACGGGTCGACCGCCGCCGGCTCCGGCACCCGGGCGCTCCCGGCCAGCGCGATGCCGCCTCCCAGCAGCGCGCAGGCGAGCACCGCCACGACGTATGCCCGCACCGTACGGGCGCGGCGGCGGCGCCGTTCGCCGCGGGCCCGCACCTGGTGGGCGGCCATCGGTGCGGCCCGGCCCCGGCCCGACTCGGCGAGTCCGGCGAGGAGCCTGCCCAGCTCGGTCCCGTCAGCCATGCTTCCCCTCCGGAAGTCGGCCCGCCCCTGGGTCCAGTTCCGTGTGCGCCAGCAGCCGCGCGAGCGTCGCCCGCCCACGGCTGAGGTGCACCTTGACGGTGCCGACCGGTGAGCCGGTCTCGGCCGCCACCCGGTCCACCGGCAGATCGCACAGATGGTGCAGGACGACTGCCCGCCGCTGCGCCTCCGGAAGCTGCCGCAACGCCTCGACCAGCACCACGTGGTGCGGTTCCGGCGGTGGTACGACCGGGGGCGGGCCCTGGCGGCGGGCCAGCGTCAGCGCGGTGCGCACGCGCCGCCACCTGCTGACGGCCAGGCGCCACGCGACGGTGCGCACCCAGGCCTCGGGCGCGCCGTGCAGGTCGAGTTCGGCCCGGTGCTCCCAGGCCCGGGCGAACGCCTCCTGCACCACGTCCTGGGACTCCGCGAGGTCACCCGTCATCGCGTACAGCTGGCCGACGAGGCGGCCGACGCTCGCGCCGTAGAACGCGTCGAACTCACGCTCCCCCATCCCGCGCCCCGAAGGCTCCTCGGGCAGTCGCATACCTCATCCCCCGCCGGACGCCGTGCGCCCCGGCACACCCTTGGCCAACGCCGCGGGACCATTCTGATGTCCGGGGCGACCACGCTCAAGCGGCCGGTTACGACGCCGTCGCGGCGGGCTCGGTGCCCGTGGTGTGACGGTCCACGTTGACCGTCAGCCGGCGCAGCAGGTCCTGGGCGGTCGCGATCTCCTCCCGGGTCAGCCCTATGGCGTCCCCGATCGCCAGGGGCACGGTGCGGATCCGCTCCCGCAGCGCGGTCCCCTCCGGGGTCAGCGCCACCTCCACCACCCGCTCGTCGTCCGCCCGGCGCTGCCGCTTGAGCAGGCCGTGCGCCTCCAGGCGCTTGATCAGCGGCGTGAGCGTCCCGTAGTCCAGGTGCAGGGCGGCCACCAGCTCCTTGACGGTCACGGTGCGGTGCTCCCAGAGCACGACCATGACCAGGTACTGGGGGTAGGTCAGGCCCACCGCGTCCAGCAGGGGCCGGTACACGCCGGTGACGGCGCGCGAGGCCGCGTACAGCGTGAAGCAGAAGTGGTCGTCCAGCAGCAGCGAGGGCTCCGCTGGGTCGCCGTTCCCGGGTGCGCGGGTGTCGTCGTTCACGATTCCCTCCCCCTCCTTGGTCGTCGGTCGGGTGCTCCGCCGGACATTGTCGCACCTCCCGCGCGAGCTATGGACTCGCACCCGATTAGCTTGCACACAACTTAAATGGACGCTAGGTTTCTCTGCACCGGCCGGAGCCGACGCCCCGGACGCCGTACGCCAAGGAGCCACCGTGAACCTCAAGACCGTCTTCCGCCCCACCCGCAAGAGCGTCGCCGTCCTGGGCGCCGCAGCAGGCGTCGCGGCCCTCACGCTGACGGCCACGGCCCCGGCCAACGCCGCCAGGGCCGCGCACCACCCGCAGGGGAAGAAGCCCACGGTCGTCCTGGTGCACGGCGCCTTCGCGGACTCCTCCAGCTGGAACGGCGTGGTGACCCGCCTGAAGCACGCGGGCTACCCCGTCGTGGCCCCGGCCAACCCGCTGCGCGGCCTGGCGAGCGACGCGGAGTACGTCCACAGCTTCCTGAAGAGCGTGCGGGGCCCGGTCGTGCTCGTCGGCCACTCCTACGGCGGTTCGGTGATCAGCGAGGCCGCCGCCGACTCCCCCAACGTCAAGGCGCTCGTCTACATAGCCGCCTTCGCCCCGGACAAGGGCGAGACCGTCACGCAGATCTCCGACAAGTTCCCCGGCGGCACCCTCGGCGAGACCCTCAACCCCGTGCCCTTCCCGCTCCCCGGCGGCGGCACCGGCACCGACCTGTACATCAAGGCCGACAAGTTCCGCGCCCAGTTCGCGGCCGACGTGCCGAAGACCGTCGCCGAGCAGATGGCCGCCACCCAGCGCCCCGTGGCCGCCTCGGTCTTCGACGAGAAGGCCGCCGGCGCCGCCTGGCGCACCATCCCGTCCTGGGACCTGGTCACCACCCAGGACAAGAACATCACCCTCGCCGCCCAGCGCTTCATGGCCAAGCGGGCGCACGCCCACACTGTGGAGATCAAGGCCTCCCACGCCGTCTCGGTCTCCCGCCCCGACGCGGTGACCCGCATCATCGAGCAGGCCGCCCGCTCCACCGTCCGCTGACCCCCGCGTACGAACCGAAGGGGCCCCGGCCGGGGCCCCTTCGTGCCGTCCCGCGGCGGCGCCGCTCAGCCGCCCATGACGGAGACCTGCTTCTTCTCCATGGGGTTCGCGTCGGCGTACCGCACCAGTTCGAGGAAGCGCGGGTCGCGCACCGCCGCCAGCATCTGCCCCGTGGTGACCGGGGTGGAGGCCTTCGCGTCCTGGTCGGGGTAGACGGCGAGCTCCGCGTCGCTGTGGCCGTAGGCGAAGCGGACCCGGGTGTACATCGTGTCCGGGGAGCCCTCGACCAGGCGGTACGCCGCCACCTTGATGCCGCCCGGCAGCGTGCCCTGCTCGCAGCTGCCACCCTTGAGGGAGTCGGGGTCCTCGGGGCACGTGTCCCCGAGCCGCGTCGACTTGGGGACACTGCCGACGGGCCGTACGGACAGGACGACGCTGAACACCTCCCCGCCCGCGGTCTCGCCCTGGTAGCGCCACACCGCGAGGTCGACCGGCCGGATCAGGCCGACCTCGTCCGGAAGCAGCTCGTCGAGGAGCACCGCCGCCCGCTGCTGGAACTCCTCCTGGCGCTCGCGCTCGGCGGGCGGCAGATCGGCCATGGCGTCCTCGGTGTCACTGGTGGGTTCGATGTGGACCGGCGTCCGGTACGGCGCCGGCTCCTCGGACGTACGCGGCGCGGGCGTGGTGCTCGCGGCGGGACTGACCGTCCCGCCGCCGCCGTTCCCGCCCGGCAGTGCCACGGCGCCGAAGCCCACGGCCCCGACCGCGCAGGCGACCGCGGCGGCGACGGCGACCCGGACCCGTGCCCTGCGGCGCCGGCCCTGGACCACCGCGGCCGGCACCAGGTCGTGCACCGGCGGCAGTTCCGCCACCGCGTGCTCCAAGGCCCCCCTCACCAGCAGGGCGCTTCCGTGCTCGTCCTCGGGCATGTTGTCTCCCATGGCGGTCCCTCAGCTTTCCGTGGCGTAGACGTGGGCCTCGCCCAACTGGGCGCGCAGCTTGGCCAGGGAGCGTGAGCACTGGCTCTTGACGGTGGACTCGCTGCACTTCAGCAGCGTGGCGACGGACTCGACGCTCTGGTCCTCCCAGTAGCGCAGCACGACCATGGCCCTGGCCCTGGGCGGCAGTCCGGCGAGCGCGGACAACAACGTCACCCGCAGGTCGGCGTGGTCGCGCGAGGGCCCGGGCCCGGGGCGCGAGTGCGCCAGCAGGTCCCGCAGCCGCCGCCTCCGCTCGGCCAGGTACGTACGGGTCAGCACGGTCCTGGCGTAGGCCTCGATGTGGTCGGCGGCACTCGCCCGCCGCCAGTGCTGGAACAGCTTGGCGAGCGTGGTCTGCGTCAGGTCCCGTGCCGTGTCCGCGTCCCCGCACAGCAGGTACGCGGTCCGGTACAGCCGCTTCTGACTCGCCCGGGCGAAGGCCTCGAAGCTCTCCGGCGCCCGCGGGCCCGCCGCCGCTCCCGGGCCCCGGCCGTTCTCCGGCATCTGCTCTCCTCTCGGGGCCCCGCACGGGGCCCTGTCCTGTCACCCGTGTTCAGAGCGCCGCCGCCCGCGGGAGGTTGAAAGGCGATGCAGATGATCTCGACATGAACGGACCTTTGGACGCCCGGCTCCGTCGACTGTGGGAGGACCGCACTCCCCCGCGGGCTTCCGAGGCGCGGTCACCGAGGACGTGGACCTGACCCTGCCGCTGACCGGGGACGGGTACCGCACTTCCTGCTACGCGTGAACGCGCCCCTCATCGCCGTACAACCATCGGGCACCCGCACTGGTCGAAGATCGCAGTTCAAGCTCCACCGCCCGCTGTCGGACAACGGAGAACCATGCGCGTCACACGTACCGCCCTCGCCGCTGCCGCGGTACTCGCCGCAGCGGTTTGCAACCCGCTCCTCGCCGCCCCCTCGGCGGTCGCCGCTTCCGCCAAGCCGGCCGACGACTTCAACGGTGACGGCTACCGCGACTTCGTCATGCTCGGCGGGACGCACGGCAAGGACGGCAGGGTCACCGTCGTCTACGGCACGTCGACCGGCCCCGGGACGCGAGTGCAGACCATCCACCAGGACTCGCCCGGCATACCCGGCGCGGTGGAGCAGGACGACCAGTGGGGATTCGCCGCCACCAGCGCCGACCTCGACCGTGACGGCTACGCCGACCTGGTCGTCGCCTCACCGGGCGAGGACGTCGGCGACATCCAGGGCCGCGGGGGGCTGACCGTCGTCTGGGGCGGTGCCAAGGGCCTCGGTTCCGGCACCGTCTTCCACTCGCCCGTCGCGCCGGAGTACCCGGGCCAGGGCGACGGGTTCGGGGCGGACGTCGTGGCCGGCGACTTCGACGGCGACGGTGACCAGGACCTCACCGCTCTCAGCGGCAGCCGGGCCGGTGTCGTCCTGCTCAAGGGCCCCTTCACCCGCACCGGCGGGCACGGCGGCTGGCAGTCCCTCGGCGACGGCTACGGCTACCTCGACGCCTCCCAGCTGGTGGCGGGCCGGGTCACCGCCGATTCCGCCACCGACCTGTACATCCTCGGCCGCGAACTCCAGGGCGCCAACGCCGACCTGGACCTGCGGGCCTACTTCCACCGGGGAGGCAGCGATTTCACCCGGCGCGCGGGCGAGATACGCGTGCCCGACGACGGCGGCCACCAGCTCGGCAGCGGCCCCGTGACCACGGTCGGCGACTTCGACAAGGACGGCTACGGGGACCTCGCCATCGGCCGCGGTTACGAGGAGCCGGACGGGGAACGGGGCTACGTCACGGTCCAGTACGGCGGATCCGCCGGGCCGAACACGGCGCGCAAGCCGGTGAAGTTCACGCAGGACACGGCGGGCGTACCCGGCTCTTCCGAGAACGGGGACTACTTCGGCGCCGCCGTCTCCGCCGGCGACGTCAACGGTGACGGATACGCGGACCTCGCCATCGGGGCCCCCGGCGAGGCCCTGGAGGGCAAGACCCGGGCCGGCATGGTCACGGTGCTGCTCGGCCGTGCGGGGGGTCTGTCCGGCACCGGGGCCAAGGCGTACGCCCAGAGCACCTCCGGCATCGCGGGCTCCGTGGAGAACAACGACAGCTTCGGACAGAACCTCAAGCTCACCGACTACACCCGTGACGGCCGGGCCGACCTCATGGTGGACACGAACGACTGGCTGGACAACACGCGTTGGGGCCTCGTCCACATGCTGAAGGGTTCGACGTCCGGGACCACCGGCACCGGCTCAAAGTCGTACACCGTGATCTCGCTGAAGATGTCGTACACCACGCTCAGCGGTCCCTTCACGCACTGACCAGCAGGGTGAATCCCCGGTCCGCCAAGTCCCTCGGCATGTCCGCAGAGAAGTGCCGACGGCGTAGAGATGGCTTTGCCCGAGCTGGGAATTCGCTACCGAAAGTTGTGTGGGGGTTGTTAACATCCCCTCGCTTGCATGGCGGAGTGTGGCCGAGGGGGATGGCGACGAGCCCCGCCGCCGTGCCTTCTGATTCCCTGGGGAGGGGCTCTTGACCCGGTATGCCCGGATCGCTCTCACTCTCATCAACCTGGCCGCACTGGGCGCCGCCTCACTGACCACCGCGGGCACGGCGGCCGCGGACACCACCCCGACACCGATCACGACGGACGGCGTGTGGGGCATCGACTACGCGGGCGGCTTTCTCACCAGCGTGGAGAACACACCGAGCGGCTACCAGTGGGTGATCGGGCGGCAGATCTCGGCCGACGGTTCCACGGTGCTGGACAAGACGTCCCGTGGGTACGCCGCCACCTACGCGGACGGCAGCCATGTGCAGCGGGTGTCCTGCGACGCGGGCCCGGAGGGCTGCGTGCCGATGCGCTCCTTCGGCAACGCGTATGTCGGCTACTTCAAGGACGACGGCACCGGTAAGCAGACGGCCCAGATCCGTCTGACCGAGAACTCGCTGAGCGGCACGGACGAGCCGACGGTCAGCGGCGGCCGCTTCGTCGACGCGACCGGCCGCTATTACGTCTACCAGGCCACCTCGACCGGCAAGCAGTACGTCGACGCGGTGAACTCCTACCGCTACGACGGGGGGCGGCTGACCCGGTCCATCACGGCCGCCTCCGTGTGGGGTGCGGCGCTGTGGACGCCGGGCACGGGCAACGGGGTCGTCACCGCGTACGACCTGGAGGCGCAGAAGACCGTGCAGACCGTCTCCACCGGGGCCCCCTGCACGGTCAAGGAGCTTCAGGTCATCGGCCGCTGGATCTACTGGAACTGCGGGCCGACGGGCGCCGCGGGCGTGTACGACCGTACGGCGAAGAAGAACATCAAGGTCCCGTCCGGTCCCGCGCTCGTCGGTGACGGCTACCTCGTCCAGCACGACCGGACGGCCGGAAAGCTGATGCTGACGGACTACCGCTCCGGGACGGCCGCCGCCGCGCGCGCGATCGCGGACCTGCCGGCCGGGAACACCGTCGACCAGCGGCGGCTGACCTGGACGGTGGACAAGTTCGGCGGCGACATCGCGTACGTCGGCGCGGACAAGGCGATCCGGATCGTGCAGAGCGGGGTGCCGACCCAGTCGCTGGCGAAGATCGAGTCGGACGTGGCCGGCGACGCGGTGGACGCGAAGGGCCGCAACGGCGTCAACTACTGGGACAGCATCTGGCAGTTGAACAAGCCTGCGGACTGGACCTTCACCGTGAAAGACGCGCAGGGGCGCACCGAGCGCACCATCACGGGCAGCGGGGCGCACGTCGAGGTGAACTGGGACCTGAAGACGGACTCGGGCACCTACTCCTACAACGGCCCCAAAACCTGGAGCCTGAAGGCCACCGCCGAGGACGGCGGCGGCACGTACACCACGGGCGGTTCGCTGGGGTACGGCGGCGGCCGCCAAGGTTTCCACGACCAGGGGTACTACAGCTACGGCGAGCTGGTCACACTCAACTCCTCGGGCGCTCTGACCCTGCACTACACCAAGGGCAAGGGCACCTTCGACTTCAAGTATTCCGGCTCGGGCTGGCCCGCCGGGACGGCGGCCGTGCCCTTCGGCGACATGGGTACGGACCGGTGCGCCGAGATGCTGGTTCGCATGCCGAACGGCGAACTGCGGCGCTACGCGGGCCGGTGCGGTGAGCCGTACAACCCGTCGAACAGCCATACCTCCCTCGGCACCGGCTGGAACGCGTACAACGTCCTCACCGCGCCCGGCGACCTGACCGGCGACGGCCGCACCGACCTGCTGGCCCGCAAGGCGTCGACCGGCGACATCTATCTGTTCGCCAACGACGGCGCGGGCAAGTTGCAGGCGGGCGTGAAGATCCGCTCGGCGTGGACCGGTTACACGAAGATCGTGGGCGCCGGGGACCTGAACGGCGACGGATACGGGGATGTGCTGGCGCGGGACACGTCGGGCACGCTCTACCGCTACGACGGGCTGGGGAACGGGAAGCTGAAGGACCGCGTGAAGGTCTTCTCGGACTGGGGCGGCTCGTACAACGCGATCGTCGGGGTCGGGGACATCACCGGCGACGGGAAGAACGACCTGGTCGCGCGGGACACGAGCGGCAACCTCTATCGCAACGACGGCAAGGGGAACGGGTCCTTCGGCTCGCGGGTGAAGGTCGCTACCGGCTGGCAAGGCTACAAGGGTCTTTTTTAGCTATGAGTTGGCGCATGTCGTGCCTCCGGCGAGGGAATCGCCGGGGGCACGACAGATGACGCCGAAGCGAGTGGGCCGTCGGACGAAGAGCGGCTTGCCCGGCTCGGCTGCACGCAGGAGTCGCGCGCCGGCTGCCGCGCCGTTCCGCTGCCCGGTCCTCTGGTGGTGATGCTCCGCGCTCACGCGGAGGCGCAGGACCGCGAGCGCAAGGAAGCCGGGAACCTGTGGGCCGAGTCGGAGTACGTGTTCACCAAGCGCCCGGGCGGGCTGCTGAGCCCGAACACGGACTACCACGACTGGAAGCGGTTCCTCGAAGGCGCCTGCGTCCGTGACGGCCGACTGCACGACGCTCGCCACACGGCCGGCACGGTGTTGATGCTGCTGAGCGTTCCGGACCGGGTCATCGACCAGATCATGGGCTGGGAGCCGGGCGGCGCTGCACGGATGAGGGCCCGGTACCTGCACGTACCCGACCACTTGCTCAAGGAAGTGGCCCGGAAGATCGGGACGGCGATCTGGGGCCCGGACACACCCGCTGTGGACAAAGACCAGGACGAGGACTGAGGAACGTCGAAGGGCCCCACCGCGACCGGTGGGGCCCTTCGACAACGTGCCCGGTGAGGCACTGGCGGAGGATACGAGATTCGAACTCGTGAGGGGTTGCCCCCAACACGCTTTCCAAGCGTGCGCCCTAGGCCTCTAGGCGAATCCTCCGCGGCAAACATTACTAGACCGGAGGGAGTGCTCGCGAACTCGTTCCTGGGTGATCCGATCAGGTAGGCTGGGCGCAGCCCCTCACGTGGCGCTATCTCGCTGAACCCCCCCAGGGCCGGAAGGCAGCAAGGGTAGGTGGGCTCTGGCGGGTGCGTGAGGGGTCTTTTGCTGCCCGCGGACCTGCGGGAACGCGGGCCGGGGCGGTCGGGGGAGGCCGCCGGTGTGGGGCCCGTCACATGCGCGGGGCCCGGGTGTCGGCGGGGGCCGATATCGTCGTAGTCGTGTCCCTCGCTCTGTACCGCCGCTATCGTCCCGAGACCTTCGCCGAGGTCATCGGGCAGGAGCACGTCACGGACCCGCTGCAGCAGGCGCTGCGGAACAACCGGGTCAACCACGCGTACCTGTTCAGCGGGCCGCGCGGCTGTGGCAAGACGACCAGCGCCCGCATCCTGGCGCGCTGCCTGAACTGCGAGAAGGGCCCGACGCCGACGCCGTGCGGGGAGTGCCAGTCCTGCCGCGACCTGGCGCGCAACGGCCCGGGGTCGATCGACGTGATCGAGATCGACGCGGCGTCGCACGGCGGCGTGGACGACGCCCGTGACCTCCGGGAGAAGGCCTTCTTCGGGCCGGCGAGCAGCCGTTACAAGATCTACATCATCGACGAGGCGCACATGGTCACCTCGGCGGGCTTCAACGCCCTGCTGAAGGTGGTCGAGGAGCCCCCGGAGCACCTCAAGTTCATCTTCGCGACCACGGAGCCCGAGAAGGTCATCGGCACCATCCGGTCGCGCACCCACCACTACCCGTTCCGGCTGGTTCCGCCCGGCACGCTGCGCGACTACCTGGCGGAGGTCTGCGAGCGGGAGGCGATCCCGGTGGAGGCCGGGGTCTACCCGCTGGTGGTCCGGGCGGGTGCGGGCTCGGTGCGTGACTCGATGTCGGTGATGGACCAGTTGCTCGCCGGTGCGGGTGAGGCCGGTGTGACGTACGCCATGGCGACCTCGCTGCTCGGCTACACCGACGGCGCGCTGCTCGACGACGTCGTGGACGCCTTCGCCGCCGGCGACGGCGCGGCGGCGTTCGAGATCGTGGACCGCGTGATCGAGGGCGGGCACGACCCGCGGCGCTTCGTGGCCGACCTGCTGGAGCGGCTGCGGGACCTGGTGATCCTCGCGGCGGTGCCGGACGCGGTGGAGAAGGGCCTGATGGACGCCCCCGACGACGTCGTGGAGCGGATGCGGGCCCAGGCCGGGGTGTTCGGCGCGGCGGAGCTCAGCCGCGCCGCGGACCTGGTCAACACCGGGCTCACGGAGATGCGCGGGGCGACCTCGCCGCGTCTGCAGCTGGAGTTGATCTGCGCCCGCGTTCTGCTTCCCGCGGCCTACGACGACGAGCGGTCGCTGCAGGCCCGCCTGGACCGGCTGGAACGCCGTGCGTCCGCGGGTGGTTTCGCGGCGCCCGCCGGCGGCCCGGCGACCCCGGTCGTGGAGTTCGGGGAGCCGCTGCCGCCCGGCGGCGGCCCCGCCGCGGCGCGCGCGGCGATGGGCGGACCGGCCCGTCCCGCCGAAGCAGCCCCCGCAGCCCCCGCAGCAACCGCACCACCCGCCCCGGCCCCCGCGGCCGCCCCCAGCCCCGCACCGGCCCCCGAGCCCACGCCTCCCCCCGCCGCCCCGACCGCGCAGCCCCCCGCCGCGCAGCGTCCCGGTGCCTGGCCGACCGCCACCGCCCCCGGCGGCGGGCAGCGCCCCGGCGCCTGGCCCAC
>NZ_JBHYMQ010000115.1:0-15367 GCF_042742985.1 Streptomyces sp. NPDC058864 | reverse complement strand
GCCTACTCGTCGATCGCCGCGCCGAACTGCGCGTCGGCCGTCGAGGCGCCGAGCGTGGCGCCGTCGTACGTCCACGTGCCGTTCGCGACCAGGCCGGACGACGACGCGGGGACGACCCACACGAAGCCGTCGTTCGTGTTCTCGCCCGGGGCCGCCGCGAGGAGGCCGAAGCGGCCGTCCTTGTTCGCGTCGATCAGCCGGATCTGGCCGCCCCAGCGGTCGGAGGCCTCCGCGGCGCCGGGGATGCCGGCGCTGTTCTGGTCGAAGCTGCGCGCTCCCGTGGCGGTGAGGCCGCCCCGTGCGCCGCGCAGGGTCCAGACCGCGCCGGCGTCGGCCACGGAGCCGATGTCCTCGCCGGGGGCGCCGATGGCGAGGTCGGGGTGGCCGTCACCGTTGGTGTCGCCGGAGGACAGCTCGGAGCCCCAGCGGTCGCCCGCCTCGGCGACGCCGGGGACGCCCGCGGAGTCCTGGGTCCACGTCTGCGCCGGGGTCGGGGCGAGGCCCGAGAGGTCGCCCCTGCCGAGGTAGACGGAGACGGACCCGCCGAGCGCGGAACCGGTCCCCGTGTCGCCTATGGCCAGGTCGTCCTGGCCGTCCTGGTTGAAGTCGCTGGAGACGACCGCGGGGCCCCCCTCGAAGGTCCCGCCGTCGCTGATGTCATCGACGCCGGGGGCGCCGTGCAGCACCTGGGTGACGCCGGCCCCGGGGTGGTCGCCCGTGGTCACCCCGGAGACCGCCAGGTCGGCCCAGGAGTCCTCGTTGTAGTTGCCGTGGCTGAGGCTCCGCAGGGCGAGGCCGGTGTCCTGTGCCGTGCGCTGGAGGGCGCGGACGCCCCTGCCCGCCTCCTGCAGCCGCGGGGCGGCGGCCGCCGCCCCCGGCTCGACGGTGAAGAACAGCAGGGAGTCGTTCTCCAGGACGGCGATGCTGTCGCGCAGGTTGGCGTCGGGGTCCGAGGGATCCGGGGCGAAGTAGCGTGCGGCTTCGAGGGCGCGCCCGAAGTTCGCGCCGGCCCGCGGCTGGTCGGGGTCCTCCAGCCAGGCGCTGTCGCTGCCGTGCAGTCCGGTCGGCGAGCCGAAGAAGACGACGGCGCCGCCGGCGTCGGAGACCGTGCCGATGTCCTCGCCGGGTATGCCGACGATCGCGTCGTCGTAGCCGTCGTTGTCCAGGTCGCCGGTGGCCACGGCCCGTCCGAAGCCGTCGCCGGCCTCGGCGGCGCCCGCGACGCCCGCGGTGCTCTGGCTGAGGACGGTTCTCTTGGCGGTGCTGAGGCCGCCCGACCCGCTGTACTGCACGGTCACGTACCCGGCGCCCTTGGCCCCGGACACGGTGGCGCCGGGGGCGCCGGTCAGCACGTCGTCGTAGCCGTTGCCGTCGAAGTCGCAGTTGCGCTGCTGCCACCCGATGGACGGGAAGGGCACGTCCGCCTGTGCGGCGGGTGCCGTGAGCAGGGCGCCGCCGCCGAGGCTGAGAAGTGCCGCGGCCACGAGGGCCGCGCTCTTGATGTGACGCACAGAAGGACCTCCTTGATCTTCCGGGTTGCCCTCGGGGTCCCTCGCGGCCACGTCGAAGGCCCGCGGTCGGGTGGTGTCCGGCCGGCAACGCACACTGTTCGTCGCCCAGAAGACACGTGATGTTGGCCCAGGGTTGTAGCGGCCGGGCGGGCGGCATTTCGGGACGCGGCGGCCGGGATGCGGGGCTCGGTGCCACCGGGCGGCCGCTGCCTGCGTCTTTGACCGTGATTTGCCGCCGGGGGCACTGGTGCGGGACCGCCTCCGGGATTCAGGATGATCCTCATGCCCGAATCCACTGCATTCCACGACCTGGCGGCGTTCCTCGCGCTGCCCCGCGTCTCCTCGCTCGCGCTGTCGCCGGACGGGACCCGTCTGGTGACGGCGGTTCAGGAGCTGTCCGCCGACCGTACCCGGTTCATCGGTGCCCTGTGGGAGGTGGACCCGGCCGGCGAGCGCCCGGCCCGGAGGCTCACCCGCTCCGGGCGCGGCGAGTCCGCTCCCCGGTTCCTGCCCGACGGCACCCTGCTCTTCCTGTCCTCGCGTCCGGTCGCGGACCCCGGGGAGGGTGAGGAGGACCGGCAGGAGGCGGCGTTGTGGAGCCTGCCGGCCGGCGGTGAGGCCGTGCAACTGCTGGCCAGGGCCGGCGGGATCGACGAGTACGCGACCGCCACCGGCTCCTCCCGGATCGCCTTCGGTGCCTCCCTGCTGCCGGGCGCGGCGGACGCGGAGCAGGACGAAGGGCTGCGCGAGGCGCGCCGGAAGGCCAAGGTCTCGGCGATCCTGCACGAGTCGGTGCCGGTGCGGTACTGGGACCACGACCTGGGCCCCGGCGTCCCGCACGTGTTCACCGTCGCCGACGCCGCCGCGCAGGAGCCCGCCGCCGTGGACTGCGGCGCGCGCCGCGCGGCGTTCGCCGAGGGTGTCGCGCTCTCCCCCGACGGGTCCCTGGTCGCGTACGCGACGGCCGTGGGCACCCTCCCCGACGAGCTCCGCGGCGTGGTCGTCGTCGCGGACGCCGAGACGGGCAAGCCGCTGCGGATGCTGGAGGACCCCGACGCGGAGTTCGGCGCCCCGGCGTTCACCCCGGACGGCCGGGACGTGGTGTGCGCCCGCCGGCGGCGGGTCACCTGGGACGCCCCCGGTGACGTGACGCTGTGGCTGGCGAGCGCCACGGACGACCGGGACGCCGGACGCGACCTGCTGCCCGGTTTCGACCAGTGGCCGGGCGCACCGGTCGTCTCCCCGGTACCCGGTCCGGACGGCGCCCCGGTGGTGTACTTCGCCGCCGACGAGGGCGGCCACGGACCGGTTTTCCGGCTGTCCACCGGCAGCGGTGAGCTGGTCGCGCTGACCGCGTCCGGTACGTACTCGGACGTGGTGGTGAGCCCGGACGGCGGCACCGTGTACGCCCTGCGGTCCGCGGTCGACAGCCCTCCGCTCCCGGTGCGCCTCGACGCCGCGGCGGCCGCGCAGCAGCCCGCTTCCCTGCCCTGCCCCGGGCAGGACACGGCCCTGCCGGGCACCCTCACCGAGGTGCACACCACCGCCGAGGACGGGACGGCGCTGCGGGCCTGGCTGGTGCTGCCCGACGGCGCGGGCGCCGACTCCCCGGCGCCCCTGCTGCTGTGGGTCCACGGCGGCCCGCAGACCAGCTGGAACGCCTGGCACTGGCGCTGGAGCCCGTGGGTTGCGGCGGCCGCGGGCTACGCGGTCCTGCTGCCGGACCCGGCGCTGTCCACCGGTTACGGCCAGCAGATGCACGAGCGCGGCTGGGCGCACTGGGGCGGCGCGCCGTACGACGACGTGATGGCGCTTACCGACGCCGCGCTGCTGCGGGACGACCTGGACGGCGCGCGCACCGCGATGATGGGCGGCTCGTACGGCGGCTACATGGCCAACTGGATCGCCACCCGCACCGACCGCTTCAAGGCGATCGTCACCCACGCGAGCCTGTGGAACATGTACAGCTTCGCGCAGGTCACCGACTTCCCGGCCTACTGGATGCGGCGTCAGGGCGACCCGCTGGTCAGCACCGAGCGGTACGAGCGCGAGTCCCCGCACCTGCGGGCCGCGCAGATCGCGACGCCGATGCTGGTGATCCACGGCGACAAGGACTACCGGGTGCCGATCGGCGAGGGCCTGGCGCTCTGGAACGACCTGGCGCGGTTCGAGGTCCCGGCGAAGTTCCTCTACTTCCCCGACGAGGGCCACTGGATCCTCAAGCCCAACAACGTCCGCCTGTGGTACGCCACGGTGCTGGCCTTCCTGGCGCACCACGTCCTCGGCGAGGAATGGCAGCGCCCCGACCTGGTCTGACGCCCCCCGCGCTCCGGCCCGCCGCCGGGGCCCGGTCCGTACCGGGCCCCGGCGGTAGCGTGCCGCGTGTCCACCCTCATCCGGCGTGCCGGGCGCCGGTCCGGAAGGCTTCGACGCGGTAGAGGGCGTCGGGACGTGCGTCGGCGACACGGTCGCGCACATCGGTGAGCAGCCACTCCACCAGCTCCGCGGTGGCGTGGTACTCCTCGTAGAAGCCCATGTTCAGGTCGGTGAACTCGGACTCGAACATCACATCGTCGACGAGGTCCGCCAGTTGGGCGTCGGCGGCCGAGGTGCGGATGCCGGTCCAGACCTCCAGCCAGGGACGCAGGGTGCCGGTGGCGACGGTGACGACGGCGAGGGTCCTCCGGATCGGCACGGGGCCGGGGTGGGTGCGCAAGGTGGCCTGCCACCAGGCGTGCCAGACGTCGTGGAGGGCTTCGGTCAGGGGCGCGTCCCAAGTGGTCCAGTCCGCCTGGACCAGGCGGGAGGCGACGAGTTCCTCTTCGACGCAGAACATTCCGGTGACGACCGGGCGGATGATGCGCGGGACAAGACGCCGGTACAGACGCGGGAAGTCGTCCCAGTGGTCGGGCGTCTTCCCGGCGACCGAGGACAGCAGGTCCTCGGGTATGCGGTGCAGTGGCCCGGAGAGCCGGGCGAGGTCCTGCTCGCCGTAGCAATGCAGGCACCCGGTGACGGGGAAGGGCTCTTCGGAGGCGAAGGCGCGATCCAGGGCGTCGAGGGCGGTCGGGAGAGACTGGGGACGGGGCATCGGGACCTGCCGGGGACTCCGTCCGGGTGACCGGCGAAGACGGCAGGCTATCAGGCGGCGCCTGTAGCGGGTACGGAAACCGGGCGCGCCAGGGGGACGTGGTGACGCATCGTCTCCCACGGCCCCGGCCGGCTTCACCGACGGCCCTTCCAGCGGATGCCGACTCCACGATCCCCGTGCGTGCCACCGGAGCGCCACATCGAACGGCGCCCCGTGGGGCGGCCGGCTCCCGTCCCGATCGGCGCCCCGTCCGGGGGCCGCGCCAAGGCCTGTCGCCGCCCGAGTGCTCGGGACATGACCGGACAACCGAACCCCGCCGGTCCGAAAGTCACACCAACACCCTTGACACCACCGGCGCCTTGACCCCCTACTGGCCCTTGCAAAGCGAACTTGACAACGTTGTCCAGGCGCAGAAGGGGTGCTCGCGCATATGCAGCAGAGAGCTGCCCGGCACAGATGGAGCTCGTCGGCGGTCGTCCTGGCGACCGCCCTCGCTCTGGCCGCGGCCACGCAGCAATCGGCGGTCGCCGTTACCGAACACAAGTCGCACGTCGACACCTTCGCGTCGTCGTTCGAGTCGGGCGATCCCGCGCCCGACTGGCGCAACACCGTGGACACCGCGGCCGACGGGTCCAAGCGGGCCTCGGGCGTGGACGGCGGCTACAGCACCGGCATTGCCGGCAACCTCAACGACCACGTCACCGACATCCGCGCCAACGGCGAGTACACGGACTCGGGCGAGGTGAAGGAGAACCTCGTCGACGCCGAGCCGGGGACCAAGTGGCTGGTCTTCCAGCCCACCGGCTGGGTGGAGTTCGACCTCGACGCCCCCGCGAAGGTGGTCACCTACGCGCTGACGTCCGCCAACGACGCCGCGGAACGCGACCCGAAGGACTGGACCCTGCAGGGTTCGACCGACGGCAAGGACTGGAAGACCCTCGACACCCGCTCCGGCGAGTCCTTCCCCGAGCGGTTCCAGACGAAGTCGTACGACCTCGCGGAGCCCGCCGAGTACCAGCACTTCCGGATCGACATCACGAAGAACAACGGCGCCTCGGGCATCACCCAGCTCGCCGACCTGCAGCTGTCGACGGGCAGCACCGGCGACCCCGTGCCGCAGGACATGCTCTCGCTCGTCGACCGCGGCCCGAGCGGCTCGCCGACGGCGAAGTCGGGCGCCGGCTTCACCGGTACGCGGGCGTTGCGCTACGCGGGCCGGCACACCGGTGACAGCCGGGCGTACTCGTACAACAAGGTCTTCGACGTCGACCTGCCCGTCCGCCGGGACACCGCGCTGTCGTACCGGATCTACCCGTCGATGGCCGACGGCGACCGCGACTACGACGCCACCAACGTCTCCGTGGACCTGGTCTTCACCGACGGCACCTACCTCAGCCGCCTCGGCGCCACCGACCAGCACGGCTTCGCGCTCACCCCGCAGGGGCAGGGCGCGGCCAAGGTGCTCTACGTCAACCAGTGGAACGACGTCGTCTCGCGGATCGGCTCGGTCGCGGCCGGCAAGACCGTCGACCGCATCGTGGTCGCGTACGACTCCGCCAAGGGCCCGGCGAAGTTCCGCGGCTGGCTGGACGACGTGGCCCTGAAGCCGCTCCCGCCGCAGAAGCCGAAGGCGCACCTGTCGGACTACGCGCTGACGACCCGCGGCACCAACTCCAGCGGCAGCTTCTCGCGCGGCAACAACTTCCCGGCGACGGCCGTCCCGCACGGCTTCAACTTCTGGACGCCGGTGACCAACGCGGGCACCCTGAACTGGCTGTACGACTACGCCAAGGCGAACAACTCGGACAACCTGCCCACGATCCAGGCGTTCAGCGCCAGCCACGAGCCCAGCCCCTGGATGGGCGACCGGCAGACCTTCCAGGTGATGCCGTCCGCCGCCTCCGGCACCCCGGACACGGCGCGCGGCGCGCGGGCGCTGCCCTTCCGGCACGAGAACGAGACCGCCCGCCCCTACTACTACGGGGTGAAGTTCGAGAACGGCCTCAAGACGGAGATGGCGCCGGCCGACCACGCGGCGGTGATGCGCTTCACCTACCCCGGTGACGACGCGAGCGTGCTCTTCGACAACGTCACCGAGCAGGCGGGCCTGACGCTCGACAAGGAGACCGGCACCTTCACCGGCTACTCCGACGTGAAGTCCGGACTCTCCACCGGCGCCACCCGGCTGTTCCTGTACGGCGAGTTCGACGCGCCCGTGAAGGAGGGAACGTCGAGCGGCGTGAAGGGCTACCTGCGCTTCGACGCGGGCGAGGACCGCACCGTCTCGCTGCGCCTGGCCACCTCGCTGATCAGCATCGACCAGGCGAAGGACAACCTGCGCCAGGAGATACCGCAGGGCACCTCCTTCGAGACGGTGAAGTCCCGGGCGCAGAAGCAGTGGGACAAGCTGCTGGGCCGCGTCGAGGTCGAGGGTGCGACGCCGGACCAGCTGACGACGCTCTACTCCAGCCTGTACCGGCTGTACCTGTACCCCAACTCCGGCTTCGAGAAGGTGGGGTCGAAGTACCAGTACGCGTCCCCGTTCTCCGCGATGCCCGGTCCCGACACCCCGACCCACACCGGCGCGAAGATCGTGGACGGCAAGGTCTACGTCAACAACGGCTTCTGGGACACCTACCGGACGACGTGGCCGGCGTACTCCTTCCTGACGCCCAGTCAGGCCGGTGAGATGGTCGACGGGTTCGTGCAGCAGTACAAGGACGGCGGCTGGACCTCGCGCTGGTCGTCCCCCGGCTACGCGGACCTGATGACGGGCACGTCCTCGGACGTCGCGTTCGCGGACGCCTACGTCAAGGGCGTGAACTTCGACGCCGAGGCGGCGTACGACGCGGCCGTGAAGAACGCGACGGTCGTCCCGCCGCAGTCGGGCGTGGGCCGCAAGGGCATGGCCACCTCCCCCTTCCTCGGCTACACGAGCACCGACACCCACGAGGGCCTGTCGTGGGCGCTGGAGGGCTACCTCAACGACTACGGCATCGCCGAGATGGGCAAGGCGCTCTACGAGAAGACCGGCAAGAAGCGCTACAAGGAGGAGTCCGCGTACTTCCTCAACCGCGCCCAGGACTACGTCAACCTCTTCGACCCGGAAGCCGGCTTCTTCCAGGGGCGTGACGCCAAGGGCGACTGGCGGGTCGACTCCGCGAAGTACGACCCGCGGGTGTGGGGTTACGACTACACCGAGACGAACGGCTGGGGCTACGCCTTCACCGCCCCGCAGGACAGCCGGGGCCTGGCCAACCTGTACGGAGGCCGTGACGGCCTGGCGAAGAAGCTCGACGAGTACTTCGCCACGCCCGAGACCGCCTCGCCGGAGTTCGTCGGCTCCTACGGGGGCGTCATCCACGAGATGACGGAGGCCCGGGACGTGCGGATGGGCATGTACGGGCACTCCAACCAGGTGGCCCACCACGTGACGTACATGTACGACGCGGCCGGCCGCCCCTGGGAGACGCAGAAGAACGTCCGCGAGGTGCTCTCCCGCCTGTACACCGGCAGCGACATCGGGCAGGGCTACCACGGCGACGAGGACAACGGCGAGCAGTCGGCCTGGTTCCTCTTCTCCTCGCTCGGCTTCTACCCGCTGGTGATGGGCAGCGGCGAGTACGCCATCGGCTCCCCGCTGTTCACCAAGGCGACGGTCCACCTCGAGAACGGCAAGGACCTGGTGGTCAAGGCCCCGAAGAACAGCACGCGCAACGTGTACGTGCAGGGACTCAAGGTCAACGGCCGCTCCTGGACGTCCACCTCGCTGCCGCACTCGCTGCTCGCCAAGGGCGGCGTGCTGGAGTTCGACATGGGCCCGAAGCCCTCGTCCTGGGGCACCGGCAAGAACGCCGCGCCGGTGTCGATCACCCAGGACGACGAGGTGCCCGCACCTCGCGCGGACGCCCTCAAGGGCGACGGCGCGCTGTTCGACAACACCTCGGCGACGGACGCGGCGGTCACCACCGTGGACCTCCCGGTCGGCGGACGGACCAAGGCCGTCCAGTACACGCTGACCTCGTCGGCGGACCGCGCCAAGGCGCCCACGGGCTGGACGCTCCAGGGCTCCTCGGACGGCACGCACTGGAAGACCCTCGACAAGCGCTCCGGTGAGTCCTTCACCTGGGACCGCCAGACCCGGGCCTTCTCGGTCCCCAAGCCGGGCGGCTACACCCAGTACCGCCTGGTCCTGGACGCCGAGTCGACCCTGGCCGAGGTGGAGCTGCTCGCCTGATCCACGCGTGACGAGGGGGCGGGCGCGGAGTGGACTCCGCGCCCGCCCTCGTCGCGTCAGGGGGCCAGCAGGTTCAGCCAGGTCCCGGTCCGGACGGTGCCGTCCGCGGGCAGACCACGGGCGGACTGGAAGGAGCGCACCGCGGCGTCCGTCGCCGTGCCGAAGGCGCCGTCGACGCTCAGCCCCGCGCCGCGGGTGTTCAGCAGGTATTGCACCGCGGAGACCGCGGGGCCCGAGGCGCCCTGCGCCAGCGTCGTGAAGACCAGCGGCTGCCAGGTCGCCGGGCCGACGACGCCGTTCGAGGGCAGGCCGCGCGAGGTCTGGAAGGAACGGACCCCGGCGGCGGTCGTGATGCCGAAGACGCCGTCCACGGCGAGCCCCACCCCGCGGGCGTTCAGCAGGTACTGCAGGGCCCTGACCCGGGTGCCGCTCTGGCCCTGCTGCAGGAGGGGCCAGTCCGGCGCGGGCGTGCCGGCGCCGGTGGGCAGCGCGAACGGCAGCGGCAGCAGCAGTTGGGTGTTGCGGGCGGTCGCCGCGCCGCGCCGCAGGTCGATGCCGCGCGCGACGGACTGGATGTCGTTGGCGGCCAGTTCGCGCGCCAGTGAGGCGAGCGCGGCGGGGGTGCCGGTGTCCCCTCCGTACGACAGCGGCGCGTCCGCGTCGACCATGGTGGTGAAGATCGACAGGTAGCCGCCGCCCTCGGCGATCTCGACGATCCGGGACTGCACGGGCCAGTCGATGTGCGAGGCCGTGTTCACCTCCCAGAAGCCGGCGCTGAGTGCGGAGGTCCAGGCGGGCTTGTGCGCGGTGATGTTGTTGGTGTGCGTGTGGCCGTCCACCATCAGCACGACGTTCGGGAAGCGCAGCAGTTTGTCGCGCAGGTCGGCGCCGCTGTAGGGCGCGTCGTCGTCCGTGTTGTCCATCGAGTCCAGGGTGTGGTGGCAGCAGACGACGATCAGCTTGTCCTTGACCCCGGGCTGGGTGACGACGGTGCCGGGACCCGTGCCGTTGGCGCGGTCCGTCTCGTAGCGGGAGCTGTTGGCCCTGAGCTGTGCGTCCAGCCACTCCCACTGGGCTTCGTCGAGGGCCCCGTCCGCGCCGCCGCTCGCGTTGGTCGTGTCCAGCACGAGGACCTGGACGAGGTCGGTGGGGCCGGAGGGTATGGCGTAGTAGGCCCGGTCGCTGCCGGAGGTGAAGCCGTGCCCCGCGGGGGTGCCGGTGGTGCGGAAGTGCTCGGCGACGAACTCGCGCCGCTCCAGCAGGCGTCGTGCGGGGTCGGCGGTGACCTTCTCGGTGTCGAGGGTGAAGTCGCCGGTGATGATGTCCGTCAGCAGCTCGATGTAGTAGGCGGGCCCGTTGTCGAAGACGTCGGGGACGCCCTCGATCTGGGTGATCTTCGTCGAGCCGGTGGCGATGCTCTTGAGCGGGTCGAAGGGCAGGACGTCCGGCGCGACGTTGCCCTGGACGAGGCCGTCGTGGTTGCCGTAGGCGGCGTACCAGGGCATGCGGAGCCCGCTCGCGGTGAAGGGCCTGCGGGCGGCGGCGAGCAGTCCGGTCACCAGGGGGAAGCCGGCCAGCTCGTTGTTGTCGGCGGGGCTCTGCCGGGCCTGCGGGTGCCAGTAGTGGACGTCGGTGCCGAACCGCCCGCTGCTCACGCTCTCGTCGAGGGAGAGGCTTCCGGAGTCGGGGGTGACGGTGTTGCCGTCCAGCAGGTCGATGTACCAACGGGTCTCGTTGTACTGGCAGTTGTCGACCGCGTCGCCGGTGACGACGGTGAAGGCCAGCGGCGCGCCGGTCCGCGGCCCGCGGCCGATCTGCCGGACGGCGCGGCACATCGCGTCGGTGGTCTGGGTCGACAGGAACTCGTGCGCGCGGTACGCGGACTCGGTGGGGTACGAGTTGTAGTGCGGGGGCCCGTAGTCGGCGAGCCGGTCCAGGCACTCGACGCGCAGCGGTGACTGGTCGTCGACGATGTGCAGGTCCGACATCTGGGCGAAGGCGATCAGCGACCGGGTCACCGTGGGCGCGGTGACGTTGGCCAGGTCCTTGCGGACGAGGTGGGGCTCACCGGGCGCCGCGACGATCCCGCGGTAGCCGGACCCGAGGTCCGGGCCGCGTAGCAGCGTGCGGTCCAGGGTCGACAGTCCCGGTGCGGAACCGTCGTCGGCGGCGGTGGCCCGTGGGGCGGCGGCCGCGGGGCCGGCGAGTCCGCCCGGGGCGACGGCGGCGGTCACCACGCTCACGGCACTCGCCATCAGCATTCTTCGGCGCGTCAGAGACATTCCGCATCCTGTTCGGTCGTCAGCCGCCGTGCGCGGGCAGCACGGCATGGCGAGGGGGGACGAGGGAGGCGCGCGAACCACCCGGTCGTGGAGCGCAGGACCGGGCCCGCCAAGCCTGGCAAACGGAGGGCCCGGACCGCAAGGAGTGGTTCAGCCACTCATCCACTTTGTCACTGACTCAGTTCGCGGCAGCGGCCGGTGACGGCACGACGCGACCCCGTACGGGCCTTCGGACGCGGCCGTACGGGGTCGCCGGAGGGGACGGGACCGGACCGGGCGGCGCCGGGCCGGGGCGGCCCCGGGGTAGGTGCGGGGAGGCGGGCGGTCAGCTGTTGGCGTTCAGTACGGGGTAGTAGCCGCTCGTGTGGCCCTTGGCGGTGGGGTGGTAGGACTCCCAGCTCGGCGAGACGACCAGGGAGTGCAACCAGTCGTCGCCCGAGCAGAGTTCATGGCCGTTGAAGGTGCCCCGGACGTCCCCGAAGACGAAACCGTGGGCGGCGGCGCGGGCGGCGATGACTCCGTCGAGCACGTCGGCGGCCTCGTCGATCTTGCGGTGCTTGGTGTCGGAGAGGCCGACACACAGGACGTTCAGGGTGTAGACGCGCGGATAACCGAGGACGACGACCTTGGCGTTGGGGGCTTTGGCGCGGATCGCGTTGTAGGTGGCGTCGAGGCGGGCGGGCAGGGTGTTGCGGGCGTAGGTCTCCGCCTGGTTGACCCGGTTGACGCAGTCGGTGTCGGAGCCGATCACACAGGTCGTCATGACGTCGGAGAAGCCCGCGTCGTTGCCGCCGATGGTGAGGGAGACCAGACCGGTGGAGGCGTTCAGCGGGCCGAGCTGGCTGTTGGTCACGTCCGTGGTCACCGCACCGGAGCAGGAGGTGTCGGCGAAGGAGGAGGGGGCGTGGGCGTTCTTCCACAGGTACGGGTACGCGCTGAAACTCCGGTGGCAACTGCCGCTCGCGCTGTCGTAGTTGCCCGCGCCGTTGCCGGCGGAGTACGAGTCCCCCAGCGCGACGTAGGCGGGCCCGGCGGCCTGCGCCGGGGTGGACCACAACAGGCCGAAGGCCAGGGTGACGATCAGGGTGGTCAGGGCCGACAACGACGTGGTGCGTCTCACGGAACCTCCCTGGGCGGGGAACTGACTACCACTTGGTAACCCCGGACCCGGCCCGCTGGGAAGTGTTCATGACAATGGAATGTTAAAATTTCTTCGCGCGTAGATCCCGTGTTCGGCCCACCGTGGCCTCCGCGCCGGGCGGCGCCCGGGGGACGGTGGCAGGATGCTTGCGACAGCAGTCAGCCGCGCCACAGGGCGGGAGAGCCGCAGGAGACCCGTTGAGCCGCAGCAGGAACCACCACGTCGTCGTGCTCGTACTGGAGGGGGCCAAGCCCCTCGACGTCGGCATCCCGGCCCAGGTGTTCTCCAGCCGGCCGAGCATGCCCTACGAGGTGCGGGTGTGCGGCGCCGCGCCCGGCCTGGTGACCGGCGGCGACGGTTTGTCGTACCACGTGGCGGAGGGCCTCGAGGCCTTCGACGAAGCCGACACCGTCTTCATCCCCGGTTACCGGGAGCCGGCGACCACCGAACCGTCCGCGGCGGTCGTCGGCGCGCTGATGGCGGCCCACGAACGCGGCACCCGGCTCGCGGCCATCTCGACCGGGGCCTTCGCGCTGGCGGCGACGGGCCTGCTCAACGGAAAGCGGGCCACCACCCATTGGCACTACACGAGGGCCCTCGCCGAACGGCACCCGCTGGTGCGGGTGGACGAGAACGTGCTGTTCGTCGACGAGGGCGACGTGCTCACCTCGGCCGGAGCCGCGTCCGGCATCGACCTGTGCCTGCACCTGGTACGGCGCGACCACGGCGTCGGCCTCTCCAACCACGTCGCGCGACGTCTGGTCGCGGCGCCCTACCGCAGCGGCGGGCAGGCCCAGTACGTGCCCCGGAGCGTGCCCGAACCGCTCGGCGACCTGTTCGCGAGCACCCGCGAATGGGCCCTGGCGCACCTCGCCGAACCTCTGACGCTCGACACGCTCGCCCGCAACGCCCGGGTGTCGGCACGCACCTTCTCACGCCGGTTCGCGGAGGACACCGGCTACACGCCGATGCAGTGGGTGCTGCGCGCCCGGGTCGACCTGGCACGTGAACTGCTGGAACGCACCGACCTGGGCGTGGAGCAGATCGCCGACCGTGTCGGCCTCGGCACCGGCGCGAACCTGCGGCTGCACTTCCACCGCATCCTCGGCACCTCGCCCACGGAGTACCGGAACACCTTCTCCGCCTGAGTGGCGGGATCCTTGCGGACGGTGGCGAAAGGTCTGGCGAGATCCTTGCGCATGCTGTCGTTCAGGCCACTGCCGGGGCGGCGGCCCGCTGCCGAACATGGAGACGGCAACGAAAGGAACCCTCCATGACCCGCATCGCCGTCAACGGATTCGGCCGCATCGGACGCAACACCCTCCGCGCCCTCCTCGAGCGCGGCAGCGACCTCGAGGTGGTCGCCGTCAACGACCTGACCGCACCCGAGTCCCTCGCACACCTCCTCAAGTTCGACAGCTCGCTCGGCCGGCTCGGCCGCACCGTCGAGGTGGACGGGTCCGATCTGGTCGTCGACGGTCACCGGATCAAGGTGCTCGCCGAGCGCGAGCCGGCGAAGCTGCCGTGGGCCGAACTGGGCGTCGACGTCGTGCTGGAATCCACCGGCCGCTTCACCTCGGCTGAGGCCGCCCGCGCGCACCTGACCGCCGGCGCCAAGCGGGTCCTGGTCAGCGCCCCCTCCGACGGCGCGGACGTCACCCTCGCCTTCGGCGTGAACACCGCGGAGTACGACCCGGCCCGGCACGTCATCGTGTCGAACGCCTCGTGCACCACGAACGCCCTGGCCCCGCTCGCGTCCGTGCTGGACGACCTGGCCGGCATCGAGCACGGATTCATGACGACGGTGCATGCCTACACCCAGGAGCAGAACCTCCAGGACGGCCCGCACCGCGACATGCGCCGCGCCCGCGCCGCCGGCGTGAACATCGTGCCCACCACCACCGGGGCCGCCAAGGCCATCGGCAAGGTGCTGCCGAACCTCGACGGCAAGCTGTCCGGCGACTCGATCCGCGTGCCCGTGCCGGTGGGCTCGATCGTGGAGCTCAACACCACGGTCTCCCGCGAGGTCAGCCGCGAACAGGTGCTGGACGCCTATCGCGCCGCCGCCGACGGCAGGCTGAAGGGCGTCCTCGACTACGCCACCGAACCGCTGGTCTCCAGCGACATCACCGGCCACCCGGCCTCGTCGATCTTCGACGCCGCCCTCACCCGCGTGGAGGGCCGCCACATCAAGGTCGTCGCCTGGTACGACAACGAGTGGGGCTTCTCCAACCGCGTCGTCGACACCCTCGAACTCCTCGCCCGCGCCTGACGGTCGTCGCAGGGGGCCGGCACCACCGGCCGGCCCCGGCCCGCCCCCGGTCAGGAGAAGGGCCGGTACCAGGGCGCTTCACCGGCGGCAGCCGCCGTGCGAAGAAGTCGGCCAGAACCGCCTGCCGGGTCTCGTCGAAGACGCGTTCCGGGAAGAACCCGGAAGCCCCGCCGACCTGGCGCGGATACCGGAATCCCGCACGCTCCCGCGCGTCGCGGTATCTCAAGGGCGACGGGCCTCGCGGGCCCGAACGCCGAGAGGGTGGCGGGCACTCCGAACGCGTCCGCCGCCGGGGATAGGATCACGCACCGTGGCGACCCCGAGTTTCATCGACTGCTGCGCCGAGCCCGAACTCGCCTGGGTGCGGACACTGTACGAGTCCCACCACGACCAGGAGTCCCTGCTGCGCTGCACGGCCTGCCGCACCTTCTGGTTCCACCGCTTCCACGAGTTCCCCGACTGGTCGGGCGGCGGTGCCGACGACCTGACGACCTGGTACACCCGGCTCGCGGCCGACGAGGGCGAACGCCTGCGCGACGCGGCCGCGCCGGCCGCCGAGGACCTCTCCTTCCTCCGGACACGCCCGAGCTGGATGGACGACGCCCGCGGCTCCCGCCGGGTCGACGGCGCGCCGGACCACCCGTACGGCTGAGCGCCCCGGGCGGTGTCCGCCGCGGAGGGCCGGGGCACGGGAGAACGGCGGGCGGGGCGCCCCCGCCGGGCGGCCGGGGGCGGCGCCCCCCCCCGGGCGGCCGCGGTCCCACCAACCCGCCCCCCCCAGACAAAACCCCTACCCCCACAAGAATACCCAGCACAAACACGGTTGTGAGTGC
>NZ_JBHYMQ010000114.1:0-15880 GCF_042742985.1 Streptomyces sp. NPDC058864 | reverse complement strand
GGCAAGACCCTCGTCGAGCTGTTCGGTCTCGCCCGCGAGCTGAACGTCGACGCCGAGGGCATCGACATGGGCCCGTCCCCGACGGACGCCGCCCTCGCCGCCGACATGGCGCTGCCGATCGAGGAGCTCGAGCTCACCGTCCGTTCCTACAACTGCCTCAAGCGCGAGGGAGTTCACTCGGTGGGTGAGCTCCTGGCACGCTCCGAGGCCGACCTGCTCGACATCCGCAACTTCGGTGCGAAGTCGATCGACGAGGTCAAGGCGAAGCTGGCCGGCCTGGGCCTGGCCCTGAAGGACAGCCCGCCCGGATTCGACCCGACCGCCGCCGCCTTCGGCGCGGACGACAGCGCTGACGCCGGTTTCGTGGAGACCGAGCAGTACTGACGGGTGCGAGGGGCACCGGCCGTACCGGCGCCCGTCGCGCAGGGCGGTAGCCCAAGGCCCAGGCCATCCGGAGTCATACCGGATGACCTGGGCCTTTGCCGTGCGCTGGGGCCGGACTGCCGGAACGCCCCGGGCGCGCAGCCGGATGACATACGGCGTGGCACCCGTCCCGGCGGCTGACGACCGGCAGGGCCTGGTCCCGGTGGTCCCAGTGGTCGCGGTCCGGGTTGCCTCGGGACCTGACCCGGCGCTTCCCGGTTGATCCATGCATGCGTTCCGCGGCCGCCCCGACACCCGCACCTTCGGTGATCCGACCCCCGGCGTGCCCACCACGAACGAGCCGTACCGCCTTTCCGACGGCGCGCCGGTCGTCCTGACCGTGGCCCGCGAAGCCGGCCGGAACGGGCGCCTCTGCGACGGGCCCGTCACGCCCGACGCGGACGCACCGGAAACAGGGGGACGGCGGCCCCTCCGTCCGGTCGGCCCACCCCTGCGTTGGTGCGTTCGCTGTTCGGCCTTCACCCGCCGGTCGACCCGGGTTGCGGCCACGCGCGCATTCTTGCGCGATGTGATCAAGGTTCAGGGGGTCCTCGATCGCGCTCCGGGCACGGACACCGTGCTCCGTGACAAGGGGGAGCGATGGTTCAGGGGACCCGGTCGGCGGTCGGCGGCACCGGAGCGTGCCGGGACGCCGAGCGCATGAGCGGGCGAGCCCACCTCGGGTCCGCAACCACCGCCCCGGGCGCCGGGTGACCGCCCCACCACCACGGCCCGCACTCTTCCACACCGACCAGGAGTCATCAGCCATGCCCGGATCGCCCCCGGTACGCTTCGCACGCCTGAGAGCCGTCGCCGCTCTCTCCCTTTTGGCCGCCCTCCTGTTCGGCGCCACACCGGCGGCCGCCGCGACGTACGTCCCGATCTCGGGTGCCGGCTCCACATGGAGCCAGAACGCGATGGACCAATGGGCGGCCAACGTCCGGATGGACAACATCAAGGTCCTCTACAACGGGACCGGCTCCTCGGACGGCCGCGACCAGTTCCGCAACGGCACGGTCGACTTCGCCGTCTCCGAGATCCCTTACGGTGTCGCGGGCTCGGGCGCCGTCGACACCCCTCCGCGCCGCGAGTACGCGTACCTGCCGATCGCGGCCGGCGGCACGTCGTTCATGTACAACCTCACCATCGCTGGCAAGCGGGTGACCGATCTGCGGCTGTCCGGCGAGGTCATCGCCAAGATCTTCACCGGTGTCATCAAGACCTGGAACGACCCGGCAATCAAGGCCGACAACCCGGCGCTCGCCTCCGTGCTGCCCGCCCGTCCGGTCGTCCCGGTGGTGCGTTCCGACGGATCCGGCACCACGGCGCAGTTCAGCACCTGGATGAGCAAGCAGTACCCGTCGCTGTGGGACGACTACTGCGGCCGGGCCGGCCGCAGCACCCCCTGCGGGACGACCTCGAACTACCCGAGGGTGTGGGACAGCCCCTTCGTCAGGCAGGCGGGCTCGAACGGCGTCGCCGGCTACGTGGCGCAGACCCGCAACGTGGGCACCATCACGTACGTCGAGTACTCGTACGCGGCGTCCACGACCCAATCCCCGGTCGCCAAGGTGCTCAACAAGGCCGGGTACTACGTCGAGCCCACCGCGCGGAGCGTGGCGGTGGCGCTGCTGAAGGCGCGGATCGACGAGGACGGTTCCTCGCCCGGCCATCTGACGCAGAACCTCGGCGAGGTCTACGACGACACGGACCCGCGCACCTACCCGCTCTCGAGCTACAGCTACATGATCGTCCCGACCAGGGCGGAGTCGAACTTCACCGTCCAGAAGGGCAGGACCCTCGGCGCCTTCGCGTACTACTTCCTCTGCCAGGGGCAGCGGTACGTGGACAAGCTCGGCTACTCGCCGCTGCCCGTCAATCTCGTGCAGGCGGGTCTGGACCAGGTCCGCAAGATCCCGGGCGTCGACGTCCAGGACATCGACGTCAAGAGCTGCGGCAACCCCACCTTCTCCACCGACGGCACCAACGCACTGGCGACCACGGCTCCTTATCCGTCCGCCTGCGACCGGGTGGGCGGTCCCGTGTGCGACGGCGCCGCTCCTGGCGGCGGGACGCAGTCGATCACGACGTCCCTCGAGCCCGGGGCGCTGCTGATCTCCGTCGAGGGCGACCCGCACGTCGAGTTGCCCGGTCCCGTGCTCGACCCGTCGGGCGAGTTCCTCCACACCTCGGGGCGGATGACCCCGGTCACGGTCACCGACACCCGCCTCGGCAACGTCGGCTGGACGGCCTCGGGCCGGGTCGGCGACTTCACCGGCCCGGCCGGAAGCGTCATCGACGGCAGCAGCCTGACCTGGGCACCCGCGATCGTCGACCCCGGCAACGTCCCGTCCGTCACGCCGGGCGCCCCGGTCGTACGCGGCGACGGCAACGGGCTCAAGGAGTCACGGACGCTGGCCACCGGAATCGGCCCCGGCACCGCGGACGCCGGAGCCGGGCTCGACCTCGACGCACCGACCTCCACGCCGCCCGGTACGTACACGGCGGTCCTGACGCTCACCGTCATCTGACCCGGGCCCGGCGGTTCTCGCCGGGGCAGTGACAAGGGCTCGGCGTGGTGCGTGGGGCCCGTGGATCACCTTGTGGCGTGTGCGGGTCAACGCATCTAAAGTGACCATCGGTGGTTGAGCGATGTGCGGGCCACTGCAGCCGGGCGGCTGTTCCGGCCGGTATCCGGGGGGATGAAGTGCTCGGTCTGTCAATTGCGCTGGCCGCTGTGTCGGCTCTTGTCCTGTGGTTCTCGTGGCGCATCCTCCAGGGAGGCCGTGCGCTGCGCAAGCGCGGGGTCCGGACCCGGGCGACGTGCGTGAACATCGGAGGAGGGCCGAACGGAAGCGTAATGCTCATGATCCAGTTCACGGCGGACGGCGGTGAGGGCGTACGCACGACGATCGGGCCGTTCAACTTCGCGCCCGCCCGCGTGGGCGGCGTGGTCGAGGTGGTCTACGATCCGCGGGAACCCGTCAACGTGATGACCCCCGACCACGTGGGGAACGGCAGAGTGGCGCTCCTCTTCGTGGTCGGCTCGGCAACGACCCTTCTGTTTTCGCTCGGGTTGCTCGTGCTCAGCGTGCTCGTGCTCGTGCTCGACTAGGCGTACCGGCGGGACGGCCCCCAAGCCCGGGCGGCGGGGCAACGCCGGCGATACCCGGGTGGTTCCGCGTCACCACCGGCGCGCCCGAGGTGCGGCAATTCACCGATGCGGAACGTCCCGCGATGGGGCAAAGTGGAATGGAGGCCCGAATGATCGGGGCAGCGCCTCCTGCGGGCACACCCCGAAGGTGAGTACGGCACTCGAGTGATGCCGCCCGGTGCCGGAACAATCCGCCGCACCGGCTCAGGAAGAGATCTCACGTCGCCGGACCGGATTGCGCCTCGGAAGGACATCCGCTTTATCGAATACCTATCGCACCGGTCCTTCGTCATCGCGTGAGGAGCGTCAGGTGGAGATCAAGAAGACCGATACGGCGGTCGTGTTCATTGACCCACAGAACGACGTACTGAGCGAGGACGGAGCGAACTGGGACGCGGTGGGGGCGAGCGTCACGGAGAACCGGACCGTCGAGAACATGGAGAGAATCTTCGAGGCGGCGAAGGCGGGCGGATATGAGGTCTTCATCTCGCCCCATTACTTCTACCCGACCGACAGCGGATGGCGAATGAACGGGCCGCTCGAGACGAGCGAGCTCGAGACCCACACGTTCGCACGGGCGGGACAGCTCGATCTGACGGGGTTCCGGAACTCCGGGGCGGACTGGCTGGAGCGCTTCAAGCCCTACATCGAGGACGGCAGAACGGTGGTCGCCAGTCCGCACAAGGTGTTCGGACCGGAAAGCAACGACCTGGTGCTGCAACTTCGTAAGCGGGGAATTCAGAGGATTGTTCTTGGCGGGATGCTGGCGAACATGTGCGTCGAGTCCCATATGCGTCACCTCATCGAGGAGGGATTCGAGGTCGCCGTGGTCAGGGATGCGACGGCCGGACCCCGGCACCCGGTCTGGGGAGACGGCTATCAGGCGGCGATCATCAACTACCGCTTCTTCGCCCATGCGTTGCTGTCGACTGACGAAGTGCTCGACGGAATGAACTGAGGAGCCCGCGACCGGGGACCGGCGATCGCGTCCGTCCGGAAGTCACGCGGTCGCGGACCGCGGACGAGCGGATCCGGGTCGGCGCGAGAGGGGATGCCGTGGAGCTCCAACACACCGTGGAGCTGGTCGGTCGAGCCGTTGACGCCGCGGGCGTGGCCGTCATAGTCGTGGGAACGCTCTTTGCGACCGTTCTCGCGGCTCTCCGGCTCGGTCGCCGACAGGCGGGTGTGTACCGCGGCTACCGCCGTCGCGTGGGGCGGTCGATCCTGCTGGGGCTGGAGTTCCTCGTGGCCGGCGACATCGTCCGTACGGTCGCCGTGGCACCGACGTACTCCAGCGTCGGAGTGCTGGCCCTGATCGTGGGCATCCGCACCTTCCTCAGCTTCTCTCTCGAGCTCGAGATCACCGGGCGGTGGCCGTGGCAGAAGCCGGCGGCCGGGGCCGAAGACTGACCGTTCCCTCGCCCGTCCGCGCAGTCATCCGGTGATGTCGGCCGCGACGGAGCCGGGCTGCTTCGCAGTCGCCGGCCGCGGCGCGGGAGCGCGGAGCTATAGATCGATACGCTCTCTCTCCACATCGTCGGCGGGTTCTCCGTAGCGCAACTCGACGTGTGCCGGCCGGAACGGCAGGGCGCGCAAGGCAGGCTCCATCACCTGGTACAGAGCCTTCGCGTCAGGGCCGTAGGCGAAGATCGCAGCCTCACCGCCACCGAACTCGTTGCCGTCGACCTCCCCGGCATGCGCGGCCTCGACCGCGGCCCTCATCGACCGCTCGGCCTCAAAGACCAGCGACCACTGGTCAGGCTCGCCGAAGTCGTCGCCGCCCAATTGGAAGCGGGCGATCACGGCGTGCTCCGGAGGTGGCTCCGGCAAGTCGAAGAGTGCGTCTTGCATGGCAGGACACTCCCATCGAGCTCTGACAGCCGACCTCACACCTCACCCGGCCGTGTTGCCGGGGCCGTGCGGGCCGGCTGTATCGCGGTAGTGGGGACCGGGCGAGTGCCTTGTCGCCGCTGCACGGTGGTCCCGGATTCCCTCTTGATCAGGGCTGAGCGGCGGCGGCTCAGCAGCGAGGGATGCCGCCCGGCGCCTGGGGTGACTCCCCGGGGGCCGGCTCGGGGCCGGTGGAGCGCGAAGGAAACAGAAGCCCATATTCTATGACATCGGTCACAGCACTTCGCCAATCAACCGGCGCGCTTAGTAGATACGGCATGGCGGACATCCAGGCATTTGCCCCTCTTTGCCCGAATGTTGACCTCGCCGCGTGACCCGGGATCCTCCCGGCCGAAGCGTACGCCTGCTGCCCTACGGCGTAAGGCTTCTGACGCCACGGCAGCTATTCCTCCCGCCGCCGTGTGCGGACCGCAGACCCGCGTGCTGCCCTGGCGAGGTCCTCGGACCTACGAGGCAACGTAGTTGCAGGGACCCTTTGCGCTCCCCGTCGAGCCGTCCTAACAATGACGCCCACACGACGTCGCTGCAGTTCGGAACCGGTGTTCACGCGGAGTCGACCGCACACCGGGCGCTCGGCGTCACCGAGTGAGTAGGAGCCCTCGCATGAACACGTCCCGAAAGTCCGCGAAGCTCCTCGCCCTCGCTGCCGGCGTGGGTCTGGCCTCCGGCGCGCTGTTCGCGGCGGTGCCGGCAAGCGCCCGGACGGCCACCGCCCCGTTGGTTTCCGCCGGTACCTCCGAGGCGCGGTACGACGGGTCGGGTCAAGAGGCCGCCAACAACAAGGCGTTCTTCGAGGCCGTGTACAAGTCGGTCGCCGAGAAGCGCGCCGCCCAGCCCAACGCGCAGGCGGTGACCGTCTACTACGACGCCTCCCATGCGCCGAGCTTCCGTTCGCAGATATCGAGCGCGGCCTCGATCTGGAACAGCTCCGAGTCCAACGTCAAGCTCCAGGAGGCGTCGAGCGGTGCCGACTTCTCCTACTACGAGGGCAACGACCAGCGCGGTTCCTACGCCTCCACCAACGGCCACGGCAGCGGCTACATCTTCCTCGACTACACCCAGAACAAGCAGGACGACTCGATCCGCGTCGTCACCCACGAGACCGGGCACGTGCTGGGCCTGCCGGACAACTACAGCGGGCCGTGCAGTGAGCTGATGTCGGGCGGCGGCCCCGGTCCGTCCTGCACCAACCGCTACCCGGACGCCACCGAGCGCTCGCGTGTCGACCAGCTGTGGGCCAACGGGCTCTCGCAGGCCCCGGGCGCGGTGAACCAGCCGACTGACGGCCTCAGCACCGCACCGCAGATGCCGACGGGGGCGCCGGGCGCGGTGAACCAGCCCGCTGACGGCCTGAGCACCGCACCGCAGGTACCGACCGGAGCGCCGGGCCGCGGTCCGGGGCGCCCGCTCAACGGCACGCCCTGGAGGTGATCGGGCAGGTGTCCCGGCCATGAGTGAGCGTGGCCGGCGATGCCGGATCCGGACGGAGAAGACCCCCAGCCATGACCGGCCGGGGGTCTTCTCACTGGTGGGCGTGGACCGTCTCGTCGGGGTCGTCGATGAGTCGTCGTGCGGGGATACCGGCCGCGGTGCCGGCGCGATTCCGCAGCACCGATGAGTCCGCGCGCCGCGGGCCGTCCACCCGGTGAGCGTCGGCTACGGACCCCCCGTCAGCGAGCGGACGGGCCATGGCCACCTGAGCGCGTCACCGGACGAGACGGTTGCTGTGGTTGCTGCACCTCGCTGCTGCACTGCACCAGCAGGTCCTATCGTCTGCGTCATGGGTGATCACTTCCAAACCGTCGTCGACATCGACGCCACCGCCGATGAGGCGTCGATGCTCGCCGGCCGCGCACTCGACTGGCTCGTGAGCGAGGGAATCGTGCGGGCCGAACGCACCGACTGCGTCCTCGGGGCGCGGTTGGGCAACCCGCCCGGGGAGCGCTGGACGAAGGCGGTCATCCAGGCAGACTGGGCGCCGACGGACGGACTGAAGATCAAGACCGGACGCACGATCTTCCACGGCGGCCAGGGCGAAGCGCAGTACGCGACCTGCCCGCGGTGCGCGAGCCGGACCGACTTCTTCACCGAGGTCTGGGACCCCGTCGAAGGCGCGAGTGAGCCGTTCGACGAAGCCTTCAACACTTGGCGCGCGACCGGAGAGGCGACGGTCACGTGCAGGCACTGCGGGACCGCCTCCGATCTGCGCGCCTGGGCCTGGGCTGACGACTACTTCGCGTTCGGCTACCTCGGCTTCGAGTTCTGGAACTGGCCCGAGTTCGCCCCGCGGTTCCTCGCGGACTTCGGCCGAGGTCTCGACGGACATCGATTGGTCCTGGTCTGGGGGAAGATATGAGGATCAGTGACGAGCCATCACTGTCGCCCGAGTGAACGCCGCTGAGAGTTCTGCGTCACGAACCAATGCGCGCGGACCTCGCGACCTGCGACTGCACCGTTCCCGACCGCGAGAACGGTCCGCTGGCGTCCGTGGCTGCGCGCCTCGGTGCTGGGCCGTCGCAGCGCGTTTGGACACTCGGGCACCGATCGATCCCGCTGACGCATCACACAGGAAGTGCTCGGCCTCGTACGGCTAGAGACCTTCTCCGTAGCCGATACATTTCCTCTCCTGCTTTATCCGCGAGACGGAATCACCAATGTCAACGAGAACTCCACCGACATTTTCCCGCGGTCCCGAGTAGGTGATCTGAACCTCCGGGGAGCGCCCGTACGCAGTCAGAATGCTCACCCCGGTTGCATTCAGATGTTTTTCGTCGAGCACCCAATCGACACCGTCGACGCTGATGCAAAGATCGACGGTGGGTCCCGTTTCGTTGACCCCGCAGCGAAGAACTGTCGTGCTGTTTCCCCAAGACGCAACACCATTCCCAATGACCCAATCGCGGGATTCGGAGTCAACTGTGTCGGGGGAACGGTCGACGATGTCGGAGCATTCTGCGCTCCCCGCCCGAGGGCCGTCGGAATGCACCTTGTGGGAGTTGATGAAGAGAATGGCCGAAATGAATATTGCGGGGACTGCGGCAAGGATTGCGATTTGCTTGCGCGTGAGAATTGAATGAAGGCGTCGAGCTCTGTTGTCGACTGTTTCCGTCTCTTGATCCATGTCGCACAACCTTTGGGGCGTCGTCGGCGGCGGTCCGTCCGCAGCGTCATTGGAGGGAACGTACGGGTGTCGACGGCCAACAGGGTTGCTTAGAAGCCGCGATGTCGTAGGTCGTCAGCGATCGTGGACATAACGACGCTGCCGTGCTGGGGTGACATTTCGGACAATGGCGCCTCCGCCTGTGGATCGTAGGCTTCGAGGCCTGTCTCCACCTCGACTACCACCGACAGTGAGTAGACCTGTCCGAGAATGCGCGCGGCATTCTCGCCCGAGTGCCAGTAGGGCACTGTGATCGTGACGTCATCCCCAAATATCGAGAGCTGTATCCCGGTACTGTCATGCGTCAGCTCGTAGGACTCTCCGGTCTCGAAGAGTTGCACCTCGCCCAGCAGCGTGCGTGCCTGCGGAACGATACGGTCCCAGGCATCGAGCAGTTCCGCGGGGACAAGTGCATCCGCACCTTCATCAAAGGTCGCGTCATCGACTTCCAGGGTTTCGAGGGCTTCGGCCCATGACTGGCCCTCGTCGCGGCGCACGAAGTAGATGTCGTAGCTCACCGGGGGATCGTAGAGCCCCGCGGGCAGCCTGCCGCGACCGGTACCCCGTGCAGACGGCCACCGCGCATGAGCGTGAGCGAGGCTGGGTGCCTTGATGAAGTAGAGAAAGTCCTACCGCGTAGCGATCGCCTCATGACCGTGTCCCGTAGGTCACGGCCCGGGGATGCCGGCTTGTCGGTGCTCGGACCTACCATGCGGAGCATGACGAGGTATGTGGACGAGGATCTGCACGGTGCGGAGTTCCGCGAGTGCGATCTGACCGGGGCACGCCTGATCGGCGTCGTCATGCAGGATGCCGTGATCGACGGGCTCATCACCAACCTCGTGGTGAACGGTGTCGAGGTCACCGAGTACGTCGAGGCGGAGCTCGACCGGCGTCATCCGGTGCGGGCGCTGATCCGCTCCGAGGACCCTGCCGACCTGCGCGAGGCATCGCGTCAGCTCCATGCCGACTGGGCCGCGACGATCGAGCGAATCCGCCGTACGCCCGGCATCGAGCGCCGCAGCGTCAACGAAGAGTGGTCGGCGGTGCAGACGATGCGCCACCTGGTCTTCGTCCACGACTCGTGGTTCCGCCGCTGCTGCCTGGGCTCGACCGAGCTGTTCACGCCGATGGGCATCGGGACGACCGCCGAGCCCTACCGCGGAGCGCACGGGCTCGACCTCTCGCTCGATCCGGCCCTCGACGAGATCGTGAGCGTGCGTGACGCACAGGCCGCCGAGCTCGAGGCCTGGCTCGACGAGGTCACCGCTGTGCAGCTCGCAGCGCGAGCGCCGGTGCCCGACGACGATGTCTGGCCGCCGTACGCCCGGGGCCGCTCGGTGCGGCAGTGCCTCGGCACGGTGCTCAACGAGACCTTCGAGCACCACCGCTTCTGCGTCCGCGACCTCGACCTGATCGAGGCACACGACGCCGAGTAGGGCCGGCTGCGGACTCGAGCCAGCCGTGGGGTCTGCCATTGGCGGCAGTCGTCAAGTATGACCCGGCGCAAGCCTCAACCGCGATCCGACAGGCTTCGGAGCGCGAGGGGCCTGTACCCCACGGCTCGGTCGACGAGCTGCTCCGCGGTCGGCGCAGGGTCGGGTTGCGTCCTTGGAAGTGGTGTAGCCGGTTGGACCTGATGCGGGGGTTTGCTCCGGCGTCCGGGTTGGTGCCCGCATAGACAAACGGCCACCGGCTGATCTTCGAAGTGTCGAAGCCTCGAAGGAGATCAGCGCGATGAGCGTGGGGTCGCGGCTTCGGTTCGGGGTGTCAGTGGGTGGCGCTATCTTCGCTTCTCAGTGTGCGCCGGTTCGATGCTTCCGACGAGGAGCACGGCGGCCAAGGGGGGTGGCCGGATAGGAATCCCCGGACCCCCGTGGTCCCGGGACGCCGAATGGCTCCGACACCACCCCCCTCATGACCTTCTGATCCGTAGCCAGATCTGGGTCGGTCGATGGAGGCTGTGCCGGTCACCTCAAGGCCGCTGTGCGCACTTGCGGGGCGTGAAACGCCGCCGAGGTTGCTGTACGTCGCTGCCGTATGCCTACGGCGACTCGGCGGTCTGCTTGCGTTGGCGAGACATCCCGCGGTAGATCCTCCAGGCGCTGGTCAAAACCAGCAGTACCCCGAGGATCAGCCATCCCACGGACCCTCCGTTGCGAAATTCCCGTATGCCGACGAAGAGCAGGAGGCCTGTCGGGATCAATGATGCCCAGTCGAGGGCTCTGTCCAGTCTCCGGAGAAGCGCGTGCTCGGTCACTACCCGAGCATATGGCGGCCGGCCAGCGTATCGAGGTGGAGGGCATCGTAGGCGCAGGCCTCGACGGTCACCAGGTTGGAAGACTGAGGCTGCGGACCCTGCCTCACCTGGGCGGACGCCGACCTGCGGCAAAGCGACGCCGTCAGTGCTGTTCCCCGTGGGTCCCCGCTCGGTACCGCCTTACCCGGTGCGGCTGTGGCACGCCCGATCCCCTGGACGCGACGGGCGTGACGATCCAGGTTCCCTGGCGCGTCGGTCAGCCATCTCGGGCATAGGGGGATAACAGTGGTTGTGGAGGTTCTTGTACTTCTCTTTGTGCGGCGCCAAGTTGCCGGAGGCACAAGCGGCCGCCCAACGGCTCAGCCGAAGAACTTGTAGGCGGCTGCGACGAAGTTGAATATCGCCGGCAAGGTGAAAACGCCGCCGAGTCCGATCCAGAAGCAACCAGCGAGTCGGTTGCCACGGCTTGGCGGCCATGGCGGGACCAGCGTATCGACGGTTCTCATCGTCTCGTTCGGGGCGATAACGCTCCGGCCGGTGCGACGCTGCCTCCGCCCCGTCCAAATGAAGAAGGCTGCGGCCATCGTCGTGAAGACCGCCAGCTGGAGGTGCTCCGCCGGCGTTTCGGCACTGGCGAGCGTCGTGGCTACGTACGACATCGAGACCCATCTACGCTAGATTTGTGACGAAAAGCCTATGTGGGACATGAACTTCCTGAAGAACCCGTCACCCCTTAGCGGGATCGTTCATAATCACCCCCCGGCGTCGGCACTGTACAGTGCGGGCGGCGGCGCGGAGAGGCTTTGGGCTGGAGCTGCCATGGGGCGAGAGGTCGAGGCCCGTACGCTGGCCGCGCGCCGGGCCGGAGCGTGAGCGACGCCGGGTGCCTTGAAGTAGAGAAAGTCTTACCGCGTGGCGCTGCTTCATGATCGTCTAGGTCAGTAGTCAAGCCTCACCCGGCGCCAGAGCGGCGGACTTGCGGGCCCGGCGGCGGGACTCGTCGGGACGGGGCTGAACGCATGCGAATGAGACCACGACTGAGATCAGCTCCCCGGCCGAACGCCGCTGGGTATCAGGCGGGGCTGCTCCTGGCCGTCGCGGCGCTGTCTGCGCCCATGAGACGTCCACGATGACGCTGCGTGAAGCGCAACAGAAACATTTCTGAGTTCATGAGAGAAGGTCCCGGGAAGCGATCACGTTCAGAGCATTCCGGCTGGCAGAGCACCATGGCGGCCCAAAGGATGTGCATTGACGGACGGCCGGGCTCTCATTACTGCTCGGCCGTCGCAATTCATCATGACGGCTCCCAAGAGCCGACCGGCCTGGAGGAACAGTGTCCCTCATCCCCCCTGCGCTCATATCCGGCGGCTTCTTCGCAGACTTACGCCGTAGCGCACGGCACCAGTCGCTCACCCGGTTGAGCGTCATCCTGGCAGTGCTTTCCCTCGCCCTCCTGCCCACCGCTGCTCCTCACGCCTCCGCAGCAACACATAAAGACCTGCCCCACACTCGCTTGAACCCCGCGGACGGATCTGAGGTGCCCGCTGTGCAGGCGCGTGTGGCCGCGCCGTTGAGCGCGGCGTTCTCCACGGTGACGATCCCGGCGGGCACGACCCCGCTGGGGGCGGCGGTGGCGCCGAACGGCAACGTCTACGTCGGCAACGCCAATTCGGCCAACGTGACGGTGATCAGCAGCACCACGAACACCGTCCTGGCCACCGTCCCCGTCGGCTCGGACCCGGCCATGATTGCGGTGGCGGCGAACGGCAACGTCTACGTCACCAACCAAGGCTCGAGCAACGTAACCGTGATCGACAGCACCAGTAACACGGTCCTGGCCACTGTCCCCACCGGCGGGGGCCCGTTCGCGTTGGCGGTGGCGCCCAACGGCCGCGTCTACGTCGCCAACTCGACGTCGAACAACGTGACGGTGATCGACAGTGCCACGAACGCGGTCCTGGCCACCGTCCCCGTCGGCACGGTCCCGGACGCGGTGGCGGTGGCGCAGAACGGCAACGTCTACGTCGCCAACCGAAACGACGGCACCGTGACGGTGATCAGCAGCACCACGAACACCGTCCTGACCACCCTCCCCTCCGGCGGGTTCCCGGGCGCGGCGGCGGTGGCGCAGAACGGCAACGTCTACATCGCCAACCAGACCTCGAACAACGTGACGGTGATCAGCAGCGCCACCAACACCGTCCTGGCCACCGTCCCCGCCGGGACGGTCCCGGGGGTGTTCGCGGTGGCGCCGAACGGCAATGTCTACGTCACCAACACCGTTTCCAACAACGTGACGGTGATCGACAGTGCCACGAACACCGTCCTGGCGACCGTCGCCACCGGCGGGGGCCCGTTCGGGATAGCGGTGGCGCCGACCGGCAAGGTCTACGTCGGCAACTCAAATTCGAACAACGTGACGGTGATCGACAGTGCCACTAACGCTGTCCTGGCCACGGTCCCCGCCGGCGCGTTCCCGTTCTCGGTGGCGGCGGCGCAGAACAGCAACGTCTACGTCACCAACGCCAATTCGGCGAACGTGACGGAGATTTCGCCATTGACGGTGACGACCTCACCCACGTCGCCGAAGTGCGAGCAATCGGTGACGTTCAGCATTTCCGGGGGCACTCCGAACGGGACAGCGGTGGTGGACTTCGGGGACGGCAGCTCCACGGTCACCGTTGCCCTGGACGCCACCGGGAGCGGGCAGACCACCCACACCTACGCCGCCGGTACGTTCACCGCGACCGTGAACGGCAACCCCACCTCCGTCACCGTCGCGAGCGGATCTGGCCGGCCGTGCTGTCGTGGGTGGTCCCACCCGGGCGATGGCACGAGGTCTTCGGAGTCACCCCGACCGCACTGCTGCGCCGGCATCGGCAACTCGTCAACCGCAGATGGACCTTCGCCCAGCACCGTCGCCCCGGCAGCCCATCCATCGCCCCGGCCGTCAAGCGGCTCATCCTGCCCTTGGCCCGCGAAAACAGCAGCTGGGACCACCGCCGAACACAAGGCGAACTCGCCTGCCTCGGCTACCCGATCGCCCGATCCACAGTCTGGGAAATCCTTCATGCCGCCTGTATCGACCCTGCCCCGCAACGCTCCGGCCCGACCTGGCGCCAGTTCCTCACCGTCCAGGTCCACGGCGTCATCGCCGCAGGCCTCCTGCACCTCGACACCGTCTCACTCAAGCGCCTGTACGCCCTGATCTTCATCGAGCACGGCACCCGGCGCGTCCACCTCGCAAGACCGTCGCCGCGACGGGCAGGGCCTCCACGCGGGAGCTGATGCACCGCATGGGGCACTCGTCGGTGCGGGCCGCGCTGATCTGTCAGCACCTGGTCAACGGCCGCGACCACGAGATCGTGGGGCACGTGGACGACGGGACCCGGCGGGTGAAGGGGTCCGACGCCGATCCATCCGGCGCGTGAGTGGCACGGCCTCACGGACGGCAAAAGATCAAGGCCCAGGTCTCCGGACTCATACCGGATGACCTGGGCCTTTGCCATGCGCTGGGGCTAGGTCCTGTTTCTTGGATCATGTGCGGAGCCAGATCACCAGGGCTGCGACGGTGACGGTTCCGAGGTAGGTGTAGGCGCGTTTGTCGTAGCGGGTGGTCACGGCCCGGAAGTTCTTGAGGCGGTTGATCGCCCGCTCGACGACGTTGCGTTTCTTGTACCGCTGTTTGTCGAAGCCGGTCGGCCGACCGCCGGCCGAGCCCCGCCTGCGGCGGTTGGCTCGGTGGTCCTTCGGCTCGGGGATGCTGTGCCGAATCTTGCGTCGCCGCAGGTAGCGGCGATTGTTGCGGGAGCTGTAGGCCTTGTCCGCGCTGACGCTGTCCGGCCGGTTGCGGGGCCGGCCGGGCCCTATGCACGGCACGCAGATCTTCTCCAGTACGGCCTGGAACTGCGGGCTATCGCCGTGTTGACCGGGCGTCAGGACGATGGACAGCGGACGGCACCGGCCGTCGGCCGACAGGTGGATCTTCGTGGTGAAGCCGCCGCGCGAACGGCCTAAGCACTCGCCTGCCTGACCACCTCCGCCAGGCGGACGGACAGGCTCGCCAGTGCCGGATCGCCCAGGTTTGCCCCGCTGTGGGGCCCCTTTTCAGGAGCAATCACGGGTGGAGCGGCCTTGCGGGCGCCGGCGGCATGCTGATGGGCCCGGGCCGTCGTGGAGTCGACCGACACATCCCAGTCGATCCTGCCCTCGGTGTTCTCGGCCGCCTGCACGCGCGCCAGCAGCATGTCCCACGTACCGTCCGCCGACCAGCGGCGATGCCGCTTGTAGACCGTTTCCCACGGTCCGAAGCGTTCCGGCAGGTCTCGCCACGGCACCCCCGTCCTGGCCCGGAACAGCACCCCGTTGATGACCTTCCGGTGCTCGCTCCACCGACCGCCACGTGCACCACCACGAGGCAGGAGCGGCTCCAGCCGCCCCCACTCCGCATTCGTCAGATCTCCACGGCCAACCATGCTGAACAGCGTCAACCCACACGCATGATCACGTCAGGAGATCCGAGAAACAGCACCTAGTGGGCGTGGACGGTTTCCAACCGCCGACATCTGCCCTGTAAGTTCGCGCCAGGCTCTGTCCGTCCTGCAGCGAGGTGCCAACACGGGCAGCCTGTGGTCGGTCTCTGCCTGCCTGGTTCCGTGGCCGTTCGCCGTTGATGTCATCTGGTGATGTCAGCCACGACCGAGCCGGCGCTTAGAAGATGCGGGCACCCCCCGGTAGCCGGCCCAGACCAGCTGGCACCGGCACTGTGGCGTGCTGCTGAGCGCTGTGGTCGTCTGTCCTTGTTGCCGTCAGCGCTGCCGTCATTGCCTGGCTAGACCTGTTCTGGCAATCCAGCTCCGAGCCGGCGGAACGGAGACCACGGGGTTGCGTCCTTGGAAGTGGTGTACGGGTTCCCCACCTGATCCGGGTGTTTGTCCCGGCGTCGGAGTGAGTGCCCGGATATAGAGACGGC
>NZ_JBHYMQ010000113.1:0-16055 GCF_042742985.1 Streptomyces sp. NPDC058864 | reverse complement strand
ACCCCGCCGAGCTCCCGAAAGGCGCCCCCACACTCCCCAACACCACGAACACAACCTCCGGATGATCGGCTACACCACAAGAAGGGACGCCATCCTCCACTCACCTGCGACGATGGTTACGGCAGCGAGGCATCGCCCATCGCATCGCCCGCAAGGGCATCGAATCCTCCGCACGCCTGGGTCGGCATCGCTGGAAGATTGAACGCACCATGGCCTGGCTCGCCGGATGTCGCCGTCTCCACCGCCGCTACGAACGCTCAGCCGACCACTTCCTGGCCTTCACCAGCATCGCCTGCACCCTGATCTGCTACCGCAGACTGACCAATTGAGACGACCTCTTAGTCTCGACGAATTGCGGCGTCCGGCGGAATCTGCAAAGGCGTGCGCCCAGGTCCGCTTAGAGAATCGACGGTCGCTGACGAAACTGCGGTTTGGCAGTCACCGGGTGGGTCTGCATCCAGGAGGTCGCTGCAGCGGTTGATCGCGTCAGCTGCTCTGGAGTCCAGCTGGAGATGGCTGGGGCTCGTTGAGGGTGACAAGTGTGCAGGGCTGAGTCGGGGCGAGCGCAAGTTGCGGGCGCCTGCTTCAGCGTCAGCCAGAAAATGACATGCCCATGGCGCGTACCACGACGCCGCGTTCAGCTCCCGTCTTCGGGTCAAATCCTGAACTGTGGGTGGGGTGTGGGATCCTGGAGCCGATCGTCGAGGCCTCGGAGGCGCACGCGTATGACCCCGCCAAAGCTCACAAGCATCACACCCTCTGCCGCTCGCCTCACCGAGTCGTTGCGGGATATCGGTTACGACTTTCCGACAGCTGTTGCCGACATTGTGGACAACAGTATCTCCGCAGGGGCCGAACATGTGGAAATCTTCATAGAGTTTGATGGGCCGGACTCCTATGTGCTGATTTCCGACGATGGCAGCGGAATGACCGAGGGTGTCTTGACTGAAGCGCTCCGCTATGGCTCAAGGCGAGATTATGAGCGCGTAGATCTCGGCCGTTATGGGCTGGGCCTTAAGACGGCATCGCTGTCGCAGTGCCGTGCAGTAACGGTGGCTACTCGTGCGTCGGTTAAGCTTCCGCGGTTGTACGTCCGGACCCTTGATCTCGACGTGATCGCGGATACCGACCAGTGGCTTGTCATGAGCCCCGGGCGAGAGGGCCTTCCGCAACGGGCTCTTGCGTTGCTCACCGAGGGTCCAGGTACTGCCGTGATCTGGCAGAAGCTTGATCGAGTTCTGCCCGAGAGGAGTCCTGAGGGTGGGTGGGCTCGCCGCAGACTGGAGACTATGGCGAAGCGAACTGCGGAACACCTCGGTATGGTTTTTCACCGATTCCTCGAAGGTGATGTAGCCGGACGCCGGCTGTTGATCACGGTGAATGGCGAGAAGGTTGAGCCGTGGAATCCTTTCGCTCCTGATGAGCCTGCGCGTAAAGACCTTCCCGGCCAACGTTTCGAAGTGACCGTCGGAGACATCACTGGAACTGTGCGAATGAATCGCTACGTGTTGCCCGCCAGGGAGCACTTCAGTTCACCCGAGCAATTCGAGCACCTGTCCGGTCCATTGAAGTGGAATCGCCAACAGGGTTTGTACATCTACCGGGCGGATCGCCTTGTCCAGTGGGGTGGTTGGAGCGGAATCCGAGGTATCGACGAACACACCAAGCTGGCTCGCGCATCCTTGGACTTCGACACAGACCTAGATGGTGTCTTCAACATCAATGTCGCGAAGGTTCGCGTCACCGTCCCGGTACAGCTGCGTCAGATGTTGGAGCGGCCGATCAACGAATTGTGCAGCCGGGCAGACGAGGCATACCGCAAAACTGCTCGCGGCACGGGTGCAGGGACGTCGGGTTCGCCCCTGCCCCGTCAGGTTGTATGGCGTGGGCCCGAATCCCCAGAAGCGGCTGCTATGACGGATGCTGGACTGGCACTTCGTGCCGCGTCGATGCAGGCAGGCGAGTACGCGGCCTTCCTACGGATCGTAGCGGTCCTTGAGAGGGAAGCCCCTGCGGTGGCTCAAGCCCTGGGGTTGGTCACCCAAGTCACCCAGTGACACGATCAGCACAGCTGCTGTTGTCTCTGCTCCTCGGCTTTGGACCCGACGCATAGCTCCTGCAGAGGGCATTCGGTGCACAATGGATCGACGGGGCGGCACATGCTGGCAGCGAGTTCAAGCAGTCCCAGGTGTGCCTTTCGGGCATCCGCTCCGTAGCCGATCAGGCGGGCCACGGCGAGACGTCCATCGGTCAGTTGGTTCCGCCGGTGGACGTCCTCGCCGGTTACGCGTGCAGCGACGCGAAGAACACCCTGTCGGGCGAGAACTGGCTCTTCCGAATCGGAATCGTCTTCTTCACTCACTTCCTCATCGGTAGCCGGGACGGTCAGAATGGCCAAGTCGGCCACGACTTGACTGATGCCGGCGACGCTCGCCAACAAATCATCGTCGGTGAGCAAATGAGGAGCCCCGACGAGTTCGGTCGCCACGCCGAGAAGTTGCTCGCAACGCCGCTCGCGACCAATCCATCGGGAGATCTCACGGAGTTCAGCTTCAGCCGCAAGAGTGTCGACGGGAGCCGCCCAGCGTTCCAGCAGTGGCCACAATGGGCGGGCCTGCTGAGGCGGCATTCTGTCCAGCAGGATCTCAGCAGAGATTACTTGCCAACGCGATGAGGCTGTCAGCCAAGGCAGATTGCGATGCGTGAGCCCTGTGAACCAGTCCGCGAGGGTTTCAGCGATGTGCTGCGTGGTTGGTCCGGCGGGTTGCGGTTCCTTCACGGCGGCGATGATGGCCCCACCGAGGTGCTCGCCAAGGAACGGGGGTACTGCGTTACCAATCTGACGGAATGCGGCTGATGGGGGTCCTGCAAAGCGGAACCTGTCCGGAAACGTCTGCAAGCGGGCTGCTTCGCGTACGGTCAGGGTTCGATTCTGCCGGGGATGAATGTACCAGTATCCGTCCTTGGCGATATGTGCGGTAATGGTTCTCGACAGGCCGTTCTCGTCGAGGCGCTTGTATTTATCTTGGAAGATGTCGTCCCGATAACGCTTCATCCCCTCGGGGAGGTCCGAGTACCGGGTTCCCGCGGTCATATTCTCGAATGCGACCGCGTCATCCTCTCGTACCGGCCGGGTGATGTGGTCGAAAATTTTGGATGCGTCCGTTGTGGGTACCTGCTGGCGCATCTTCTTCTGGAAGCGGGTGAGGGGCTGGGTGTAGTCCTTCCAACCCTCGGCGCCACCCTCCGGGCGCCAACCTCCTTCGACCGGAGGGAGGTCACCGATGGCATTCCACACCGTTACCTTGTCTGGGGTCTCCTCGGGCCAATTGAAGAGACACCCATCGCGAAGGGCGACCAGTATCAGTCGCTGGCGGAACTGCGGTACACCGTAGCGCCATGTGTCGACTACCCGCTCCTCCACGGCGTACCCGAGCGACTCCAACTCGTGGACCATTGTCCGCAGGATGAACATCTCTCGGTCCAGTGCCATATCCGGCACATTTTCCATCACGACCGCGGGCGGCTTCGCGAGACGGATCACCTCTAGGAAGGAGCGCCACAGGTTGCGGCGCTCGTCGTAGGGGTCACGTTGCCCCTCCCGAACGCGGTGCCGAATCTTGTAACGCCCCGCCTTGGAGAACGGCTGGCACGGTGGTCCTCCGGCGAGCAGGGTGATGCCAGCCTTTTTTACCAAGTCGGCCACGCGCTTCACTCGTTCCGCATCGCCGAGGTCCCAATCCAAGGACAACCCGCCGAAGTGATGCCGGTGCGTTTCCAGCGCCTCCCGGTCGTGGTCGGCACCTAGGACCACGCGGAAGCCGGCGGACTCCAGACCGAAACTCATACCGCCAGCCCCGGAGAACAGATCCGCCGCCAAGAGGTTTCCTTCGGCACGCAGCCGCCCAGCGTAAGCCAGAAACGCCTCAGCATCCTCGCACCCCTCGGGGTGTGGATCCAGACGGACGAACGGGCCGCGTACCAGCTTCACTGCGTATGGGCTGCGCGGCGATTCCGCGATCTCCGTCATGACGCCTCCTGAGAAAACACCAGCACAGGTTACCTTCGCTGCTTCGGACGCGGGGCGGGACCGCGCTGTGCCGCACCCTTGACGCCATCCTCGGACCTGCTGGAGGAAGGGGCATTGCGTCGCGCCATACCGCGTCAGTGCTAGCCGCGGGGCCTGGTAGGCCTAGACAGCAGGACTGGGACCGACGCTGAGCGCCTTCCTATGGACGTCCAGGGCCCGCCTTACTGGAGCAGACGTGATCTTGCCTTCGGCGGCCAACATCGTGGCCATCGTCACCGCAAGCTGCTGCTCGGGCAGCTCCACGGCCCGTGTCTGTCGGGCTCACTCGCCAAGAGCGTCCCACTCCGCGGGGTCGCTTTCCGCACTGTCGGCTCAGGCAAGAACTCCTTCAGCCAGCCTGGCTGCCCGTGGTGACCGCCGCGTGAGCACTGCGCTGGCAAGCCCCGGCGGACGATCTGTACAGCCAGACTTCTATCGAGGAGGGCGGCGGCGGGGTCGTACCCTGATCAAAAATTGCGAGGGCCTGCTCCAAGAGCAGTCTCTGCCTCCGGAGCAGGCCCGATATGCGCTGTTCTACGGCGCGAACGCGCTGAAGCCCTCTCCGATCGCGTTGTCGTAGACTTCCAGCGCCTTCCTGACCTGGGCCGCCGTGATGGTGCCGTTGGTCGCCAGCTTGGCGGCGATCGTAGTGGCGATCTGCTGCTCGGCCAGTTCCAAGGTGCGTGTCTCCCGAGCCCAGTCGGCCAGCATCTCCCACTCGCTCAGCTCGATCTGCTTGAGCCTGGAGAGCTGTTCCTCCTCTTCCTCCCGCGTGTCCAGTGTGAACTCCACGGGCTGCGCCAGCAGCTCCTCGGCCAGATCGTCCGGAACGGTCCAGGAGATGCGGGAGACCTCCTCCCAGCACTTGCTGCTCTTCGCCCACTCGGTGACGTGCTTGCCGTCCTGGATGACTATGTCCATGATCAACGGACACAGATCGTGGGTGGCTTGGACGACCGCTTCGCTCACCTTCTGCTCCCGCCAGATCCGGTCGAGGTCGATGCGCCGCCCGGTCTCCTCGCAGAGACGGGCCGCCGTGTAGGCCGTGATCAGGGCCTTGTGGCTTCCTGCGTCGTGGACCTTGGCCACCTTGTCGACCGCCTTGAAGAGGATGCCCATGGCGACCGTCCGGCGGCAGTAGTCCGCATCGATGACTGGGGGCTGCTTCTTGACTTCAGCCTGGAAGGCGGCGAAGTTCTTCTGCGCTCCTCGGCTCACCAGGTGCGGCAATCCGTTCCACGCGTTGACGAACTTGGCCAGGTCAGATTTGGCGAATCGCTGGGCGGCAGGGTTCTCGGCCTTGAACTTGCGCCGCGCGGCGATTGCTGTGTGCTTTGCTTCCTCCACCGCGTACGAGCCACGGGCCCGCTCGTAGAACCAGCGTGTCTGCGGACCGCCTGGGGTGGTGGGGGGCGCCCACAGGGTGCGGCTGATCCGTTCGAACTCGACATGGAACTTGTCGTTGGCCGAGAGGTCGACCAGCGTGACCTTGTTCTGAGTGTTCGAGTACCGCGAGATGCTCGGGACGATGTCCATTAGATCGTCCGAGCCCATCAGCGTCAGCTTCATCTGGACGCTGACACCGGCAAGATCCCTCCTGTCTCGCTTGAAGACGTGGTGGAGGGTGGCCGTCGTCTGCCCGCCGTTCACGATCTGGAGGCCAGTGAGACTGCGGATTCCGACGCGCCTGCCTTCGGCGTCCTGGACGAACTCCGCGGCGGTCGCCGTCGCCGTGATGCCGTTGTTGTAGGTCAGGAACCGTCCCGGCTCATTGAGCAGGGTGAGGCGGATACCCCGGTTGACCGTGCTACGGGCCTGTAGGAACGCGCGCACGTTTAGTTCGAGAAGACGCGTGCGGTGCTCCTCGTACAGCTCGGCGAGATGACGTCCGGGAACGATGGCGAGGGTGACGGAGAGATCAGGCTCGATGCTTTGCACAGACAGGCAGTCGATTGGCGGGTCGAACTCCACAACGATCGGCTCGCTGGCGGATCCGGACGTCTGGTGACGGTAGATCCGGGCGAGGTCCCAAAGGTGATGCTCGACGGGGAGGCCTTGGAAGTCGGTGGGCTCCGGCTGCGTGCGGGCCGTCGACTCGCAGTTGCTGAAAAGGAAGAGGCGCACCTTGGAGGCGTTGGCGAGTAGCTTCTCGACGCCCTCGCACAGTTGATGCACCTCGGTGGGCTGATCGAAGTTGCCCCGGATGCTGCCGGCCTTTTGCAGGAAGGCCTGCAGCTTTCGGAAGTGCCGTGTCACGTCGGCCTTGGTCAGCCTGTCGGTCATGGGGTCGAGGCTGAAATCGGTGGTGTAGAGGTCGAGGACCGAGCGGTCGTCGCTGTACCCGAAGCCATACACCATGACGCCGTGCCCGCTGTGGTAGGCGACAGTCATGTTGGAGACAAAGCCGGACTCTTCCAACTGCTCCAGCACCCAACGGGTGAACGTCTTGGGAATGGAGCCGTCCTCGGCTTCGGCCAAGGTCTGTATGTCGCCCGTGAGCGTACGGGCGTAGTCGGCAAGGGGCAGCTCAGCCATCAGTACCTCTGATTACTTCGGTGACCTCTTCGGTCGTGATGCGGTGCTTCTCAAGCGCGATGACGCTGATGTCGTAGGCGCAGTTGCCGACCCCGTCGGGCAGGTCGGTTTCCAGGATGCGCGGGAATCCCTTGTCGACCGTCCACAGGTCGGCGCGGCGAAGTGTGTAGCGCGGCTCATCGTAAAGGTCCCGCTGGTGCGGCAAATACCCGGACTGAATCAGGCGATTCTCCAACCGGGCGGATGCCGAGGTGAGGCTGACGGCGGTGCGGATAGCGTCCACCACCGAGTTGAGGCTCTCGCCCAGACCACCCTGGCGCTCGTCGAGAGCCAGGTGTACGAGCACCAGGCGTCCGACGCCACGACCGTCGAGTTGCCGTTCGTTGGAGATCCGGACGGTACTCGGGTTCTTCTTGGCGGTGGTTTTGACCTCGATGGCGACGGACGGGAGCTGAAAGTCCTGGTTGCTGCCCTCTGGCCCGGTCCACGCCTCGACCGCCGCATACGCGGGGAGAGCAGTGAGCAGGTGGGTGCGCAGGTAGCGCAGCTCCCCGTAGAGCCCCAGCCGGGCCTCTTTGCCCAGGCCCTGGGATCCGACACTGCGCATGAGCTGCTGCCAGTGCGCAAACCGTCGGACCGCCCGCTCGAGGACCGTCTCCGACGAGGCGTCCTTCGAGGTACGCGCGATGTCCTCTGCGAGGGGAGTAAACACCTCTCGCAGCTCACCCGCAGTCAGGGAGATCTGGAGCTCGAACTCGCGATTGCTCACCGAACTGCAGGACAGGCTCAGGCCGTGGGTCTCCCGCAGGCCGGCGAGGAGAGGGCGCGCACGGTCGACTGCCCGTGAACCACCTCTGACCAGCAGCATGCGCTGCCGTCCCGGGTGGGACACGCCTACATGGATGTCGTGCCCGCTTTCGGGGAACAGCCGCCGGGTGGAGCGTCCCCGGTTGGGCTGCGGTGTCTCCAGCTCCTGCCACAGTGTTTCGTCGATCATGCGTCCTCGGCCCCGTCCTCGGAGCTGAGGTCGTCCGAGTCGTCCTTCCACCAGGGAGCATTCACGACGTACTCGGTCGCGGTGTGGGTCTGGGAGAAGGGGAAGCTGGCTGCGAATCCGATCAGTGGTATGTCGGGGATCGCCTTCGGCGGCGGCTCCATCATGTAGATAAGCAGGTGAGCTTGGTCGGGGCGGCGCTGCCAGCGAAGCGGTTCACCCGTCGGCAGGGTGGGTGCGAGCGGTTCGCCGTTGCGGTTCTTCCGCCCTGCAGCGGCCTTCTTCGTCGCTTCCCAAGCGGCTTCGTATTGCTCCGAGTCGAGATCGAGCGACTCGTCCTTGGGATTCAGGATTCGCTTGATGGTGTGCTTCGTGGGGTCCGGGCGGGCGGTCTTGGAGGCTGCTCGGGTGACCGCGCCCAAAGTGTGTCCCGCGAGGTGGACGGGCATATCCGCTCCCTGGCGGGAGACGACCCGGACGGTCCACCGGCCGAGCTCCCCAGCCTTGGCGCATTCCTGGATGTAGGCAGAGATGGCGTCCGGCCGGATCCGGTTCGCCTCCGGGGCAGACTTGTAGGGGTCGAAAAACCCGGACGCCACCACGTTTGCGGGGATGTCCGACCACACGAGGCTGCCGGTCTTCGGGTCGACCTTCGGTGAAGCCTGCTCTAGGAGCATGCCGACGAATGTCTGCAGGCTGTCGAAGTTGTGCTTCGGCTTCCCGTTGGTGAGAGGGAAGATGGTTGTCTCGGCGAGTTCGCCAGAAAAGCTGAGCCGTACCCGCGTGCCCTGACGCATCTTGTTGGCGGCTGTGATGCTCAGGCCCAGAGAGGAGGTGCGCACCTTGAGACCGAATTCACGAGGGGTGAAGCCGATCGCCGCCATTTCCTCGATGTCCCGCCGGAGTTCGTCGGTAGCGGCGGTGATTTCCTCGTAGGCAGCCACCAACTGTGCCGTCGTGTAGAGCCGGCACAAGTCCTCGTAGCCGGGGCGGTAGCCGAACCAGCGGCCCATCTGCAGCAGGGTGTCGTAGGTCTTTGCGAATCGCAGGTAGTAGCTCACCGAAAGACCCTCGAGGGTGAGGCCACGCGACAGTTTCTGCCCGCCGACAGCGATGACGTACATGCCTGTGTGCCGGTTCGAGTAGTAGTCGAGTACGTCCTTGGCCACCCCGTTGATGGCCTTGACCTCGAGTTTTTGGATCGCGGGGAGAACTTCGGCGGCGATTTGCTCCCAGGACAGCCGTTCGGCCTCTTCCGCGGTGAAGAACGCGGTGGTGGGCTCGAAGTCCTCCTCCCACACAACCCGCAGTTCGTTCATGTGCTCACGGGACGAGTCCCCGTAGCGATCCCTGAGACCGTTCCGGAGCAGCCTCACGTAGTCGTCGATCTGGTCCCGGACCTGCCCCTGCACCTTGGTGAAGCGGGTAACGTGCACCAGCATCGAGTTGTGGACATCCACCTGCCCCCGCGCGCGGCGCGCGGCGCAGGTCAGCACGAAGGAATGGATGGCGCGCTGCAACGAATCGGGCAGCTCAGCAGTCACTGTGAAGCCGGACTTGTGCTTGTCGGGAACCCAGTTCTCGGTGTCGTCGACATGGTGCACCAGCGGCAGCGGGTCGATGTCCTCTTCTTCTGCGTAGGCACGCAGACCGAAGAGGCGCTCTGGGCCGAGGTAGTTCGACGGTGCCCGAAGCGTACGGATAAAGCTCTCGGGGAACAGGTCGCCGCCGAGGCTGTCGTGGTCAGCGTCCGGGTCGATATAGATGTTCGCGTAGGGCGTCGCGGTGTAGCCCACGTAGGACGACTTGTCGAAACTGGTGAGCAGCTTGCGGATAGCGGCGTTGATACTCGTGGGGTCAGCACCGTCGCCGGCCGTGTTGACGGACGCATTGTCGGCCTCGTCGTCGACGACGAAGAGCGGGATGTCCTGCACTATCTTGCGGCCCGTCTTGGGGTCCTCGACGCCGTGGACCTCCGTGACCCAGGTACGCAGGTAGTCGATGATCCTCGGATGCTTCTTGACTACGAGAACTACCGGGAAGTTGCCGATCGGCAGATTCGCCTTGGAGGCGGTCTTCCGGTCGAAGTCGCCCTTCTCGGTGCTGTTGGTCAGCGACGCGATGTGAAGACGGGGCTCACCGGCCATGGCACCGACGCCGATGTAACGGTCGGCGCCCTCTTGGTCGGACCGGATCTGGTACTGGGTGTCGAAACCTAGCAAGCCCTCGTCGATGCGGAGTTGGGTCTGAGCACGTAGGTCGTTGAGGACACCGGCGAAGACGACGATCAGCCGATATCCGGCGTCGGCAGCTTTTGCCGCCAGACCGATGAACTGGCCAGTCTTCCCGGACTGTACCTGGCCGATCACCAGCCCCATCCGACGCCAAGGGCCGGGCCGGTGCGGATCCTCCAGCTCTCCGAGAACCTCGTCTGTCGTCCGGTCGATGCTGTTAACCACCTGGAGTGGCATGCCCCGCGAATGCTTCAGAAACCGTTCGTACCGAGTCCAGAAGGGCCACGAACGGTCGTTCTTGGCATCGGGCAGCCACCGGACGTGGTCCCTGCTGTTACTCAGCCCCGTTGAACTCTCCTGAAAGACGATAGTGCGGGACTCGACCAGCTTGCGTAGATCGGCGAGCTCTACCGTCGCGCCGTTGAGGCCCGCGACCATCTTGGCCGTCTCAACAGCCTTGGTCACCTCGTCCGAAGTGGCTTGCCGGTCTTCCGGCAGAAACTGAATGGCCACCTTCAGCGCAAAGGACAGATCCTTGCTGGCTGCCGGATCCACGGATGCCTCCCCCTGGAGATATGCAACTTGATGGTCGGGAACAGGAAGGTACGCCCCACCCCGGGTGATTGATCACCTGTTCCAGAACCCATCCAGTTGATCGAATGGTTGCGTTGTGCGGATGACCTGTCGTGCCTCATCCGGAGAGCGGCCTTGGGCGAGGATTACATCGAACATGTGCTGCGCGACTTTGATCGCCTCCTCGTTGGCCTTCCCCGGACCACCGAAGGGCTCAGGATCGTCTGCTGTGTCGGTCTCGTGCAGCACGCGCAGCGCTGGCACGGGTACGGTCTCCTCCAACAGCCGTAGCAGCGCCCGGATAGTCGCCGGATCGCCGCCGCCCTCCCGTAGTACCGCTTCGACCATGGGGTGCTTCCGGTTGATCCGGCAGTGGACCATGTTCTCGTCCCGCCGTACGTTCCAGGCGAATGACAGATTCTCTGCGCGCTGCCGTGCCGCTATCTGACCCCGGTTGCGAACGGTCTCGGCTGCCGACGACCGGACCGCGCGCGCTATACGCTGGAGATGCTGGCGCAGTGCGACCGGCGGCACCACGGTCGCCTTCCGGACGTCGACCTGCCACTGGGCGTCGGTCTCCGCCGGAATGTCGACGGCGATGCGGGCCAGGTTGTACTTCTCCTCGCGCCGGAGCCCGCGTATGCCCAGCCAACTCCCGGCGAGGATCAGTCGGTTCCGGCGGTACACGTAGAAGCCCTGCTGCCGCAGCCACCCCTTGGGTCCTCCGGCACGTTCTGCCTCGACACGGGTCAGCCGCTGCAGCCCGGGCAGGATGTATGGCTCGACCCTGACCTTGTGCCCTTCGAGCGGCAGGTTCTCCACTGGGTGGTGCAGTACCGACGGGTGGCTGGACAGGAAAGGGTCCCACGGCTCGACGGCCAAGCCCGTGACCCGCAACGTCAATGCGGCCGAGCCGGTGAGGAACCGGGCGAAGACGAGGCCGAGGTGGCCGCGGACCTTCTCGGCCTCGTCGTAGAACTGCTGTTGGGTCCTGCGGTCGGCTGCGGTGATCTCCCGGTACCCGGCGAGCCGGTGCCACATGACGATGGTGCCGACGGACCGTCCGGCGGTGAGCCGTGCCAAGGCCTTCTCGGCCTCGGCCGGCGGCTGGCGGAGCAACCGCCACTCGCCGGTCTGTTCGACTACGTCCAAGTCCCACGTCCGTGAGCGCCAGGGACCGTCGGCCTCCGCGGTGCAGACCGTCAGCAGACGGCACTGGGAGAAGGAGGCCGACTTCAGCCCCACTCCGTATCGGCCCAGATCCTTGGACGTGCGGTCTGTCGCTGACCAGCGCGCCGCGACGGTCATCGCGGTGACCAAGGCTTCCTCCGACATGCCATGACCATCGTCGACCACGGCGACCCATGAGGAGCGCCCGTCCCAGGTGAACTCGACGTCGATCGTGCCTGCCTTGGCCGAGACGCTGTTATCCACCAAGTCCGCGACAGCGTCCGGGAGTGAGTAGCCCAGTGAACTCAGGGAGGCCACCATCCCAACGGGCTCTGGAGGCGCGAGATCGTACGCCATGTGCTACTTGGTCCTGCCCTTCCGGTCCAAGACAGTTGGAAAATGAAGATATCCCCTCGTGGCCGGTCAGTCCGCTTCTGTGTGCAAGGAGAACCTGGGGCGAGGGGACGTGCATGGGCGCTCCCTGCCTACGCATGGCGTTGTTGAAGGAGCGACTAACCATCATGTCGGGAACATGCGGGGACGTCCATACTGGTCAACTGGATGTTTGGCTGACAGGTGAGGTTGCTCGGCTTGTGGGGCCAGCATGACCATGACGGTTTCGAACTCGGTGGGGCCTGCCGGCCAAGAGAGGCCTGCCTCCGGCGGCGGTGGGTCCCCTCGATCCAGGTCACGATCGCGATGCGGAGTTCTTGAGGTTGCCCACGTCCGGTGAGTCGTTGACGTTCTTCGGCAGCAGATTGAAGAGCGACTCCATGGCCGCTTTGTCGCCCGCTGCCCCGACCCGTTGGGCACACCCAAGGGGGCGCTCGTCACGCGGATGATCCGACCGTCTCGTGATGGAGACCGCACGGCATCGGCCCCGACGCTAGGTCCCAACTGACCCGGGGTCTGCCACTACTTTGGACAGCGCAATGCCCCGGTCGCAGTCAGCTAAGGTCCGCCACCCGCTGTGGGATTTCGGTGAGACGCTGGCCCGCCAACCGCATGTTCAGCCAGGTCCGCAGGTCGGCCACCGCGGTCTCCCTAATCGGAGCCGGGACGTCGACAGGAGCTGCTGTGGACGAGGCGGGTGACCAGGTGGGCGATGAGGCGTTCACCGCCTCGATGGAGAAGCGGTTCAAGAAGGTTTTCGGTATCGCTCCCAGCCCCGAAGAGGTGCGTAGCTGGCGGCTTGGCTGGCCAGCCCTGGTAGCCGCCCTCTGTGCTGCAGGGTTGCGTGCCGTTAACGTGCTGCTGAACTACTCGGTGCCCGCCACTGGGGAGCGGGTGGATGCCCTTCTAGTGGGCACGATGGCCGACGGACGCCTGTGTGTCGTTGCGATCGAGCTGAAGCATGGGAGTTAAGGTGGAGTTCCACCCGACCCGCTCGGGCGTGCTGCGCACCGGCCAGCGGATCGTCCAACATCCCGTTCGGCAGGTTGGTAGCAACGTGCACTACCTGCGTGAGTGGGTGAGCCGCGATGACTTCCCCCTGACCGTTCGTGGGGCGGTCGTCCGCCACGATGCCGCCCCTGGCCTGATCGTCGAACTCCGCGCTCGGGCTGCCAGCGGCCCGGCGGGCGGCTACCCGCTGCTGGGACGTGACAACCTCACTCCCACACCGACTGCTAGCGATCTGGCCGAGCGCCTCGGCTGCGCCGACCCGGCCGCTAGCAGCTCGGACGATGTGGAGCGTCTCCTCCAAGCCGAGCACCGCCCATCGCCCGCGTCTGGCACGGGCTGGACAGGTCATCGACGGCCACGACGCATTCGCCCTCACCGGCGACCAGGATCTGACCCGGCAGGAAGTGCCAGGTGACAGTGCGTGACGCTCCGAAAGACGGTAACTTCCTGCGGTTCGCAACTGACGATCTTCGGGTCGCGTCCAAGGAGGAGCTGGTGGAAAGTCGAGCTACGTCGGGCCCGTTCACGCCTGTCCTGCGGGTGCTGGCGTGCGTTTTGGGCGCCGCGTCCTTCGGGACAGGGGTGCTCGCGGTTTTCGTAACGGAGAACGGGACCGGAACGGCGGTGTTGCTGATATTTGGCGGCGTGCTCCTCGTGTTCGGTCTGCTGGGCAATCGCGTCGAGAGCTTCGAATTCGGCGGGGCCGCACTCAGGCTTCGTGCTGCCGCAGCGGAGAGATTCGCGCTCGCAGAAGAGTCAGAGCAGCATGGGAACACAGTGGAGGCAGACCAATTGCGCCTGGAAGCTCAGGCGTTGCTGCAGGCGGCCGGGCCCATTGCGGCGGACTACCGGTCGGTCCGTGCTTCGATGAGCCCTGGTCGGGAGCGTACGCGTGCCATGGAGGAGGTCATGGACCGGGCCCGTCGGCTCGCTGCGGATCAGGACTTCGAGCCGGGCCAAGTCCTGTGCTGGCTTCAGGAGGGAAGTGACGAGGAGCGCATCACCGCGCTGGCAATGATGCAGGCCAGGCGGGAGCTGCGGAACTTCGATGCCGCACTTGGAACCATCGAGGGCTCGCGCAGCCCGTTCGAGGAGTACCACGCGCTGCGGCTCGCCGAGAAGATGGCCGAGGACCTCGACGCGGCGCAGTTGCAGCGGCTCGCGGAAGTTATCAGGGCCGGACAGAGGACGCGCCTCGTCCGAGGTACCGATCGGTGGCGACTTGGTGAAGACATCCTCCGGCGCGTAGACGCACGTCTGGACGCCCGGTGAGTGCGGGAGGTCTTGGAGCTTACGAAAACGTCCGTTATGAGGGCCTCTGACCTGCTGTAGAGCGGTCGGCCCCTGTCGGCACTACTTACCCCTGAGCGCCCCGATGGTCTCAGGCCACCGGGGCGGCATCAGCCCCGTCTCTACAGTCAGCAAGTGATGTCAACGTGTCCAGTTGATCTTGCCGATCACGATGTGACCGGTAGCTCTCTCGCGCGGTACCGCGCCTGGGCGCGTATCTGCTTGAGGCGTGCGTGGAACTGGTTGTGCTGATTCTGGTCGAGGTTGAGTGGGAGATCGAGCCGTGTGATCAGATCGGACTCTGCAGTCCACGGCTCAGGGTGCTCCACCCAGCACACGCGGGCGTGCTTCGCCATCCACTGACTCAACGTGGCCTCGCCGGCCTTGCCGAACGTCATGCGCGTGCCGCTTCCGACACGTCGCAATTCGAATCCCAGCAAGCAGCCCAGTGTGAGCCGTAGCGTCGAACCTGCTGCGTTGCCTCGGAAGTGATACCGCACCCGTGTACGAAGATTCTGGGTACTTCGCCGCGTCGCCATGTGTCGCGGGGCGATACCCACGTAGAGCAGTTGTCCCGCAGGTAGCCCCGAGTACGGGGACTCATCGAAGTGCCAGCCGTACACGCCCGGGGCAGCAGGTATGGGACTGGGCCGGATCAGGACCTCATCCGCGGACCACAGCCGCTTCGGTCGGGCAAGCACAGCAGCGTCCATGGAAGCCCCCCAGGCACGGATCTCTTGTGATGCCAAGACTCTAGGCGGTGGGACGGGCACCTCGGTCCCGCCTCAGGCGAGTACTGGACCAGCACCGTGACGTTCGTGGATGCGCTTCACCTGCTTGATCCAGAACTCGAACCTCTCGTTCTTGGACGCACTCATGGGCAGTAGCTGGAGCTCCTTGGCCAGCTGATAGAAGCCCGGGCCCGCGTCATTGGCGTCCAAGTAGTTCACCAGAGCCGAGAGCATGAGAGGAGGGTCGGAGGGGATGCTCTCCTGATCCCGTTCCACGATCAGACCAAGTAGATGTCCCATAGCGGCTCGTTCGTCAGCACGTTCGAAATCGAAGGGCCGGCAGCGGGTTCGCCGCGCCAGCGTAACGCTGAGCTCTGTGTACGAGGTGAGCTTGCCGAGCTTCGCCCGCTCGACAAGAAACTCCTGTCCGGCACTCACCAGCAGGTCCCACTCGCTCTCCTCGCGGCCGTATCCATCCACCTGTCCCCCTCTGGACGATTTGGCTCTCTGAGCGGCAACGTATAGTGCCAGCGGAGTGCCCACAACCGCTCGATGGATAGATGGCTGCCTTGTAAGCCTGGTGGTCAGGGTCTCGAGGGTGTGCAGGTCAGAGCGGCGGCGAAGAGACCCCAGCTCAGGCGGCGATCTCGGCCGCGGCTAACCGTCGTTGACCGTGGCTGACCGCCCGATGTGGCACGGCTGTGGCACGTGCAACTGGAAACGGCGCTGTAGCGTCATGCCAGATCATGAGCCAAACCAAGGTGCGGTCGTATACGTGGATTCCCTGGGTCAGCGCGCCCGTCTTCGGGATGTTCGCGGGCTACGGAGCCTGGCTGCTGGCCTTCAGCGCGCGGGCGTACTGCGATGCCGGGATGGAGGCCGGCGACAGGTTCGGGTTTTGGTACGTCGAGCTGCCCGAGCACATAGTGGGTTACGGCCTGTGTGCGCTCGTACGCACGGGGTTGCGTCCTTGGAAGTGGTGTACGGGTTCCCCACCTGATCCGGGTGTTTGTCCCGGCGTCGGAGTGAGTGCCCGGATATAGAGACGGCCACCG
>NZ_JBHYMQ010000112.1:0-16117 GCF_042742985.1 Streptomyces sp. NPDC058864 | reverse complement strand
CCGACTCACCCACCACCATCCACCGCTCACCCCTCCTCGGCGAACACAACCACGACATCTACACCACCGAACTCGGCATCCACGAAGACGAGTTGCCGGAGCTCAAGGCACAAGGAGTGATCTGACCATGACCGCGGACCACGCGCGCCGTCCCGCCGCCAGTGACACCACCCGGCGGTGCGACCCGCCGCCGTACGGGCGGCGACCGGAGCGCGGCCCGTCGGCGCGACGGACCCCGCCGCCGTACCGGGGGCGCTGCGCCCTCCGGCCCGGCCTGGGTTGATTCACCCCGTCTATCGACCGCCGGGAGGAACCGGGAGCGGCGGCAGCCGCCGTGGTCCACCCCGGACCGGCCCCTCACGTGGATGATCGGAGCACGTGGAGGGCCGCACCAGAAAAGGAGCGCACCGGAGTCATGTCGACGTCAACGTACGGTTCCGCACAGTCCGGCGGCAGCAGCGCCCCGGGCGAGGAGACGGTCATCGACCGCCTCGTGGAGTCCAACCGCAAGTACGCCGCCGGGTTCACCGACCCGGGCATGGGCGCCCGGCCCGTGCTCCAGGTGGCCGTGGTGGCCTGCATGGACGCCCGGATCGACCTGCACGCCGCCCTCGGGCTGGAGCTGGGCGACTGCCACACGATCCGCAACGCGGGCGGCGTGGTCACCGACGACACCATCCGGTCGCTGACCATCAGCCAGCGCGCCCTGAAGACCCGCAGCGTGATACTGATCCACCACACCGGCTGCGGTCTGCAGACCCTCACCGAGGACTTCCGGCACGAGCTGGAGCTGGAGGTCGGCCAGCGTCCCGCGTGGGCGGTGGAGGCCTTCCAGGACGTCGACCAGGACGTCCGGCAGTCGATGCAACGGGTGCGCACGTCCCCGTTCCTGCCCCACACCGACGACGTCCGGGGCTTTGTGTTCGACGTCACGACCGGGCTGCTGCGGGAGATCGAGCCGCGGCCCTGAGCCACCCGAGCCACCCCGGGGCATCGAAGCCCCCTCCATGACCTGCGCGCGGACCGGCGGACGGCAACCTGCCGGGAGACGCGGGACGGCTGCTCCCGGCGGCTGGTCCGCGCGCACGCCGGCGGGGCGGCCGGCCCGCACGCACCGCGTGCCCGGCCGCCCCGTCCGTCGTCCTGCCCACGTCCGCTGCCCGACGGCAGATCAGCAACCGCTCCCGAGGGGGTCACCTCGTGTCGTACCGCAACGCCTTCTCCCGTGTCCTGAGGGACGTCATCGCGCCCCGCGCCGAGCGGACCGGCAGGGAGGGAAGGTTCCCGCGCGGCGCGGTGACCGCCCTGGGCGAGGCGGGACTGCTCGGGCTGACGGTCTCCGCCGACCTGGGCGGCGGTGGCCGGGGTCCGGCCGAGGCCGCCGAGGTCGTCGCGCGGATCGCCGCGAGCTGCCCGGTGACCGCGGCCGTGCTCCAGTCGCACTACGCGGCGGTCGCCGTGATCGAGGCGTGCGGAAGCCGCTGGGTGCGCGGCGAGATAGCCGCCGGACGTCACCTCAGCAGCCTCGCCCTGGCGGACGGCGCGGACGGCGCGGACGGTGCCGCAGGCACGGCCGCCACTCGCACGGGCGAGGTGGTCGCCCTGAGCGCCCGCAAACGCGAGGTGGTGGCGGCGGGGGAGGCCGACAGCTACGTCTGGTCGTCGCCGCCGCTGACCGCCGCGGGCGGGCTGACCCTGTGGCTGGTGCCCGCGCACGCGCCCGACCTGTTCGTCCCCGCCCGGCCGGACGGGACGGGGCCGCACGGCAGCGCCACCTCGACGGTGCTCGCCGACCCGGTCCTCGTCCCCGCCGACGCGATGCTCGGCGAGGACGGCGCGGGGCACGAGGTCGTGCTGCGCACGGTGCTGCCGTGGCTGCTCGAACTGCGGGACGCCGTGGGCGCCGCGGCCGTCCATCCGTCGGTGGCGGCCGCGGAACCGGCCCCTTCGGCGGTGGGCGGGGCGGCTCAGCTCAGCGCCGTGGCCCCGGCCGCCACCGCCTTGCGGTAGTCACCGGTGCGTTCGGTGTGCTTGCGCATGATCTCGCCGGCGCGGTCGGTGTCGCCCTTGGCGATGGCCCTGATGAGCTGGGCGTGCTCGTTCCATGCGTCCTTGCCGCGGGGCTTGGCGATGGGGGTGTAGTACCACCGGACCTTCCGGCTCACCTGCGAGATCAGCTCGGCCAGCACGGCGTTGGCGGCGACGGACGTGATGAAGGAGTGCAGCGCCGTGTTGGCCGCGACCAGGCGCTCCACGTCGCCCGCGGCGAGCGCGGCGACCCCTTCCTCCTGCAGCTCCCAGAGGCGTTCGACGTCCTCGGGCTTGGCGTTCTCGGCCGCGAGCCGGGCCGAGTAGGTCTCCAGCACCGAGCGGACGCCGAGCAGTTGGGCGGCCTCCTCCTCGGTGGGGGAGTGGACGAAGGCGCCCTGGGCCGGGCGCAGGTCGACCCATCCGTCGGTCTGCAGGCGCTGCAGGGCCTCGCGTACCGGCTGGCGGGAGACCCCGAGGTGCTCGGCGAGTTCGGCCTCGACCAGGTGCTGACCAGGCGTCAGGGAGCCGCTGATGATGAGTTCGATGAGGGCGTCGTACACGGCCTGGCGCAGTGGTGCGGGGCGGGCGACCCGGTGGGTCGCCGCGGCCGTCAGGGCCTCGCGCATGGTTCCCCCGTTCTGCCACCGAGCCTGTGGGCCGACGGCTCTGGACTGGTGGCCGCCGTGAGGGTCGCCGGCAGCGGGTCGGGTCAGTATACAGGTTTTGGTATGCAACATGCCTTCTGTTGCGGCACGATGCGCGCGGAGGCCGGGACTTGGGAAAGTCCTGGCTGCAGCATTCTGTATGCAGAAGTTTGTATGCGGTATCGTCGCCGTGTACTGCCGGCACCGTCGGGAAGGCGAAGCGGCTCTGTGACGATCCCGCGCTGGAACTCCCTGACCTGGCGAAGGCGGAGTGGTCAATGACGATCGGCGGGAGTGACATGACGGTCGAAGACGTGGTCCGGACGGTTGTGGCCGGCCACCGGGATCAGCGCGGTGCGCTGCTGCCGGTACTGCACGCCCTGCAGGCCGAGTTGGGGTGCGTACCGAAAGAGGCGATACCCGTGCTCGCCGACGAGTTCAACCTCTCCAGGGCCGACGTCCACGGAGTGGTGACCTTCTACCACGACTTCCGCCGCGAGCCGGCCGGACGGACCACGGTGCGCATCTGCCGCGCCGAGGCGTGCCAGGCGCTCGGGTCCGACGCGCTGGTGGGCTACACGAGGGAGGCGGGACTGGCGGTGGGGGAGACGACCCCCGACGGCTCGGTCACCGTCGAGCAGGTCTTCTGCCTCGGCAACTGCGCCCTGGGACCCGCGGTCGAGGTGAACGGCCGGTTGTACGGACGAGTGGGCACGGCCCGGTTGGGCTCCATCCTCAAGGGGACGGTCGCATGACGAAGAACTCTTCCGACTCCGCGGTGACGGTCTACGTCCCGCGTGACTCGGCGGCCAGATCGGTCGGCGCGGACGAGGTGGCGGACGCGCTGCGGCGCTCCGCGGCGGAGCGGGAGGCGCCCGTCGAGGTGGTGCGCAACGGCTCCCGCGGCATGCTGTGGCTGGAGCCGCTGGTCGAGGTGGTCACCCCGGCCGGCCGCGTCGGCTACGGCCCCGTGGCCCCCTCGGACGTCGAGGGACTGCTTGCCGCGGGCATGCTGGAGGGGGCCGACCACCCGCTGCGTCTTGGCGTCGTCGACGAACTGCCCTGGCTGGCCCGGCAGACCCGGGTCACCTTCTCCCGCATCGGGGTGACCGACCCCCTCTCGCCGGAGGACTACCTGCGCCACGGCGGCCTGGCCGGACTGCGCACGGCCCTGGGCATGGCCCCCGCCGACGTCGTCACCGAGGTCACCGACTCCGGGCTGCGCGGCCGCGGCGGCGCCGGCTTCCCGGCCGGCATCAAGTGGAAGACCGTCCTGGACTGCGCCGACGAACTCAAGTTCGTCTGCTGCAACGCCGACGAGGGCGACAGCGGCACCTTCGCCGACCGCATGGTCATGGAGGGCGACCCCTTCATGCTCATCGAGGGCATGACGATCGCCGCCCACGCCGTGGGCGCGCGCGAGGGCTACCTCTACATCCGCTCCGAGTACCCCGACGCGGTGGCCACGATGCGCGCGGCGATCGGCATCGCGCGCGAGCAGGGCTGGCTCGGCAAGGGCATCCTCGGCTCCCCGCTCGACTTCGAGCTGCACGTCCGGGTCGGCGCCGGGGCGTACATCTGCGGCGAGGAGACCTCCATGCTGGAGAGCCTGGAGGGCAAGCGCGGCACCGTCCGCGCCAAGCCGCCGATCCCCGCGATCGAGGGCCTGTTCGGCAAGCCGACGGTCGTCAACAACGTCCTCACCCTCGCCACCGTCCCGGTCATCCTCGCCGAGGGCGCGAAGGCGTACCAGGAACTCGGCGTGGAACGCTCGCGCGGCACCCAGGTCTTCCAGCTCGGCGGAAACATCGCCCGCGGCGGGATCGTGGAGACCGCCTTCGGCGTCACGCTGCGCGAACTCGTCGAGGAGTACGGCGGCGGCACCTTCTCCGGGCGGCCGGTCCGCACGGTGCAGGTCGGCGGGCCGCTCGGCGCCTACCTGCCGACCTCGATGTTCGACCTGCCGATGGACTACGAGGCGTTCGCCGAGGCGGGCGCCATGCTGGGCCACGGCGGTGTCGTCGTGTTCGACGAGAGCGTCGACATGGCCGCCCAGGCCCGCTTCGCGATGGAGTTCTGCGCCGAGGAGTCCTGCGGCAAGTGCACGCCCTGCCGGGTGGGCTCGGTCCGCGGCGTCGAGGTGATCGACAAGATCGTGGCCGGTCAGCAGCGGGACGAGAACCTGGCCCTGCTCGAGGACCTGTGCGAGCTGATGACCGACGGCTCCCTGTGCGCGATGGGCGGGCTCACACCGATGCCCGTGCGCAGCGCCATCGCGCACTTCCCCGACGACTTCCTCGCCCGCGACCCCGGCCGGGCGATCCCACGCACGCACGCCCATGGAGGCAGGACGGAGGGCACGGCATGACACTCCTCAAGGAACCCGACTTCGGCACACCGGAGCGACCCGGGCCGGCGACGGTCTCGGTGGAAGTGGACGGCATGCCGGTGACCGTGCCCGAGGGCACGTCGGTGATGCGCGCCGCATCCCTCGCCGGTATCGACATCCCCAAGCTCTGCGCCACCGACAGCCTGGAGCCGTTCGGCTCCTGCCGGCTGTGCGTGGTGGAGATCGACGGCCGCCGGGGCACCCCGGCGTCCTGCACCACGCCCGTGGCCGACGGGATGAAGGTGAGCACCCAGACCCCCAAGGTGGAGAAGCTCCGCCAGGGCGTCATGGAGCTCTACATATCCGACCATCCGCTGGACTGCCTCACCTGCCCGGCCAACGGCGACTGCGAGCTGCAGGACATGGCCGGCGTGGTGGGGCTGCGGCAGGTCCGCTACGGCTATGAGGGCGAGAACCACCTCGACGCCGAGAAGGACACGTCCAACCCCTACTTCGACTTCGACGCGTCCAAGTGCATCGTCTGTTCCCGCTGCGTCCGCGCCTGCGGCGAGGTCCAGGGCACCTTCGCGCTCACCATCGAGGGACGCGGCTTTGAGTCCAAGGTCTCGCCGGGCGCCGGCGAGACCTTCATGGACTCCGAGTGCGTTTCCTGCGGTGCGTGCGTGCAGGCCTGCCCGACCTCCACGCTCCAGGAGAAGTCGGTGGTCGAGCTCGGCATGCCGACCCGCTCGGTGGTCACCACCTGCGCGTACTGCGGCGTCGGCTGCTCCTTCAAGGCCGAGCTGCGCGGCGACGAGCTGGTGCGCATGGTGCCGTACAAGGACGGCGGCGCCAACGAGGGTCACTCCTGCGTCAAGGGCCGTTTCGCCTTCGGGTACGCGACCCACCCCGACCGGGTGCTCAAGCCCATGGTGCGCGAGAAGATCACCGATCCGTGGCGCGAGGTCGAGTGGGACGAGGCGATCGGCACGGTCGCCCGCCGGATGCGCGAGCTCCAGCAGACGTACGGATCGGGCGCGATCGGCGCCATCACCTCCTCCCGGTGCACGAACGAGGAGGTGTACGTCGTCCAGAAGATGGTGCGCGCCGCCTTCGGCAACAACAACGTCGACACCTGCGCCCGGGTCTGCCACTCCCCGACGGGGTACGGGCTCAAGCAGACCTTCGGCGAGTCGGCCGGCACCCAGGACTTCCGGTCCGTGGCCGAGGCCGACGTCATCATGGTGATCGGCGCCAACCCCACGGACGGACACCCGGTGTTCGCCTCGCGGATGAAGCGCCGGCTGCGCGAGGGCGCCAAGCTCATCGTCGTCGACCCGCGCCGCATCGACCTGGTGCGCTCCCCGCACATCCAGGCCGAGCACCACCTGCAGCTGCGGCCCAGCACCAACGTGGCCGTCGTGAACGCCATGGCGCACGTGGTGGTCACCGAGGGGCTGGTGGACCGGGCCTTCGTGGACGAGCGCTGCGAGGACTTCGACGAGTGGGCGGAGTTCATCGCCCGTCCGGAGAACAGCCCGGAGGCCGCGGAGGAGCTGACCGGCGTGCCGGCCGCCGAACTGCGCGCCGCGGCGCGGCTGTACGCGCAGGCCCCGAACGGCGCCATCTACTACGGTCTCGGCGTCACCGAGCACAGCCAGGGCTCCACTATGGTGATGGGCATGGCCAACCTCGCCATGGCCTGCGGCAACATCGGCCGCGACGGTGTCGGGGTCAACCCGCTGCGCGGCCAGAACAACGTGCAGGGCTCCTGCGACATGGGCTCGTTCCCGCACGAGCTGCCCGGCTACCGGCACGTCTCCGACGACGCCGTGCGCACCGTGTTCGAGAACCTCTGGGGCGGCACGATCCTCGCCGAGCCCGGGCTGCGCATCCCGAACATGTTCGACGCGGCCATCGACGGGACGTTCCGCGGCCTGTTCGTGCACGGCGAGGACATCGCCCAGTCCGATCCCAACCTCAAGCACGTCACCGCCGCGCTGGAGGCCATGGAACTGGTCGTCGTACAGGACCTGTTCCTCAACGAGACGGCGAAGTTCGCGCACGTCTTCCTGCCCGGCGCGTCCTTCCTGGAGAAGGACGGCACCTTCACCAACGCCGAGCGCCGCATCAACCGGGTGCGCGCGGTGATGAAGCCGAAGACGGGCAAGCACGAGTGGCAGATCGTCTCCGAGATCGCCACCGCCATGGGCCACCCCATGGCGTACGACCACCCCGGTCAGATCATGGACGAGATCGCCCAGGTCACGCCGACCTTCACCGGTGTTTCCTTCCAGCTGCTGGACAAGCTGGGCAGCGTCCAGTGGCCGTGCAACGAGACGGCCCCCGAGGGCACGCCCATCATGCACGTGGACGAGTTCGTGCGGGGCAAGGGCCGGTTCGTCGTCACTACCTTCGTGCCGACCGCCGAGCGCAGCACCCGGCGCTTCCCGCTGATCCTGACCACGGGACGCATCCTCAGCCAGTACAACGTGGGGGCGCAGACCCGGCGCACCGGCAACGTCGCCTGGCACCCGGAGGACGTGCTGGAGCTGCATCCCCACGACGCCGAGGTCCGCGGCATCGTGGACGGCGACACGGTGACCCTGGCGAGCCGGGTGGGGGAGACGACCCTGAAGGCCGAGATCTCCGACCGCATGCCGCCCGGGGTCGTCTACACCACGTTCCACCACCCGGTGACCGGGGCCAACGTGGTGACCACGGAGAACTCCGACTGGGCGACCAACTGCCCGGAGTACAAGGTGACCGCCGTCCAGGTGGGGCTCGCCCGTCCGCGGCGCGCCGAGGACGGGGAACGCGACCGGGGCCAGGACCGGGACCAGCTGCTGACGGTGGTGGACTGAGGTGGCCGACGCAGTGCCGGCGGAGCGCCGGATGGCCAACGACATCGCGGCCAACCTCGTCCACCTGCCGGACGGCCGGGCGGCGGAGGCCGTCGCGGGCCACATCGGCAGGTTCTGGGACCCGCGCATGCGCACCCGGCTGTTCGACTTCGTCGACGCCGGTGCGGACGGCCTGGACCCCCTGGTGGTCGAGGCGGTGAAACTGCTGCGCTGACGACACGGAAGCCGCGGGAGCGTGGGAAAGCGCTCCCGCGGCGGTCGAGGACGGGGTGCGCGGGGCGTGCCGGGCCTCCGGAACACGGACGGGTGAAGGCTTCGCGCTGCCCCGTCGCCCCTTCCGCTGCCCGGTGAGCCCCTGGTGACCGGCAGTGGCGGCCCGGCCTGTCCCGCTCCGGCCCCGGCGCCGGTCCGTCGCGCCGGGTCCGCCATGTGCTAGGGTGAAGGTGATGCAGTTGTGGTACCCATAAGACCTATGTGCGCCTGACGGATTCTACTCCCGCAGGCGCATTATTTGTTCTCCGGCGTCTCCGGATGGGCCCTCTGCCTAAATAAGGAGAATGTCATGGCACAGGGAACCGTGAAGTGGTTCAACGCCGAAAAGGGTTTCGGCTTCATCGAGCAGGACGGCGGCGGCCCCGACGTCTTCGCCCACTACTCGAACATTCAGTCCCAGGGCTTCCGTGAGCTCCAGGAGGGCCAGCGGGTCTCGTTCGACGTCACGCAGGGCCAGAAGGGCCCGCAGGCGGAGAACATCGTCCCCGCCTGATCGCCGGACGCGTACCCGCTCACCGGGGTCCGCACCATCGTGGTGCGGACCCCGGTTTGCGCTGTTCCAGGAAGGCAAATGAACCGCATGTCCCGCAGGCCCCAGAAAACGAATCGGCGCGCGTCGTCGTCCGCCCCCTCCGCATCGCCGCCGAGGGAATTCCGGTTGCCGGAAAGCACGACACCCGCACTTCCCGCCGTCGAGGAATTCGCCGATCTCGACATGCCCGCGGGGCTGCTGAAGACCCTCACCGCGCAGGGCGTGACCACCCCCTTCCCCATCCAGGCCGCCACGCTGCCCAACTCGCTCGCGGGCCGCGACCTGCTGGGACGGGGCCGCACCGGCTCCGGGAAGACCCTCGCCTTCGGACTGGCGCTGCTGGCCCGTACGGCGGGACTGCGCGCCGAGCCCAAGGCGCCCCTCGCGCTCGTGCTGGTGCCCACCCGTGAGCTCGCCCAGCAGGTGACGGACGCGCTGACCCCGTACGCGACGGCGGTGAACCTCCGCATGGCCACCGTGGTCGGCGGGCTGTCCATGGCCAAGCAGGCCGCCACGCTCCGGCGCGGCGTCGAGGTGCTGGTGGCCACGCCGGGCAGGCTCAACGACCTGGTCGAACACGGCGACTGCGTGCTCGGCAGCGTCGGCATCACGGTGCTGGACGAGGCCGACCAGATGACCGACATGGGCTTCCTGCCGCAGATCACCAGGCTGATCGAGCGCGTGCGGCCCGACGGGCAGCGGATGCTCTTCTCGGCCACCCTGGACGGCAACATCGACCGCCTGGTGCAGCGGTTCCTGTCCGACCCCGTGGTGCACTCCGTGGATCCGTCCGCGGGGGCGGTGACCACGATGGAGCACCACGTGCTCCACATCCTGGACGAGACCGACAAGAAGGCCGTCACCACGCGCATCGCGGCACGTGACGGCCGGGTCATCCTCTTCCTGGACACCAAGCGGTCCGCCGACCGGCTCGCCAAGCGGCTGCTGGCCGTCGGTGTCCGCGCCGCGGCACTGCACGGCGGCCGCTCCCAGCCGCAGCGCAACCGCACCCTGGAGCAGTTCAAGAACGGCCAGGTCACGGCGCTCGTCGCCACGAACGTCGCGGCCCGCGGCATACACGTCGACGACCTCGACCTCGTCGTGAACGTCGATCCCCCCACCGACCACAAGGACTACCTGCACCGCGGCGGCCGTACGGCCCGCGCCGGCGGCTCCGGCAGGGTGGTCACGCTGGTCCTGCCCGAACAGAAGCGGGACGTGACGCGGCTCATGTCGGACGCGGGCATCCGTCCCCGGACGGCCCGCATCACGTCGAGCGCCGCGGAGCTGACCACGCTGACTGGAGCCCGGGAGCCGTCCGGCGTCGCCGTCACCATCGAGGTGCCCCAGCCGGCGGCCGCGCCGAAGGCATCCCGCGAGGACCGCAGGACCGGCACCGAGAACGGCGGGCGGCCCGCTCGCCGTCGCCGCGGTGGCGGCGGAGCGGGGACGACGACGGGTGCCGCCGCCGGGACCGGTGGCCGGGGCACGGACCGCCGGGCCGCGGCCGGGACGGCAGCGGCCGGCGGGACCCGCCGAGCGGGTTCGCGCGCGGCGACGGGCGGCACGGGGACCTCGGGCGGCCGGGGATCCGACCGCCGGGGTGCGCCGGGCGCGGCCACCGGCACCGGTTCCGGCGCCGGGACCCGCGGCTCCGGACGCCGGACGGCGGCCGGCGGCGAGGGCCGCCGGGGCGGCCGCCGCAACCCCGCGGGCTGACCGGACGAGGACGGGGGCGGGGGCGGGCGCGGGGCGGGTGCGGGGCCCCGCGCCGGTCCGCCTAATCTGGACGGCATGTCAGCGATCCGTCTCCTCGTGCTGGGCGCGGTCCGTCAGCACGGGCGGGCCCACGGCTACCAGGTGCGCAACGACCTGGAGTACTGGGGCGCGCACGAGTGGTCCAACGCCAAGCCCGGCTCGATCTACCACGCCCTGAAGCAGATGGCGAAGCAGGGACTGCTGCACGCCCACGAGACCGCCCCGTCGACGGCCGGCGGACCGCCCCGCACCGAGTACGAGATCACGGACAAGGGGACCGAGGAGTTCCTGCGTCTGCTGCACGAGTCGCTGGTCGCGTACGACCAGAAGATGGACCTCCAGTCCGCGGCCATCGGCTTCATCGTCGACCTGCGCCGGGCCGAGGCGCTGGATCTGCTGCGGGAGCGGATCCGCAGGATCGAGGAGTGGCGGACCGCCGTCACCGAGCACTACGTCCCCGAGGACGGCCCCGGTCAGCTCGGCCACATCGGCGAGATCATGAACCTCTGGGTGCACACGGCCGACTCCGACGCCGCGTGGACCCGGGGGCTCATCGCGCGGATCGAGGGCGGTGCGTACACCTTCGCCGGGGAGGGCGAGCCGTTCGTCGGCGTGCTCGCGCAGGGCGAGGAGAACCCGTACGCCACAGGGGAACCACATCCCGGCGACGCTCACTGATCAAATTTGACGAATGGATGGCGCGCGGACTACTTTGCGCCAGTAGTCAAGTTTGACTAGGCGACCATCCAGCAGAGGAGTGGCCGTGACCGCCACAGCGATCACCGTCGAAGGGGCACGCAAGGAGTACCGCGGCAGACCGGCGCTGGACGGGCTCGACCTGCTGGTCGCGCGCGGCACCGTGCACGGGGTGCTCGGCCCGAACGGCGCGGGCAAGACGACCCTGGTCCGGATCCTGTCCACCCTGCTCCGGCCGGACCGCGGCCGCGTCGAGGTGGCCGGGCACGACGTCCTGACCAGGGCCCCGCAGGTGCGGTCCCGCATCGGCCTGCTCGGGCAGCACGCGGCCCTCGACGAGCAGCTCGGCGGCCGCCAGAACCTGGAGATGTTCGGCCGGCTCCACCATCTCGGCGCCCGCCGGGCGCGCGAGCGCGCCGACGAGCTGCTCCTGCGCTTCGGCCTCGCGGACACCGGCCGCAAGGCGGTCGGCAGGTACAGCGGCGGCATGCGGCGCCGCCTCGGCCTCGCCGCGTCCCTCGTCACCGACCCCGAGGTGCTCTTCCTCGACGAGCCGACGACCGGGCTCGACCCCCGCGGCCGGGCCGAGGTGTGGGCCTCCGTCCGCTCCCTGGCCGAAGGCGGTACGACGGTCCTGCTGACCACCCAGTACCTGGAGGAGGCCGACCAACTCGCCGACCGCATCTCGGTCGTGGACCGCGGCCGGGTGGTCGCCGAGGGCACGGCCGACGAACTCAAGGCCCGGACGGGGGGAGACCGCATCGACGTGGTCCTGCGCGACGCCGGTCAACTGGCCGCGGCCGCGGCCCTGCTGTCCGCGGGGGTGGGAGCGGGCGCGGGCGAGGTGTCCGTGGACGCCGACCGGCGGCTGGTCGGCGCCCCGGTCGCCGACCGCATGGCGGCGCTGACCGCGGTCGTCCGCGGCCTGGAGTCGGCCGGCATCGAGGCGGAGGACATCGCCCTGCGCCGCCCCACCCTCGACGAGGTGTTCCTGCACCTCACCGCGGAGAACCAGCGCACGAAGGAGGCCGTGTGAGCGCCACGTACCCCGCCCGGGGCCCGGTCCGGCGCGCGTGGGGATCGTACGTCCTCGCCGACTGCTGGACCATGACCCGGCGCGAACTCGCCCACTGGGCCCGGCAGCCGGTCCAGGTGCTGGTCGGCCTCGTCTTCCCGGTGATGCTGCTGCTGATGTTCGGCTACCTCGTCGGCGGTGGTCGCGGAGTGACGGGCGACTACCTCGGCTACCTCGTCCCCGGCATGCTGGCGCTCACCATGGCCTTCGGCCTGGAGGGCACGATGCTCGCCGTCACCCAGGACCTCAACAAGGGGGTGATCGACCGCTTCCGCTCGATGCCGATGGCCAACGGCGCGGTCCTGGCCAGCCGTTCGGCCGCGGACATGCTCCAGTCCGCCGCCGGGCTGGCCGTCCTGCTCGGCGTCGGCCGTGCGCTCGGCTGGCGTACGCACGGCGGGGCCGCGGCCTTCCTCGGTGCGGTCGGCCTCCTGCTGCTTTTCCGCTTCGCGATGCTGTGGATCGGCATCCATCTGGCGCTCGTGGCCGGGAAACCGGAGCTGGTGCAGGCCGTGCAGATCCTGGTCTGGCCGGTCGGCTTCCTCTCCAACGCCTTCGCCGCCCCGCAGTCCATGCCCGGCTGGCTGGGCACGGCGGTCCAGTGGAACCCGATGTCCCAGACGGCGACGGCGGTACGCGACCTGCTCGGCGGTCCCGGAGGCGAGCCCGGTCACGTCTGGGCCGCCGTGGCCTGGCCGCTGGCCCTGCTGGCGGTCTTCCTGCCGCTGGCGGTACGGAAGTTCGGCCGCCTGAGCGCGTAGCGGCGGCGGTCGGGGGAGGGCCGGGCGGCCGAGGGGCGGCCCGGCCCTCCTCTGTGCGGCGGTGCCGCCCTCGTTACCCGCCCTTTACCCGCGCGCTGTCCGCCCGGCGGCGCGGGGGCATCGGGTGCCCCGGGCAACCATCTTGCGGGTCATCGGAGTTGCGTCTCTGACCTGGGGCAACGCGCCGCGGGGCGGCGTGAGTCGACCGTCCGGACGGGCGCGGAGCGGGCTCCACCGGTTGGTAATGCACTGGTCAATCTTCCCGGCGTCCCCTGGACATCCCGATTCGCAGATCCATACCGTATGCAATCTCCAATATGGAGAATCGCGCTGACCAGCTGAATGTCTGTCTCAACACTCCCTGAGCACGGCCGAATCGCCATGCCCGGGGTCGCACCACCGTGTCACCCGCCTGCGCGCTGTCACGGTCCGGGTTGCCGCCCTGGACCTCAGCTGCCCGGACGACGTACCACCGGGCCCGGCCATGCCGGGCCGAGCCGCAGGGATGGTCCGCTCCACCCCTCCGCATGAAGAGAAAGGCCCAGGGGGCGCACGCCAGGTTCTTTTCACGCAAGGGAAGGCACCGATGTCAGCAACGCCGCATGTGGCTCCCGGGCAGTACCGGGAGGTCAGTGACGCGAACGGCCGCGTCTACCGGGTCGGGGAGACCGACCGGGCCCTCCTCGGGAGGCCCCGGGCCTGGATGGTCTGGCTCCCGTGGATCGCGATGATGGGCGTCAGCGTCTACGAGTACGGCTACAGCTCCGCGGAGGCGGTGCTCGAACACGCCCATGGATGGACCCTCACGCAGACGTTCTGGATCGCCAGCGTCTGGGCGGTCTTCCAGGCGGGCGTCGCGTTTCCGGCGGGACGCCTGCGGGAGACCGGGGTCCTGCCGGCCAGGACGGCGATGCTCGCCGGAGCGGTCTTCTCCGGTCTGGGCTTCCTGTCGCTCTCGCACCTCAGCAACCCCTACGTGGTGATCGCCGGTTACTCGGTGCTGGGCGGCACGGGCGCCGGCCTGGTGTACGCGACCTGCATCAACATGGTCGGCAAGTGGTACCCCGACAACAAGGGCGCGCGCACCGGGTTCGTCAACGGCGGCTTCGCCTACGGAACCCTGCCGCTCATCTTCGTCTTCAACTACTGGTTCCACCCGTCCAACTACCGGATGGTCCTCGACCTGATCGCGCTGGGCATGGTGCTGATCGTCGCCTTCTGCGGGATGTTCTTCCGCGACCCGCCGAAGAGCTGGTGGCCGCACGACGTCGACCCGCTGAACCGGGGTGTGACCGAGGACGCGCGGCGGGTCGCCAAGCGACTGGCCAAGAACCCGCCGGCCAAGGGCCAGTTCACCCCGATGGAGGCGATCAGGACCGGGCAGCTGCCGTTGATGTGGTTCGCCCTGGTCTGCATCGGCGGCGTGTCGCTGTTCGGGATCAACTTCCAGGTCCCGTTCGCCAAGAGCCTCGGCTTCGGGCCGCTGGTCGCGGCCTCCTCGGCGGGTGTGCTCGCCGTGGTCAACGGCGTCGGCCGGGCCATCGTGGGCTGGCTCTCGGACTACCTGGGCCGGCGTCAGACGCTGGGCCTGGTCCTGGTGGTGGCGGGGCTGGCGCAGTTCGGCGTCCTGTGGTCGGGTCAGGCGCACAACGAACCGCTGTTCCTGTTCTTCGCGTTCCTCAACGGCTTCGGCGGCGGGGCGTTCTACCCGCTGTTCGCCTCGCTCACGCCGGACTACTTCGGCGAGAACAACAACGCGTCGAACTACGGGCTGGTCTACAGCGCCAAGCTGGTGGGCGGGGTCGGCGGCGGTGGTGTGGCCGCCGGAGTGGTCGCCGCCTGGGGGTACACCGGTGCCTACTGCCTGGCCGGTGGCATCGCCTTCCTCTCCGCGCTGATCACGGTGTTCCTGCGGCAGCCCGGCGCCCCCCGCCGGAGCGGTGACGGGAGCCCCGTGGCCCAGGTGGGCAGCCTCACCGCCTCCCCCGCCGAGGCGACCACCTGACGGTTGCGGTACCGGGGCTCCGCCAGGAGCCCCCCTCCATCGTGCGCGGGCGCAAGGGCCCGGACCGGGGCGGCGGCAGTCCCGGACCGGGTGCCCGCGGCACGGAGGCGGGGCCGAGCGGTGGGGTGCGCCCCCTGCTCCGTTCGGCCCCGCCCGCCTCTCCACCGCCGCTTCCTCCCCCGTACGACGTTCCTTCCGCCGACTGTTCCTCCCCCTCGACGACGGCCCGGGTGCCCCCCCTGCCCCCGGGCCGTCCGGCGTTCCCGAGGGCCCTCAGGCGCGCCCGGCGTCGACGGCGGCGGCGATCTGCCGGCAGTAGAAGTCGGTGGTGTTCCGGGTGTGGCGGCGCATCAGTTCCTCGGCTCGGTCCGCGTCGCCCAGGGCGATGGCCTCGATGATGGTGGCGTGCTCGTTCCAGGCGTCCCGGCCGCGGGGCCGCGCGATGGGCATGTAGTACCAGCGCACCCGCCGGTCGACCTGGAGGATCAGCTCGGCGAGGACCTGGTTGCGGGACAGTTCGGTGATGAAGCCGTGCAGCGCGGCGTTGGCCTCGACGATGCCCCGGGCGTCGTCCGCGGCCAGGGCGGCGATTCCGGCGTCCTGCAGCTCCCAGAGTCTGGCCACGTCCGCGTCCGTCGCGTGCCGGGCGGCGCCGTGCGCGGAGTGGGTCTCCAGCACGGCGCGGACGCTGAGGAGTTGGGTGGCCTCCTCCTGCGTGGGGGCGTGGACGAAGGCGCCCTGCGCGGGGCGCAGGTCGACCCAGCCGTCGGTCTGCAGACGTTGCAGGGCCTCGCGCACCGGCTGGCGGCTGACGCCGAGGTGGTCGGCGAGTTCGGCCTCGACCAGGTGCTGTCCCGGTCTGAGGGCGCCGTTGATGATCAGTTCGATCAGGGCCTCGTAGACGGCCTGCCGCAATGGTGCCGGCCGGGTGACCCGGACGACGGCGGCCGCGGTACGTGTCTCGCGCATGAGCCCCCCTGTCGGCTGAGTTCTTTGCACAGTGCCAAGAATACAGATTTCGGTATGCAATTCAGCCGCAGGATTGAACAATGCTTTGCGGGAAATTGGCCGTCGGCCTGCGGAGGGCCACGGTGCGGGGACCGTGTGCGGAGCGGGCGGTGGGGCGGGGGAAGCACGGCTTCCCCCGCC
>NZ_JBHYMQ010000111.1:0-17546 GCF_042742985.1 Streptomyces sp. NPDC058864 | reverse complement strand
GGGGCAGGTTGCTCGCCGCTACCGGGGGGTGGGGGGGCGTGTGGGTGGGGTGCCCGCCCACCGGGTGGTTCGCCGGGGGTCAGCGCAGGCCGAACGCCCGGGTGATCGTCTGCGAGACGGTGTTGCCCTCGTCGTCCCGCGCGGTGACCCGCAGCGTGGCGAAGCCCGCGGACTTCGGGGCACGCAGGGCCGTGCGCCAGCCGTCACCGCTGCGGTCCAGGCCGGCCCGCTGCCAGGTCTTCCCGTCGTCGTAGGAGACCTCGAGCGAGGGCTTCCCGATGGCGGCGGTCGTACCGGGCAGGTGCGAGGCGGTCACCGTCAGCTTGGCGTGCCGGTCCGCCCGGCCCCCCTTGTCGGTGTCCACCCCGTAGTCGAGCTGGATCAGCGGCAGGGACACCGCCGACTCGCTGCCGGTGGCCGCGGAGGTGAAGTTCCACTCGGTCAGGGTGTGCGTCGAGTACGGGTGGGTCCAGTCCGCCCGGTCGTTGTCGACGACCAGCCGGTAGGGCAGCCGCTCGGGGGCGAGCCCGGTGATCGGCAGGTACTCGGCGTTGCCCCAGTTGAGCTGCCGGTCGCCCTGGTAGAGCGACATCCAGTCCTTGACGTCGTAGTTGCCGTAGGCCTCGCCGACGTGGCCGGAGCCGGAGTCGCCCCAGCCGGGTGCGGGGATGTAGACGCCGTCGAGGTAGCGGACCGGCTGGTAGCCGATGGGACCCATCCGGGGGCGCTGGATCGGCCCGAACCAGCTGACCTCGGCCGTCCTCCCGGCCGGGTAGCGCAGGACGTCCATCGCGTGCTGCCCCGTCTCGCCCGCGATGAAGGCGTCGTCCAGCCAACTGGCGTCGGCGGTGACCCAGTCGGTCCGGTCGCCCTGGGCGGGAGCCGTGAGCTGGTTGCCGACCACCCAGCCCTGCCAGACGTCGGGGCGGAACTCCATCGCCTTGCCCTGACGGTGGTTGCGGAACGAGACGTCCACCTTGCCCAGGTCGCGCTGTGAGACGCGCCAGGTCGGGTCCGCCGGGACGGCACCGGTCCAGTGGTGCACCACGTCGTAGAGGTAGTCGGTCGTGGGGTTCGAGGTGACCTTCAGCCTCACCGTGCCGTGCCCGAGCGCTCCGATGAGGTCGGCGCCCTGGTCGGCGTTGAGGGTCGCCACCGTCAGCGGCGCCGGGCTCTCCGGGCTCCAGGGGCCCTCGTCCCAGGGCTGGAGCCGGCCGATGCCGTCATTGACGACGACGAGCACCTGCGCGCCCGCCTTCGCGGCGGCCTCCGCCTGCGCCTGGATTCCGTCCGGGTTGTCGCCGTGGACCACCACGGCCTTGCCGCGCACGTTCGTGCGGGCCAGCTCCGCGGCCGTGCCCGCACCGGCGTAGACGGCCGTGAGCGTCCGCGTGCCCGCGGGCAGCGGCTTGGAGCCGCGCTTGACCAGCGGGTCGGCGTAGCTCTTTGTCGCCGTGCCCATGGTCAGCGCAGGCTGCTCCAGCCGGAAGCGGGCACCGAACTCGAACTCGCCGTCGGTGACCTTCTTGCCGGTCGGGAGCGCCCAGATGCTGTCGTAGGTCTCGTTGGGCAGCATGGACGACTCGACCAGGCTGTTGCCGAAGGACCGGTGGACGTCCAGGCGCGGCGCGACGGGGGTGGTCTGCTGCGGGGCACGCGCCAGGATCTGACGCATCTTGCGGCCGTCGAGGGTGACGGACCGGTCCTCGTCCAGCCGCACGTCGTTGAAGGCGAGCAGCGCCATGCCGAGCGAGTGCGGGCCGTTGGCGCCCTGCACGTCCGCGGTGAGCCAGCCGCTGTAGGTGCCGACGGGCAGCCGCGCCGTGCCGGTGCCGGACTCGTCGAGGTCGATCGTCGTGAAGAGGCCCTCGGCGGTGAGCATGACGCGGCCGGCCATCGGCTTGCCCGAGCGGTCCTTGGCGGTGATGGTCAGGGTCTGCCGGCGGCCCTCCTTGGCGGCGCCGATCAGGGTCTTGGCCCGGACCGTTCCGGTGCCGTCCGTGCCGGTGATCATGCCGCTGACCGACTGGTCGAGCGGCAGCCGGTCCAGGTCCGCGGTCAGGGAGACCGAGGCCGTGCCGTGCGCCGGGACGGTGACCTTGTCCTCGGAGAGCGTGAACAGCCCTGCCGGGGCCTTCGAGTCGATGGCCAGGTCCAGGCCGACCGCCGCGTCGCCGGTGTTGGTGTACGTCACCTTCCGGACGTCGGTCTCCCCCGGCGTCTGCGGCCAGGCGTGGAAACCGGAGAAGGCGCTGACGGTCGCGAAGACCGAGGTGTGCACGGCCGCCGGCGCGTCCAGCCGCCCGGCGCCCGCCTCGTACGGGGAGTACGAGGGGGTCGCCTTGGAGCTGCTGACCAGCGCCTCCTTCAACTGCGGGCCGGTCCAGTCCGGGTGGGCGGCGGCCAGCAGCGCGGCGGCGCCGGCGACGTGAGGGGTCGCCATCGAGGTGCCGCTCATGGTGGTGTAGTAGCCCGAGCCCCGCTTGTAGTGGGAGCGGGCCGCCAGGATGTCGACGCCGGGCGCGGTGATCTCGGGCTTCAGCCCGGCGTCGCCGTCACGCGGACCGGTGCTGGAGAAGTCGGCGAGCCGGTCCGCGGAGTCCACGGCACCGACGGTCAGCGCGGAGTCCGCGGCACCGGGGCTGCCGATGGTGTGCGGACCGCTGTTGCCCGCCGCGATGACGAACAGCGCGCCGGTCTCGCTGCTGAGCCGGTCGACCGCCTGGCTCATGGGGTCGGTGTGGTCGCCGCCGCCGCCCAGGCTCATGCTGATGATCCTGGCCTTCTGGTCCCGGGCGGCCCATTCCATGCCCGCGATGATCCAGGACTCCTGGCCGCTGCCCTCACTGTTGAGCACCTTGCCGACGTCCAGGCGGACACCGGGGGCGACGCCCCGCTCCTTGCCGTCCGACGCGCTGCCGGTGCCCGCGATCGTCGAGGCGACGTGGGTGCCGTGCCCCTGGTAGTCGAGGGTGTCCGGCTCGTCCGGGATGAAGCTGGCGCTGGTGTCGATCCGGTCGGCGAGGTCGGGGTGCTCGGCGTCGACTCCGGTGTCGAGCACCGCGACCTTGACGCCCTCGCCGGTGTTGCCCTCCGCCCAGACCTTGTCCGCGCCGATCTGCGCGGTCGAGTCGGCCAGGTCGGCCTTCACCTTGCCGTCGAGCCAGACCTTGGCGACACCGCCCGCGAACGCCGGCTTCGCCGACCGGGCCGCCGCACCGGCGCCCCCGGTCAGCGCCGACCAGAACGCCGGGGCCTGCTTGCGGTTCTGCGCGAGGGCCGCGCCCTGGATGCTGTCCAGCCGGCGGACACCACCGGTCGAACCCGCCATCTTCGGCAGGGTGCGGGACTTGGCCGCGGCGTCGGTGTAGCGCACGATGAGCGGCAGCCCGGAGGAGTGGGCGTCGTCGTAGCCGTCGGCGATCAGCTGCGTCACGTTGAACAGCTGCTTGTCGAGCTTGCCGGCGCTGACGTAGGGCAGGACGGCGTCGGGGTAGACGTAGGTGGCCCCGTCGACGACCGCCCGGTGGAAACCGGTGGTGGTGCCGTCGGCGCCCTCGAAGGACCGGATGACGGTCCCGTCGGGGGCGGTGCCGATCGTCACCTTGTCGCCGGTGATGAGGGTGACGGTGTGCGTGCCGCCGGTGCCGGGCGACCGTTGTGCGGCGCCGTCGGCGGGCCCGCGACCGGCGTGGTCCGCGGATACGGCGGCCGTGGCCGGTATGACCCCGAGTGCCAGGGCGGCGACCACGCCGAGCGCGATCGCCCCGGGCCTGGGCCGGGGTATGTGAACCGTGGGCAAGGAAACTCCTCAAGCCATGTGAAGCGTGGACGGCCATTGATCTTCGAGGTGGCCATGTCCCCGCTCAAGGGCCTCGAGGCGTCGCTCTTGTGCCATGGCACAGTTGTGTCATCGCGGGGCCGCCCGAACGCCCTCGTGTGACGACAAGACCCGCTATGACCGGGAGTTCGCGCACATGGCGAATCGAGGGTGCGCCGGGGAGGCGTCGGCGGGCAGCATGGTGCGGTGCCGGATCTGCTGTGGGACGACGTCCACGACTTCTTCGACCCCGACCTGATGGGGGCCCTTCCGGACGTGTGCGTGCCCGGCACCACCGCCGACGACTGGCAGTCGGTGTTCGATCTCGCCCGGTCGCGCGGATGGGCGTGGACGTACGAGGCGGGAGGCGTCGCCGGGCCCCTGCCCCGGGCCGTGGAGGTACTGGCACGTCAGGAGGGCGCGGAGACCGCGACGTTGCGCGTCTCACCGGTTCCGGGCGTGTCGGCGATCTTCCGGGTGCTCTCGGCCGACGAGATCGACTTCGACGTCGACCTGCGCGAGTTGCAGGGCCAGAGCGGCGTGGACGTCCTGTGCGCCTTCCTGCGTGCCATCGGCCGCCGGCTCGGCAAGCCGGTGCTGATGTCGCCCGAGGGCGACCACGGCAACCCCGTGCTCGGGTTCGACCCCACGGTCGGCCGCGTGGTGCTCATGGCGGATCCGCTTCCCGACCGGGTGCTGACATGACGTCAAGCAATGTGCCGGACACGGACGTCGGGCTTCACCAGTCGCGGGCCGCCGCGAGCAGACGTTCGCGCACGGCGGTGACCGGCGCGCGGTCGGGCGCGCCCGACCGCGCGACCAGGAAGCCGGTGTTGATCGGTGGATCCTCCGGTGTCAGCAACTCCACCAGCGCGCCGGACGCAAGCTCCGCCTCGCACAGGTAACGCGGGAGCACCGTCGCGCCCGCGCCCGCGACGACGGCGGCGAGCACCCCGCGCAGGTCCGGCACGACGACGCCGGGCCGGGCGCTGAGACGGGTACGGAAGACGTGGCGCCAGTAGCGGCGCAGGATCGGCAGGTCCTCGGCGTACGCCACCAGCGGGACCGCGCTGAGCGGGCTCGGGTCGTCGCAGGTGAGCGGGCCGATCCCGGCTGCCCATCCCGGCGCCGTCACCAGCACGAACTCCTCGTCCATCAGCGGGACCGCGGCCAGGGAACGGCCGCGCGGCCGCACCGCCGACAGGACGAGGTCGAAGCGGCCGCCGTGCAGACCTTCGAGCAGGTCCTCGGCGAGGCCGGTGGTGACGCGCAGCAGCACGCCGCGGGCCGCAAGCGGCGCGAGGACGGGCAGCGCCCTGACCGACAGCATCTCCGCGGGCCCCGCCAGGTGCACCGGTTCCGGGGGCGCCTCGGGGCCCGGCCGGCCGCGGCCGGCGACCTCGGCCAGCGCGTCCAGCGGGCCCGCGATCCGCCCGGCCAGTTCGTCGGCCACGGAGGTGGCGGCCACACCGCGCGGCAGCCGTTCGAAGAGCTGCCGGTCGAGCTGCCGCTCCAGGGCACGCACCTGCGCGGTCACGGTGGGCTGCGAGATGCGCAACGTCCGGGCGGCCGTGGTCAGTGAACGGGCCCGGTACACGGCGAGGAACGTACGCAGCAGCGCCAGATCCAGCGGGGCGCCGGTACCGGCGGAGTTCCCATCGGCATTCTGATGAGCCATGTCGGGCATCCTATTGGTTGGCTGATGGGTGTGCGATCTAGGGTCGGGACGTTCCACCGCCGGTCCACCCGGCGTTTCGCTCCACCCGAAAGGTGAACGACACATGGCCACGATCCTCATCACCGGCGCGTCCGACGGGCTCGGCCGCGCCCTCGCGGAGGACCTCGCCGCCACCGGGGGCCACACCCTGCTGCTGCACGGCCGCGACCCCGAGCGCCTCGCCGAGGTCGCCGCGGCCACCGGCGGGGAACCCCACCGGGCCGACCTCTCCTCCCTCGCCGAGGTCCGGCGCCTGGCGGCCGCCGTCGCCGCCCGGCACGACCGGCTGGACGTGCTCGTCAACAACGCCGGCGTCGGCTTCCACGCGGAGGGCACCCGGCGCGAGACGTCCGCCGACGGACACGAACTGCGCCTCGCCGTCAACTACCTGGCACCGGTGGTCCTGACCCGGGAACTCCTCCCGCTGCTCCACCGCGCGGCGGCTTCCCGGATCGTCAACGTCGCCTCCATCGGCCAGCAGCCGCTCGACCTCGACGACCCCGAACTCACCCGCGGATACACCGACGTAGCCGCCTACTGCCGCTCCAAGCTGGCCCTCATCTGCCACAGCCTCGACCTCGCCGACGAACTCTCCGGCACCGGCATCACCGTCAACGCCGTCCACCCGGCGACCTTCATGCCCACCGCCATGTCCCGGCGTTCGGGGATGGACGTGGTCGACTCCCTGGAGCAGGGCGTCGTGGCCACCCGGCGCCTGGTCGACGCGCCCGCGCTCGCGGGTGTCACCGGGCGGTACTTCGAGGGCGAGAAGGAGGCCCGGGCGATCGCCGAGGCCCACGACGCGGAGTACCGCCGCCGGCTCGCCGAGGTGACCGCGTCACTGCTCTGACCCGGTGGAGCCGTTGCCGACCCCGCCCCCATGCGCCGGCGGGCCGGCTTGGTGGCGCGGCCGGGCCCGCCTTCCGTCGATGTGCGGGAAGCGCCGGTCCGAACAGCTCGCCACGGCTTCACGGAACGGTACGGCACCGCCGTGGTCCCTTCCGGCAAACCGGCGTCAGGCGAACGTACGGACTCTCCGCCGGGCAGTCAGGACGGCTGGACTTGGTCGAAGAGGGCGAGGGCCGCGGTGGGGTCCGGGCTCACCAGGCGTTCGAGGCCGGCCGTCGTGATCTTCGCCCATCGGCCGGCCCGAGCCCACATCCGTTCCTCGAAGGCGCGGACGGCGTCGTCCGGATCTCCGGTGCCGGTGGCGATGGACTCGGCGAGTTCGGCGCCCTCCAGCATCGCGAGGTTCGCGCCCGCCCCCAGCGGGGGCATCAGATGGGCGGCGTCGCCCAGGAGCGTCACACCGGGGACGTGGGTCCAGGTGTGGGACACGGGCAGGACGTAGAGCGGGCGGTGGGCGAAGGCGGCGCCGTGGTGGAGGAGGTCGAGGACGGGAGCGGCCCAGCCGTCGAACAGGGCCAGCAGACTCGATCGCACGGCCTCGGCGTCGGCCAGGTCCAGGTTCGCGTGCCAGTCCAGCGGCGCGCGGAACTGGGCGTACACCTTGACATGGCCGCCGCTGTTGCGCTGGGCGACGAGCTTCCGGTTCACGCCGTACACGGCCACGGAGCCGTCGCCGATCATCCGGGCGAGGTCGGGGTGGCGGGTGTCGACGTCGTCCAGCGAGGTCTCGACCGTGGTGACCCCGGTGTAGTGCGGCGTCACCGGCGAGACTGCCGGGCGGGTCCGGGACCAGGCGCCGTCCGCGCCGACCACGAGGTCGAACGTCTCCTGCCGCCCGTCCGCGAAGTGGACGAGTACGCCGTCCCGGGTCCCCGGCACCACCTGTGTCACGCCCCGGCCCCACTGGACGTCGAGAGGGCCGAGCAGCAGGTCGCGGAGGTGCCGGCGGTCGATCTCGGGATTGGCCCGGTCGTCCGGGCGGGGGCGCCAGTCGCGCAGAACGGTCCCGTCCGTGTCCAGGATGCGCATGGCCTGACCCTCCGGGCGGGACAGCGCCTGGAACTCCGCCAGCAGCCCCGCCTTGTCCAGCGCGAGCTGGCCCAGCCCTTCGTGCAGGTCCAGCGTGCCGCCCGGAGGGCGGGCGTCGGGGCCGGGATCGCGTTCGAGGACGGTGACGGGGTGGTCAAGGCGCTGCAGGACAAGGGCGAAGGTGAGGCCGCCAGGGCCACTGCCGACCACGGCGATGCGATGTCTCATGTCGATACACTGTATTTTCTCAGTACGGTGCATCGCAACCGTACGATGGGCGCATGACTGTCTGGGACCGGCCGGAGCCGCCGACTCGCCCCGTGCCTCTCGACCGGGAGCGGATCGTCGCCGCCGCCGTCGCGCTGGCCGACGAGGGCGGGCTGGAAGCGGTGTCGGTGCGCAAGGTCGCCGCCCGGCTGAACGCCGGCCCCATGCGGCTGTATGGATTCATCTCCACCAAGGAGGAGCTGTTCGACCTCATGGTGGACGAGGTCCAGGGTGAGATCCTCCCCGAGGAACATCCGGGCGACTGGCGGGAGGCGCTACGCGCCCTCGCCCACCGCACCAGGCAGGCCGCCCTCCGCCATGAATGGCTGGCCGACCTGCTCGGCGGCCGCCCGTCCCTGGGCCCGAACGGCCTCGCCTTGACCGAGGCCACGCTGACCAGCCTCGACGGCCTCGCCGACATCGACACCGTCATGCGGGCCGTGGAGACGGTCAGCGCCTACTGGACCGGCGCGATCAGGCGCGAGGTCGCGAACCTGCGGGCGGAGCGCGCCACGGGGCTGTCCAAGAGCGACTGGCAGCGCGCTCACGGCCCGCGTGTGACCAGGATGCTGGCCACGGGCCGCTTCCCGTCGCTGGCCAAGGCCGTGCACGACGGCACGGACGTGGACGCCGAGACATCCTTCGCGACCGGCCTGGAATGGGTCCTCGACGCCGTGGCCGCCAAACTCACCCGGCCACCGGCGTGACGCTCGGCTCCTGCCGTATGTGAGCGAGGTCGAGGCAGGTGTCCAGGGCCGTGCGGGCAGTCCGCCGGTCCCATTTCACGGCGGGTGAATGGGGCGGGTGAATGGCGGGTGCATCGGGCCACCGGCCGGCGCGGAACAGCGAGAGGTGCGGGTGGAACCTTGGCCGGAACGCGCAGTGACGCTTCGCGGCCCTCCGCTTGCTCGAGAACGAGGTCGCGGTCCCGCAGGGGTTCGACGGCGGCGGGGTATCTCCAGCCGTCAGGGGCCGCGCCGCGAAGCGGAGCGGGAAGAACGGCATGTCGCGCAGCCGTACTCGCTGAGCCTGCCGACGGCCGTGTCCCCCCGCACCAGCCCCCAGGTCATCGTGGCCCTCTTCGCGACGAGCGCCGCCGTCGAATCCTGACGGTGGAGCGGTTTCGACCTGCGTCCGACGGGCACGCGGCCGGTGAGAGGTCGTGGAGGTGCCGTGATGAGCGCCGGAGAGAAGACCAAGGCGAAGATGGAGCAGGTCGTCGGGAAGACCGTGCGGAAGGCGGCCCACGCGATGCACAAGGAGAAGCTCGCCGCGAAGGGCGCCGCCCTGGAGACGCGCGGGAAGATGCGGGGTGCCAAGGAGAGCACCAAGGACGTCTTCAAGCACTGACCCCGCGCCCCCGGGCGGCCCGGCCTTCCCGTCGTGTCGTTCGAGGGCGGCCCGGCGATCACCGCGCAGGAGTTCCCGGACCGCCTCCCGTGCTGAGCGCGGCGGCCAGGAAACGCTCCCGGTCGACGACGGCACGGTCGATCTCCCCGGTCGCGACGAGCCGGCCCGCGTCGTCCACGGCCCGTACGCGGAAGGTGAGCCGGTGGCCCACGGGGGAGGGCGGAGGGTCCGCGGAGACGTCGACCTTGCCGCCGACCGGTGTGGCGCGCACGTGCTCGACGCGCAGCGCCGTCCCTACCGTCGTCTGGCCGGCCGCGGTGAAGGGCGCCGCGGCGTGCACCGTCTCCGCCTCCATCCAGGCGATCAACTGCGGCGTGGACAGGACGGGTACGTCTCCGCTGCCCACCGTCGTCGCGGTGTCGGCCTCGGTCACTACGTGGCGCATGCCACCACGCTAGCGCGCCGTCCCGGGTCCGGGACGCCCGAGGCCCAGGCGGGCGGCGACCTTTCGGACGGGCCGCGCCGCCGGGCCGCCGATAGAGTGAAGATCGCGGGGATACGGCGACCACGGGAAGGCGGCGACGCCCATGGCCGGACGCTTCGGCTACCGGCGGATCTACGAGGACGCCTCGCCGAAGGAGGGCAAGCGCGTGCTCGTCGACCGGCTGTGGCCCCGGGGCATGAGCAAGGAGCGGGCCCACCTGGACGAGTGGCTCCGGGACGTCGCACCCTCGGCCGACCTGCGTCACTGGTACCACCACGACACCGAGCGCTTCCCCGAGTTCCGCGACCGGTACATCGCCGAACTGGAGGACGCCGATCACCGGCCGGCCGTCGAGCACCTGCGGGACCTCGCCGCCCACGACAAGGTCACCCTGCTCACCGCCACCAAGGACGTCGACCACAGCGAGGCGGCTGTGCTCGCCGGATGGCTGGACTCACCGCGGTCCGCGGGCGCGACGGAGTCCGCGGGCCGCTAGCCGGCGCCCGCCCGGGCGGACCGCGGGCTCAGCCGGCCCGGTCCAGTTGCTGCTCGGCCCAGATGATCTTCCCGCACTCCGTGGGACGGCTGCCCCAGCGGGAGGACAGCTGCGCCACCAGGAAGAGCCCGCGCCCGCCCTCGTCGAAGGTACGCGCCCGGCGCAGGTGGGGAGCGGCGTTGCTGCCGTCGGTGACCTCGCAGATCAGCGATCGGTCCCTGATGAGCCGCAGACGGATGGGGGCGCGTCCGTGCCGCAGGGCGTTGGTGACCAGCTCGCTGACGATGACCTCGGTGGCGAAGGCCCGGTCCTCCAGGCCCCAGGCGGCGAGCTGGGCGTTCGCCAGGTCGCGTACCTCGCCGACGGCGGCGGGATCGGCCGGTACGTCCCAGTGGGCGACGTCGGCCGCGTCCAGCACGCGGGGCCGGGCGACGAGGAGTGCGGCGTCGTCACTGCCGCCCTCGGGCAGCAGGGCGTCCATGACGTCCTCGCAGATCGCCGTGATCGAGGACGTGGTCGCGGCGAGGGCGGCCTGGAGCCTGGCGATCCCCTCGTCGAGGTCCTGCCGCCGCGACTTGACCAGCCCGTCGGTGAACAGGACGAGCATGCAGTCCTCGGGCAGGGTCGTCTCGACCGACTCGAAGGGGAGCCCGCCCAGCCCCAGCGGCGGTCCCTCCGGCAGCTCCACCCGGTGGCTCGTGCCGTCCGGCAGCACCAGCAGGGGTTCCACATGGGCGGCCCGTGCCATCCGGCACCGGCGCGTGACGGGGTCGTACACCGCGTAGAGGAGCGACGCCCCGACCTCCGGATCGGGGGCGTTGGCCTGTGTCTCCCGGTCCAGCCGGTTCACGATGTCGTCGAGGCCGGTGAGCAGTTCCTCGGGTGGGAGGTCGACGTCCGCGAGGGTGCGCACCACCGAGCGCAGCCGGCCCATCGTCGCGGCCGCCCGCACCCCGTGCCCCACGACGTCGCCCATGACCAGGGCGACCCGCGCGCCGGACAGCGGGATCACGTCGAACCAGTCGCCGCCCACCCCCGCGGCGAGGTCCGCGGGCCGGTAGCCGTAGGCGGCGTCGACCGCGTTCTGGGCGGGCGGCTCCCTGGGCAGCAGGCTCTGCTGCAGCGTCAGCGCCGTACTGTGCTCGCGCTGGTAGTTGCGGGCGTTGTCGATCGAGATGGCGGTCGTGGCGGCGAGTTCGTCGGCGAGCAGCAGATCGTCGGTGTCGAACGGCGTTCCGCGGCGCAGGAACGTCACCACCCCGAGGGTGCTGCCCCGGGCGGTCAGCGGGGCGCAGATGGCTCCACCGCGCGCGTCCCGGTCGAAGCCGCCCTCGCGTTCGGCCCAGATCGCGGCCTCGTGGGGCAGATCGACCCGTACGGCCCTGCGCTCGGACAGGGCGCGCCCGGGCAGGGAGCGCCGGTCGACGACGTGCCAGGAGGGCGTGCCCGGAGTGCCGTGGAGGTGGTCCGACCGGGGGAGGGGCCACTCGCGGCCGCTGGCGGCCGCGAGCCGGACCTCGACCGGGTCGCGGGAGGTCGCGGAGCCGGCGCCGATTGCCTGGGGCAGCAGATGCACCATGGCGACGTCGGCGAGGTCGGGCACCGCGAGGTCCGTGAGCTCCTGGGCCGTGCTGCCGACGTCGAGGGAGAGCCCGATGCTCCGGCGGGCGTCGTTGAGCAGGATCAGGCGCCGGCGGGCCCAGAATTCCGCGGAGTTGTCCCGTGCCATGGAGCAGAGCGCCACCACGGTGCCGTCCTCGTCCCGGAGGGGGTCGACGTGGATCGCCCATTCGTGGGGACGCTTCTCGGCGGGCACCTGCTCGTGCGTGACGACGTACTGCGTCGTGCCGGTGTCGCGGGCGCGGCGGAGCGCTTCCTCGACGGCGTAGTGCTGGCTGTCGGGGGTGAGGATCTCCGTGAGCCGGCGTCCCCGCATCCGGTCGACCTCGGCGTTGAACAGCCGGACCGTGCGCTCGTTGGCCCACAGGAGGTGCAGGCCGGGGGACCACAGGACGACGGCGGCGGAGGACTGGGACCAAGCCCGCTCCAGCAGGCCGACGATGCCGCCGCCCGTGCCGCCCCCGTCCTCGTCCGCCGCCGGATCGGCCGGCCCGCTGACGAACCACACGGTGGACCTGCCGTCCGCGGACGCCGGCCGGATCAGCACGTCCGCCTCGACCCGGCGGCCCGCGCTGTCCCGGAGCACGGCCCGGTTCTCCCAGTGGCGGTCGGCCAGACCCGCCGCCAGGGCATGGCGCGCGTCCGCGTCGACGAGGTCCAGCGCGGGCCGGCCGATCACCTCGTCCCGGCGGTAGCCGAGGATGCTCTCGGCTCCCGCGCTCCAGCCGTCGACACGGCCGTCGGGGTCGACGGAGATGACCGCGCCCTGATGCGCCGCCGGGCCCCGGTGTGTGCCCCCCGATTCCGCTGCGTGCATGTCGGGATCGTCTCGTTCATGGACGAATGTGGGGCGGCTCGCCTCCTCAGGGGGAAACTGCCGCCGTGTGCGGCAGATTCCCCCGGTGACTGAGCCCTACACGGGTCGGCGCCGTTACCGGCGTTCCGGAAGTGGCGCCCGTCGCGTGAGCGGACGTGGCCCGTCGTGCCCGACGGCGCGCCACGGGGTTCGGGATCAGGCCTGGCCGGCGGCGGTGCGGGTGTCGCCGCGGGCCTGCTCGATGCGCCGGGCGGCCTCCTCGGCCCCGGTGCCGGTGAGCAGCATCACGATGGCGGTCTTGGCGTGGCCGCCCGCGGCGCTCAGGGCCTCGGCTGCGGTGTCGGGGTCGGCGCCGGTGGCCTGGACGACCATGCGCCGCGCGCGGTCGACCAGCTTGTTGTTGGTGGCGCGCACGTCGACCATGAGGTTCCCGTAGACCTTGCCGAGGCGGACCATCGACGCGGTGGAGAGCATGTTGCAGACCATCTTCTCGGCGGTGCCGCCCTTGAGCCGGGTGGAGCCGGTGAGGATCTCCGGGCCGGTGGGCACCTCGATCGGGATGTCCGCGTAGCGGCTGACGAGGGCGTCGCTGTTGCAGGCCACGGAGACGGTGACGGCGCCCCGCGTCGCGGCGTGCTTGAGGCCGCCGATGACGTAGGGGGTGCGGCCGCTGGCGGCGAGACCGACGACGGTGTCCCGCTCGCTGACGCCGATCTCGTCGAGGTCGGCGATCGCCCGCGCGGGCTCGTCCTCGGCACCCTCGACGGCCACGATGAAGGCGCCGGGGCCACCGGAGAGCAGGCCCACGACCTGCTCGGGCGCGGTGCCGAAGGTCGGCGGGCACTCGACGGCGTCGAGCAGGCCGATGCGCCCGCTGGTGCCGGCGCCGAGGTAGATGAGGCGGCCGCCGCGGCGCAGCGACTCGGTGATGGCCTCGACGGCGGTGCCGATGTCGGGAAGCGCCTCACGGACGGCGAGGGCGACGGTCTGGTCCTCGGCGTTCATCACGGTGAGGAGCTCGGAGACCGGCATGCGGTCCAGTTCGGCGGTCCGCTCGTTGCGGGTCTCGGTGCCGAGTGTGCTGAGGTCCACGGCGCGGTCGTCCTTTCGGTGGTGCTGGGGTGTGGTGCGGGGCCGGCGGTCAGTCTTCGGCCGGGGTGCGGCGCTGGGGCTGGGGGCGCCTGCGGCGTTGCACGGCCCCGTAGGTCTTCTGCAGCGCCGCGGTCGTCGCGTCGTAGGAGCGCTGGGCGACGCCGACGAACAGGCAGTCGATCACCGCGAGTTGGGCGATCCGGCTGACGGTGGCGCCGGACCGGAAGGGAGTCTCCCGGGCGCAGGTCGCGAGGACCATGTCGGCGCTGTCGGCGAGGGTGGAGCCCGGGACGTTGGTGAGGGCGATGGTGGTGGCGCCGCGTTCGGCGGCCGCCTGGAGCGGTTCGACGGTGTCCTCGGTCTCCCCGGAGTGGGAGATGGCGAGGGCCACGTCGCCGGGTCCGAGGAGGGCGGCGGCGGTCAGGGCCGCGTGGCGGTCGGTCCAGATGAAGGCCATGTGGCCGATGCGGTGCAGCTTCTGGTGCAGGTCCTGGCCGACGAAGGCGCTGGCGCCGATGCCGAAGATGTCCACGCGCCGGGCGCCCGCGACGGCGTCGACGGCCCGGCCGAGCGCCTCGACGTCCAGTCCGGCCCCGGAGTCCTCCAGGGCGCGGACCTCGTTGTAGACGATCTTGTGGACGATCTGTTCGAGGGTGTCGGTGGCGCTGATGTCGGTGCCCGGTGTCGGGCGCTCGCCGCCGAGGGCGTGCTCGCGGGCGGCGGCCGCGGCCAGCGCGAGCCGCAGCTGGGGGTAGTTGCCCAGCTTCATCGTCCGGCAGAAGCGCATGACCGTGGCGACCGAGGTGGTGGCCCGTTCGGCGAGGGTGCTGATGGACAGCTCCGCCGCCTGTGCCGGATCTGCCAGGACGGTTTCGGCCACCCGCCGCTCGGAGGGGGCCAGGCCGGGCAGGGCCGCGCGGACGCGGGCCAGGATGTCGCCGCCGGGGGCGGTCTCCTGGGCCGGTTGCGCGGAGGTGCGGGTCGGGTCCTGGGAGGTCATGGACGGGTTCCCTCCTGAGTGGGTGGCGTCAGCGTAACCACGCCCCGTCGGCTGCGTCAAAAATTTACGTGATGCATTTCGTGAAGTTACTTATTGACATACGGAGGTCTGCCTTCCGATACTCGCTGCACTGCGATCCGCGCCGGTCACCGCCGACCGTGACCACCCGAGGTGCCGGATCCCGTACGACACGAGGGCGTGCCGCATGACAGCAGCAGTGGCTGTGGACCTGGGGAAGACGGGCTGCCGTGCCGTGCTCATCGGCACGGACGGCACCGCCGGCCCCGTCCACGAGGTCCCGGGGGCGCCCGGGCTCGCTGCCGAAGGCGGTGTCGAGGCGGCGCGTGCCGCGGTGCGCGCCGCCGTCCTGCCGCTGATCCGGGAGCACGCCCCCGGCCGGCTCGCCGCCGTCTGCGTCGGCGCCGCCGGAGCGGCCGCGGCCCCCGAGGCGGCCCGCGCCCTGGCCGGGCTGCTGCTCGAGGACCTGCCCGCGGACGAGGTCGCCGTCACCAGCGACGCCGTCACCGCCCACGCGGGCGCCCTCGGCGGCCGTACGGGCGTGGTGCTGGCCATCGGCACCGGCTCGGTCGCCATCGGCATCGGCGAGGACGGCTCGTACGCCCGCGTCGACGGCTGGGGCCCCTGGCTCGGCGACGAGGGCAGTGGCGCGTGGATCGGGGTGACCGGCCTGCGGGCCGCCCTGCGCGCCCACGACGGCCGCGGCCAGGACACGGCGCTGCTGGCCGCCGCCATCCGGCGCTTCGGCGACCCGGACACGCTGCCCGCCGCGCTGGCCGCCGGCGGCAACCCCGCCCGTACCGCGGCCTCCTTCGCCCCGGACGTGGCCCACGAGGCCGCGGCCGGCGACCCCGTCGCCGGGGAGATCGTCCGGGACGCCGCCGGCGCACTGGGCGAGGCCGTGCTCGCGGCCGCCGCCCGCATCACCGGCGAGGTCCTGCCCGTCACCGTCACCGGCGGGCTGACCGGCCTCGGCGAACCGCTCATGGCGCCGCTGCGCGCGGCGCTCGAGGCCTCCCCGCGACCGCTGGACCCGCGACCCCCGCTCGGGGACCCGCTGGACGGCGCGCGCCTGCTGGCCCGGGACGCCACCGTGCCGCACGAACCCCACGTCGTCCGAGTCCGCCGGACGACGTCACCCACTGTCCCCACCACGCCGGTGATCCCGCCGGCTGTTGTTTAGGAGCGAGCGTGCGTCAACTCGACCTCGTCGTGATCGTCGTCTATCTGATCGCCATCGCCTGGATCGGACTGCGACTGGCCGGACGGCAGAAGACGGCGAAGGACTACTTCGTCGGCGAAGGGCACATGCCCTGGTGGACCGTCTCCTTTTCCGTGGTGGCCACCGAGACCAGCGTGCTGACCGTCATCAGCGTGCCCGGCGGCGCCTACAGCGGGCAGGGCTTCGGCAATGTCGAACTCGCCCTCGGCTATGTCATCGGCCGCGTGGTCGTCGCCACGGTGCTGATCCCCCTGTACAAGCGCGGCGGTTTCGTCAGCGCCTACCAGTACCTGGGCAGCAGATTCGGGTTGAAGCTGCAAGGACTGGCCTCCATCACCTTCGTCTTCACCCGGCTCCTCGCCGAGGGCGTCCGCCTGTTCGCCTCCGCGATCCCGATCAAGCTGCTGCTCGACGAGTTCGGCGTGCACGCGGGCTACCGCCTGATCATCATCGTCCTCACCGTGATCACCGTCGTCTACACCTACCTCGGCGGCATCAAGGCGGTCATCTGGACCGACGCCATCCAGATGGGCCTCTACCTCGGCGGCGCCATCCTCGCCATCGCCGTGCTCTCCGGCCACGTCGGCGGCAGCGGCTTCTCCGACGCCCTGCACTCGGGCCACTTCAAGCTGTTCGACACCAACTTCGACCTGGCGCACATCCTCACCAGCCCGTTCGCCCTGCCGACCGCGATCATCGGCGGCGCCATCTTCGCGATGGCCAGCCACGGTTCCGACCAGCTGATCGTCCAGCGCGTCCTGGCCACCCGCTCGCTGCGCGACGGCCAGAAGGCCATGATCGCCTCCGGTGTCTTCGTCACCCTCCAGTTCGCCGCCTTCTCGCTCGTCGGCGCGCTGCTGTGGTCGTACAACAAGGGCAAGAGCTTCTCCGAGCTGGGCCTGCACAGCTCCGACAACCTCTACCCGAACTTCATCCTGCACGGGCTGCCCGTGGTGATCTCCGGCCTGCTCGTGGCCGGCATCCTCGGCGCCGCGATGGGCTCCCTGTCCTCCGCGCTGAACTCCATGTCCAACTCGACCGTCGCCGACATCATCCACAGCTTCTTCCGCAGCACCCCGTCGGAGGAGTCGCTGCTCAAGCTCGCCCGGGTGATGACGCTGGTATGGGCCGTACTCATGGCGGTCTTCGCCTGCGCCTTCAGCACCAGCACCGGCAACGTCTACCTGACCGGCCTCACCATCGCGGGCTACACCTACGGCGCGCTGCTCGGCGCCTTCCTGCTCGGCCGGATCATCAGGCGCGCCAACGAGGTCGACGCGGTCGTGGCGTTCCTGGTCACGGTCGGCGTGATGACCTACATCGTCCGCTCGGTCAAGATCGACGTCACCGTGGCAGGCGCGACGGTGCCGACCGCCATCGCCGCCCAGTGGCTGGTCCCGATCGGCGTGTTGATCACCCTGGTGATCGGCGGTGTGATGAGCCTGTTCCACCAGACCCCCGAGGTCCGCGAGGTGCACGAGGCCGAACTGACCGACGGCGGACCGGAGTCCGGCTCCGGTCCGGGCCGCGTCGCGGCGGGCGCCGGCGCCTGATGAGGACTCCCGGGGTGGGGGGCGCCGGCGGGGGGGCCCCCCCCCCCGGCCCCCCCCCCCCCCCCCCCCCCCCCGGGGGGGGGGCCCCGATCACATCGGGGGGTGGGGCCGGTTTGGGGGCCCCCCGTAGGACCCCAAGGGGGGGGCCCCCC
>NZ_JBHYMQ010000110.1:0-18207 GCF_042742985.1 Streptomyces sp. NPDC058864 | reverse complement strand
TTCTCCGCGGTCAGCTCGCTCAGGTGGAGCGTGCGGACGAAGAGCTCGGCGGAGTCGGGTTCCAGCACGCCCTCGGCGGCGGAGTGGCGGGCCAGGGCCCGCAGCTCGTCCGGGGTGCGGGCGGAGGCCAGTTCCTCGGCCGGTTCCAGGCCGAAGCGGCGCACCAGGCGGTTCGCGGTGTCGTTGAGGTGGTTGATCAGCGGCGAGAAGGCCGCGGTGAAGCCGCGCTGCGGTCCGGCCACCACCTTGGCGACGGCCAGTGGGCTGGAGATCGCCCAGTTCTTGGGCACCAGCTCGCCGATCACCATCAGCACCACGGTCGAGACGACGACGCCGAGGACGGTCCCGGTCATGGACGCGGCGCCCTCGGGCAGGCCGGCGGCCTCGATCGGGCCGCTGAGCAGCACCGCCAGGGACGGCTCGGCGAGCATGCCGATGACCAGCGAGGTCACCGTGATGCCCAGCTGTGCGCCGGACAGCTGCAGCGTCAGCCGCCGCACGGCCTTGAGGGCGCCGTCCGCGCCGCGCTCACCGGCGGCGGCGGAACGTTCCAGCTCGCCGCGCTCCACCGTGGTCAGGGAGAACTCCGCCGCGACGAACACCGCGCAGGCCAGGGTCAGCAGCAGGGCCAGCAGGAGGAGCAGCACTTCGGTCACCGTGTCACCCCCGTTCGCACGCCTCGGCGGGCCTCTCGGGGGATGACACGGTCGGTACTCGGGGGATGGTCCATCGCGGGAACCGCGGCTCCTTCTTCATGCTCGGAACGATGAGGCTGCTCTCATGGTAAAGGGATGGGCAAGAGCAGCCCGCAGCTCGGGTTGGATCCAACGCTGGGTGATCGCGCCCCATTCCTTCTGGCATGGACATCCCTGTTCGGAGAGGTGGCTGGATGCTGTGCGCCCAACAGGGTGACTTGAAAACTCCTTTACCCGGTGGGGTAGTTCTAAAGGCGGCCCGCAGGGGGCCGACAGAACCGCATAAGTAAGGAGTGGACGCCGTCATGGTGTTCAAACGGCTGCTCGGATCGCTCGGCGTGGGCGGGCCCTCGGTGGACACGGTGCTGGAAGGCGGGCCGGTCATGCCCGGCGGCACGCTCTTCGGGCAGGTCCATCTGGAGGGCGGCAGCTCCGACGCCCATATTCAGGCGGTCGTCCTGGAACTGGTCGCCAGAGTCGAGGCCGAGTCCGAGGAGGGCGAGTACGACGGCGTCGCCGTGTTTGACCGGTGCGTCATCGGCGGCGGCTTCAATCTGCTGGCGGGCCACCGGACCAGCGTTCCTTTCTCTCTGCCGGTGCCGTGGGAGGCACCGATCTCCGAGCTGCACGGACAGCCGCTCGGCATTGCGCTGGGGGTCCGGACGGAGCTGGAGGTGGCCGGCGCGCGGGACAAGGGCGACCTGGACCCGCTGTCCGTCGCACCGCTCCCGGCGCAAGAAGCGGTCCTGGAGGCGCTGGGGCGGCTCGGCTTCGGCTTCACATCGGCGGACCTGGAAGCCGGGTACATTCACGGCACCGGCCAGACCCTGCCGTTCTACCAGGAGATCGAGCTCACCCCGGCCCCGCAGTACGCCCACGCCGTCAGCGAGATCGAGCTGACATTTCTTGCCAATCCCGCCGGGGTGGAGATCGTCCTGGAGGCCGACAAACGCGGTGGTCTGTTCACCGAGGGCCACGACCAGGTCAATCGCTTCGTGATCAGCCACGACAGCGTGCCGCACGTCGACTGGACCGCCGAGGTCGACTCCTGGATGCGCCGCCTTGTCGACCACCGCCATAGCGGATTCGCTGGCCACGCCTCCTACGGGCATGCCGGCCACGGAGGGCACGGGTACAAGGACGAGCAGCACTACTACGAGGATCATCACCGTTCCGGTCCCGGCATGGGCACCGCCATTGCCGCGGGCGCGGCGGGCCTTGCCGTGGGTGCGGTCGGTGGCTATGTGGCCTCGGAGGTCATCGAAGAGATCTTCGAGGACGAGGACGAAGGCGACGACGAGTCCTGAGGCTCTCTCGGTGCGTTCGAAGCGTTTGACCTGACGGCCATTGCTTTGCCAGTGCATAAGGGCGCGGCTGACTTGGACTTCGGCAGGGTGAGCATTCTGCAGGAGATCGCCAGGCCGAAGAGAAGCCCGCCGAGGCCGGGCCGTGGTCCAGATCGGCATCGTCATTGGCGGCGCCGAAGCAACTTCGGCAAGACCGAGCGGGCCGTCGTCCGTGAGGCGTTCTACACCCTCGACCTCCCGCTGGCCGAGTTCGGCCTGTCAGCCCACGTAGGACAGAGCGGGTCGTGCCGGATTCGGTGCGGTCCGCTCCAGCCTTTTCCCAGCCACTCGTTCAGTGCGCCCCGAAGTCGTTCGACTCGCGGGCCCCAGGCCGGAAGGCCGACTGATGGTTGCATTATTGCTTAAGTCTTGTACCGTGCAGCCTTGAACACGGCTATGCCTCCAGGTCGTGTCGTCCCGACCATCCGTGGAGTCACCCCCCGATGTCATCTTGCTGTCGAGGAGGCTGCTCATGAGCACCAAGAACTGGCGCGCGTTGGCGATCCTGGTCGCCCTCATGGCGATGCTCGCCGTTGTCGAATGGTTCGCGCTGGCGCACATGGCTTCGGGCGCGTAGTGGCCGTCCAGGCGCCTTGCCGGCCACCCGGCGGCGGATCGGGCGCCACTGCCGCAACCGTGCGGGCCTCCTGTGACGTCTTCCGTACTGACTAAAGAGTTGCGCAATCATGCAATTCACGACGAGCGGCCGGGTGGTTGTCCGACCGGCTCAGCACAACCGGAGGAACGACGTGGGCATCATCGGATGGATCATCCTCGGACTGCTCGGGGGGGCGATCGCCAAGATCCTGCTCCCGGGGCGGGACCCGGGAGGCCTGATAGGCACAACCCTCATCGGGATCGCTGGTGCTTTCCTGGGTGGCTGGCTGTCCGCACGGTTCCTAGATCGTCCGGTGGAGGATCAGTTCTTCGACCTCTACACCTGGGGAGCGGCGATCGCTGGCTCTCTCGTGCTGCTCATCGTCTATCGCGTTCTGTTCGGCAACTCGCGTGAGTAACCGATGACCTGAGGCGTACGACCCCGGTCACCTTGGCCATACCGGTTGCAGCGGCATTGGGTCCAGGGCGGCTTGTGTACTTGCCGTTGGCGCCGCGGATGAGCGCAGGAACACGGAAGCGGGACGGCGGTGGGCCGCCGTCCCGTGTCCTCCTGAGCCCTCAGCTCCGCCGGTCAGCGGCGCGCCTTCGCGCGGTCGAGAGCGGCGACGCCAACCGCGGCCAGAGCGATCTGGATGAGCCATTCGATCCAGTCGATGCCGTTGGTGTCCCCGACACCCAGCCCCCGGGCGATGGCGGAGCCGATGAGTGCCGCCACGATGCCGACCAGGATGGTCCAGATCACACCGATGTGCTGGCGCCCGGGTACCACCAGTCGTCCGAGAATGCCGATGATCACGCCGATGATGATGGCGCTGATGATGCCCGAGATCTCCATTGCCGCCTCCCTGGGAGCAGGTTCTACGAGCATCGGTTGCCCCACATGGGGCATCCCTATGCCCGGACGGGGACGAGTGCCTCACGCGGGGCTGCCGGCTCCGTCTGACAGTCGCCGTTGGGGGTGTGGGCAGGTCGCTGACCTCGCGGCGTTCGCGTGGGCGAGGCCGAGCCCGGCTTCCAGTTCGTCCAAGGTCCGCCGGACGGTGGCGATCCGTTCGCGCAGGTGGTCGGGGGTTTCGACGGGGGCCGGTCGCCGCCTCGACTCGCGCTCACGCTCGTGCTCCAGCTGCCTGGCCTCCTCCAGCGAGGTGATGACCACGCCGATGAGCAAGTTGACGAGCATGAATGAGCCGATCAGCACATAGGAGGCGTAGTAGAGCAGGCTTCATCGCGAGATCTGCAGGCCGCCGCGGACGGCGTCGCCGATGCCGTCCAGGGTGATCAGCGGGAAGAGCGGCAGGGCGGCCCGGCCGATCGAGCCGTAGTGCTCGGGGTCGTCGTCGGCGAAGAAGACCCAGCCGGTCATGGCGTAGACGTACAGCAGCATGGTGCCGACCAGCAGGAAACTGAGCGTCCCCGGCAGGCTTTTGCCGACGGCCACGATGACGATGCGCAACTGCGGCAGGAAACGGGCCGCGCGCACGACCGGGCCAGCCGCCGCAGGCGCAGCACCGTGGCGTTCTCGCGCGCGAAGGGCAGGTACGCCAGCGTCACCACGGCCAGGTCGAAGACGTTCCACGGGTCGCGGAGGAAGTCCTTGGGGCGGTCGGCGTGGGCACAGGCCCGTAAGACGACCTCGGCGCTGAAGATTGCCAGGAGGCAGTGCTCGACCAGCTTCAGGGAGCCGTGCCAGCGCGCGGTGATCCCGCTGCACGTCTCGACGCCGAGGACGGCCGCGTTGGCGAGGACGAGGGCGAATACGGTGACGCCGAACCAGTCAGAGTCGACGACGTGACGGCAGCGTACGGCGAGTGCACGGGCTGGGGGGCGATGTGTTCGGCCATGTGCGCGTACCCGATCCTCCGGTGCCGTGGTCACCTCTGTGAACCATAGTGATTTACCAGGTGTTGTATGGGTTGATCTTCATGCAGGCGGAGGTGTCGGAGGCGTTGAGTGCGGCCGATTGGTCGAGGACGGCCTTGGTGTCGGCGCTGTCGGAACGGGGGTAGGCCGGTCCCTCGGTCCAGTCGGAACCGACCACGAGGTCGATACCCGTCGCGGACGGCACCTTCTTGACCGCACTGCTCGGCACGTGGAGGGCCTTGGCGACGGCCAGGGCGTTGGCCCTTTTATCGTCGCTCGGGTAGGTGATCGTGGTATCGGCCTGGGATGCCGGTGCGGCATCGACGGTGGACCGGGTGAACCCCATGTCGTGCAATGCCCCGTTGACCGCACCGGCACGGCCCGGCACAGGGGCGTGCGTGGAGTTTCCGGTGCCGTTCTGCACGGTGACCGCGATCTGGTCCTTGGGTGAGGCCGCGGTCGCGGCATCGCTCGGCGTGGGGGTGGGCTTGCCCTTCACACCCTTGCCGTCCACGGGCTCGTCGTTGCGGAGCAGCGTGAAGAGCTTGGTCGCCGCGCCGGTCGGCACGACGTGCGCGGTCGGGTTCTGCGGGTCGGCGCCCCATGGCATCGTCGTCATCGTGATGCGGTTCGTGGGGACGCCCTTGAGGTCGTTGCCCAGGCTGTAGAGCTTCTTGACCGTGCCGAGGCCGGTGTCGACGGTCAGCGCCTTGGTGGCTGCCTCCGCCAGGCCCGTCAGCTTGCCCGGGTCGTTGAGCTTCGCACCGGACTTCAGCTGGCGCACCATCGCGTTCATGTACATGTGCTGGGCGTGGGTACGGCCGATGTCGCTGCCGTCCTCGAAGCCGTGCCGGGTACGGAGCCACTGCAGGGCCTGCTGGCCCTTGATGACGTGGTCGCCCTTGGTGAGCTTGAGCCCGGACTTCTTGTCCCAGACGTTCCCCTTGACGCAGACCGGGACGCCGCCGACCGCGTCGGCCATGGACACCACACCGGAGAAGCTGATCATCATGAAATGGTCGATGTGGATGCCGGTCAGGTTCTCCCAGGTGGCCACGGTGCAGCCGGGGCCACCGTGAGACAGGCTCGCGTTGATGATGTCGTCGGTTTGCGGGTAGATCCGGCCGTCGTCCGGGTCGGTGCACTTGGGGATGGTGACCCGGGTGTCGCGCGGGATGCTGACCACGGTCATGTTGCTGCGGTCGGCGGAGACGTGCAGCAGCATCTGGACGTCGGCCCGGGGCTTCTGGCCGACCGTGTCCCTTGCGCCGCCGAGCTTGAGGTCCGCGGCGGTGTTCCGGCTGTCGGAGCCGAGCAGGAGAATGTTCAGCGGGGTCTGGCCCGCCGCGTTCGCCTTGCTATGGGCCGCCTTGCTGTCGCCGAGGTTCAGCGCGTCCTTTTGGATGTTGCCGTTCAGGTGCCGGTAGTACGCCCAGGCACCCGCCGCCGCGGTGAGTATCGCCAGCGACGTGACGACCGCCAGCCAGCGCAGCAGGCGCCTTCCCCGCTTTCTTCGCCTTCGGTCAGGTGCGCTTCGGCGAGCCGGCGTTGGGGCACCGCGCCGGCGCTGCGATGGCACGAACCTGGCCGCTTGCCGAGCATCTTGTGGTGAGCCGTCGGCCAGGCTCGGGGTGTCGTATGACTCGAGGGGGTCGGTGTCGGTGCGGGCGGCACGTTCTCCGCCCCTCGCGTGGCCGCCGCCGTGACGCATGGTTTCACTCGCTGTCTACTGCCGGAAGGAATGGTTTGCCCGCCGAGGTGGAGGGCGGGGCCGCCGCAGGGGGGATGGCGGCGGCCCCGGTCTGGTGGGTCGCGGCTCAGACGCTGACGCCGTAGTCACTGGCGATGCCGGCGAGTCCGGAGGCGTAGCCCTGTCCGATGGCCCGGAACTTCCACTCCGCGCCGTGGCGGTACAGCTCACCGAAGATCATCGCGGTCTCGGTAGAAGCATCCTCGGTAAGGTCGTAGCGCGCCAGTTCTCGGCCATCGGCCTGGTTGACGATGCGGATGAAGGCGTTGCGGACCTGACCGAAGCTCTGCCCGCGCTTGTCCGCGTCGTAGATCGAGACGGGGAAGACGATCTTGGTGACCTGGGGCGCCACCGTGGCGAGGCTGACCTTGATCTGCTCGTCGTCTCCGTCGCCGCCGCCGGTGAGATTGTCCCCGCTGTGCTCAACCGAGCGGTCAGGGCTGGCGAGATTGTTGAAGAACACGAAGTGCTGGTCCGACAGCACCCGGCCGTCAGTGCCGCAGAGCAGGGCGGAGGCGTCCAGGTCGTAGTCCGCTCCGGTCGTGGTGCGCACGTCCCAGCCCAGACCGACCGTGACCGCGGTCAGTCCCGGGGCTTCCTTGCTCAACGACACATTGCCGCCCTTGGACAACGTCACACCCACGAAGTACCTCCTGCTCGTCCTGCGATCCGTCTGGCGCCAGGAAGAACGCGATCCGATCCTGTTCGGTTCCCCGATTGCGCAATGGCTAAAGTATGCATGTCGTTGGTACTGACTTGATGGCAATGGGAGGGCATCGATGGTGTGGGAGACGGCGGTGCTGGAAGGTGGACCGGCAGACGGTGTGACGGTGCGTGTCGCGGAGCGTCCGCTCGTGTTGCAGATCACCCGTCGATGCCAGGCCGACGAGCCTGTGCATGACCTGGTCGTAGACATGGTCTTCGTCTACCGCCGGAAGCACGCCCAGCCGCCGCTGCGCTACGGATACGACCCTGCGAGCCCTTGAGTCGTCCGATCCCCGCTTGACGCTCTGGGTGGCCTGAGTGTCGACGCCGGTCACCCTTGGTGGTCGGGGGGCTACTGGCCCTCGGGGGTGTGCGTCGCCTTCTCGGCGGCGTCATCCGCCTTCATCGCCCGCGCCTCACTCTTGAGGATCCGCATCGACTTACCCAGGGCTCGCGCCGTATCCGGGAGCTTCTTCGACCCGAACACCACGAGCGCCACCACCACGACCAGCAAGAGGTGCCAGGGCTCCAGCCCGTTCCGCAGCATCAACGTCACCGCCTCGTCCATTCCGGAGACGGTCCTCCGTCCCGTGACTTGCTCGATTGCGCAATTATGCGATCGCCGGCCCGTAAACACAACACCGGCTCCAGTGATACCGGGCGCGGACTCAGACGCGGGCCCCACGGCTTCCGCCCAGGTTCCCGCATTGCGTAACTGTGCAATTCGGAGTGGGGTACGTGCCCGGCTGTTGCGTACCCTGGTGGCTCACAGAAAGCCAGCCGAGGGAGGTTCACGTGACGAGGTCCGCTGCGGACCACACCGGCGATCCCTCCCCCGAGGTGCTCCAGGGTGCGGCAGCCGCTTTCGGGTTGCTGGCCTCGACGATGCGGCTGCACATCGTCTGGGCCCTGTCCGAGGGCGAGTGTGACGTCACTGGCCTGGCCGAGCGCGTGGGTGGGACGCTACCCGCCGTCAGCCAGCACCTGGCCAAGCTCAAGCTCGCCGGGTTGGTCCGCTCACGTCGGGAGGGCCGTCGTCAGGTCTACCTCGTGGACGACCCTGCCGTGGTGTCGGCCGTGGAGCTCATGGTCGGGCAACTGACCCGGGCACCCGTCCCCGGCTCCCGCCGTACCCGTGGCCTGGCCTGAAGCCGCCGCCCCGGAGGCGTACCGGCCGTCGCTTCCAGGTGTCACGCCGACCGCCCTCGCGGACCTCACCGAACTACAGGTCCTGCGACACCTTGAGACCGGGCCACGAGGTCTGACCGAACGCGAGGCACAGCAGCGGCTCGCCGCCGGAGAGAACGCACTTCCCCTGGCCACTTCGCGGCCCTGGACCGTCCGGTTGCTCACCGCCCTGCGCGATCCATTCACCATCGTCCTGTGCTCTCTGGCTCTCGTCTCCTCTCTGACCGGAGCACGCGGCACGACCCTGGTGATCGCGATCCTGGTGGGGGCCAGCGCGGTACTCCGTCTTGCCGGCGAGCACCGAGCTGACAAAGCCGCGGCAGCACTGCGGGCGCTGGTCGCCTCCACGGCGACCGTGCTCCGCCGGGCCGACGACGATTCTGTACCGTTGCCCCGCGACATTCCGCTGTCCCAGCTTGTGGCGGGGGACATCGTCAAGCTCTCACCCGGAGACGTCGTACCAGCCGACCTGCGGTTGCTGAAGAGTCACAACCTCACGGTCAACCAGGCCCCGCTCACCGGGGAATCGGCTCCTGTGCGCAAAGACCTCCAAGCGGTCCGCGGGCCCACGACCGCGGGCTTCGGCCTCCCGCATCTGTGCTTCCTGGGCAGCAGTGTCGTGTCCGGTTCTGCGAGCGCCGTCGTCGTCGCCACCGGCCGCGACACCAGTTTTGCTTCGACGCATCAGCCGGCCCACGTCACCCGGCCACCGACTGCTTTCGACCGGACGGCCCGGTCCACGGCTTTGGCCCTTGTCCGGTTCATGCTCGCCACCGTCCCCCTGGTCCTGGCCGCGGGAGCGATCCTCCATGGCCGTGGGTGGGACACCCTCCCCTTCGCCGTGGCCGTCGCCGTGGGGCTCACTCCGGAGATGCTGCCCGTGGTGATCACCACGGCGTTGGCGCGGGGGGCGAGTGTGCTGCGCCACCACCAGGTCGTCATCAAGCGGCTTCCTGCTTTGCACGAACTCGGCGCGATGGATGTGCTCTGCGTCGACAAGACCGGCACTCTCACCCGTGACCGGCTCGTCGTTGACCGAGCGGTGGATCCTCATGGAAACCCCGACCCCGCCGTGCTGCGCTGGGCCATCACAGCCAGCCTGGCCAGTGCGGAACTCGCCGATCTCCCTGTACTCGACGCTTTCGACGAAGCCCTCCTGGACGCCGCCGAAGACTTTGACGAACCTTTCAACCAAAGCGTCACGGCGGTGGAAGTCATCCCCTTTGATCCCGTACGCCGCCGCTCAACCGCTGTCGTACGCCGATCGGCACGTCCAGGCCAGCACACCCTCATCGTCACCGGCGCCCCCGAGCACGTCCTGGACCGATGCCAGGGTATGGAACTCGATGAGCGCGCTCGTATCCTGCGCCTGGTCGAGGACCACTCCGCGGAAGGGCTGCGCGTGCTCGCCGTCGCCCTGGCCGAACGGCCGGCGCGCACCCGTCCCTATACCGCAGGAGACGAGTCCGGGCTCACCCTGACCGGCTTCATCGGACTGCACGACGAACCCGAACCCTCCGCCGCGCGGGCGCTCTCAGACCTCGGCGCCCACGGCGTCACCGTGAAGATCGTCACCGGTGACCACCCCGCCACGGCTGTCCGCGCCTGCCAGGACGTGGGCATCGAACCCAGACGAGTCATCCCCGCCCACACCATCGACGCCCTCGACGACCGTGCCCTCGCCCGGCTCGCCGAATCCACCACCGTCTTCGCCCGCGCCACCCCCCAGCACAAGGCCCGCATCGTCCGAGCCCTGAGCCAGGCCGGCCATACCACCGGATTTCTCGGTGACGGCATCAACGACATCCCCGCCCTGCGCGCCGCTGACATCGGCATCTGTCCTCACAGCGCCGTCGACGCCGCCCGGGAGACCGCAGACACCGTCCTGGCAGCCAAAGACCTCGCCGCCATCAGTCATGCCGTCCGTACAGGCCGCCGCTCCCTGGCGAACATCGGCAACTACTTGCGCGTCACGCTGTCCGCCAACGTCGGCAACGTCCTGGCGATGCTCACCGCCGGGGCACTTCTGCCCTTCCTACCGATGTTGCCCTCCCAGGTGCTGGTACAGAACCTCTGCTTCGACGCCGCGCAACTCGCCCTCGCCTTCGACCGCCCGCGTCCCTCCCGCACGCCACCGCCATCGGCACTGAACCGTGCGGCCCTCGCGAAGTTCGCGATACGGTTCGGACTCATCAACGCCGCGGCCGACCTCACCACCTTCGCGATGATCGGCTGGCTCACGCACGGCTTCACCACTCCCCACGCGCAGTCCTTCTTCCACGCCGGCTGGTTCACGGAGAACCTGCTCACCCAGGCCCTGACCGTCCACGTCCTGCGCAGCCCGAGCCGCGGCGACCGCACCCCGGCCCCCTGGCCGCTGCGCCTCGCCAACCTGGCCTTGGCGGCAGTCGGCTTGCTCGTACCCTTCTCGCCTGTTGCCCCCGTGCTCGGCATGAGCTCTCTCCCAGCTGCTTACTACCCCGGCCTTGCGCTGATCCTCAGCACGTACGCCTGCTGCCTGCTCCTCGTCCGCAACCGGGGACTGCGCCACAAGGACCGCCCCCTACCAACCGAGAAGGCCATCGTATGATCTTCCGCCGGCGACGATCCTTCGTGCACTGTCACGTACGGGTGACAGCCGTCCGCGGAACCACGGCTCACCTCGCCTTCGAGGGAGACCCCGTCAAGACGGCGGCCATCGAGATCAGCCGGACCATCCGCACGCAGATCCAGCAGGACATCCGCCGCTGGGAGATGGACCTGAGCGCTGTCGGCCACCTGGACACGGTCTGTGCCATCGAGATCGCGCGCCCTGTCCTGACCCTCCCGCCCGGCACGGTGACCGTCGTGATCCGTGGTGCCCGCCCTGGAGTCCGCGGGACGCTGGACCGCGTTGGAGTGGGGAATCGCATTCAGCGGGAACGATCCATTCGTTCCATGACATGGCTCGCTCGGTCTCAAACACCAGGCCCACGCAGCATGGACCACGTTCCGGTCGTGGCTCGTGCGGCCAACTGCCCGATCATGAGCCGCACCACGGTCATGACGTCCGGGTCATCGACAAAGTAGACCTGGTGCCGCCCCTCCCGGCGAGAGCGGACCAGCCCGGCCATCTTCAGCTTCGACAGGTGTTGACTGACCGTTGGCAGCGCCTGGCCGACGCGCTCCGCCAGGTGGGTGACATCGCTCTCGCTCTGGGCCAGGGACCACATAATGTGCAGCCGACCCGCCGATGCCAGCAGTCCGAACGCTGTAGCGGCGTCTGCGAACAGCTCGGCTGGCGGATTCGTGGAGTCGCCGGCGTCTGCTGCCCTCACAGGCTCTTCCCCCATCACGCCTCGGTCGTCTTCGCGCTGCCACCGTCTGAGATTCCGCTTTGGACGCTCACGCGCGCTGCCGTCAGAATAGTTGCGCAATATCTAAAGTATGGCATGCAGCCACGCCGCCGCTGGCACCGGGCCGTGAGTATGTGCCTGCTGGCGCCGCGTATCGCAACAACATGGGCAACCGACAGACGCTCGCCTCCGTGTCCACTCCACTGCCCGATGAGTGGCACCCGGGCCTGCCGCGCTGCGGGGCCCCCGGCCGAGCACCGACCCGGTCCGCTGCGGCTTCACCATCGTCCTGCAGACAATCCGTGACCCGGTCGTCCAGGCCGCGGCATCACCAGCGGGGCCTGTGGCACGCAGGGGCGCGCAAGGCGCCCACCTGGCAGCGTGTCATGCCCTGTCTGTGACCCTGATCCCATCCTTCGAGGGGCGAGTTGAGGGACACTCTGTGTGTCGCAGTCGGCAACGCGAGGATGACTTTCGGATGATTACGCTCAAGAAGGAAGACGGTCCGGCAGATCTGGACGGAGTGACCCATCTGTCGATCGGAGTGTCCTGGGATCCCACTGCGGGCAGTAGCGGCGGAGTGATGGGCAAGCTCCGCCGTAAGAAGGGCGCCGACCTTGATTTGATCGCAATCGCGATGCAGGGTGCGGACCCGGTGCGCCTGGCGGGTCTGGACTCGCTTGATCCCATGGGGAATGGCTCCCTGGTCCACAGCGGGGACAATCAGACAGGCCATGGAGACGGCGACGACGAGACAGTGACGGTCGAGTTCGCACGTCTCCCGGCCCACATCACATCGATCGTATTTGTCGCCGCCGCCTACAAGAAGGGCAGTTCCTTCCAGCAGGCGCGCAACATCAGCTTCAAGGTGTACGACGCGACCGGGGGCAGCACGCAGCAGGTTGCCGACATCTGGCCGAGCCTGCTCAGCCAGGACAACGGATGTGCCGTGGCGAAGGCCCTGCGGGTCGGTGCCGGCTGGAAACTCGAGGTGATCAACACGACCGGGAAGATCAAGCAGGGCGACGAGCACGCCCTGATGCGCTTCGCCATAAGCAAGTAGTTCGTCTACCAAGCTGTGCTCAAGATGCCGGCCGCCCAGGCCGGGAGGCGAGATCTGCGGCGAAGCCTGGATCGCCGAGCTCACCAGGAACATTCTGACCGGCGGCCCGCAGGGGGTGCGGCTGATGTGCGATGTGTCAGGTTTGCCGACACGTGACGCCGGTGGCGGTCAGCTTTGACCGACAGGAACGCGCACCGGCTGGGGCACCTGGGTGAACGGCGCGCATGGCCCTCCAACCGTGGCGACGAGCGGTATCGGCCTTGATCGGGCGAGTTGATGTTCCGCCGCAGGTTCCAGTTCGGGATCGTGCTGGTCCGGCAGGCCCCCGTCGCTTCGCCGCGGTGGGGGCCTGCCTCTGCGCGAGGGTCTCGGGAGAGAGAGCAGTGCCCTCGGCTGTCGCTCAGACTGCTCGCCGCGTGATCAGTCCACAAGCCGCCGCGCGGGGGGCTCCGTCGGCGAGTTCAGCCGCAGGGGCCAGGGCACGAGCTCTGGATCCAACCTCCTATTCGGTGCGTAGCGCGGTGGCGGTGCGGGTTCTGGTGACCCAGCCGGCGGGCAGGAGTGCTCCCAGGGTGGCGATGAGCAGGCCGCCGAGTGCGAGCGGGAGCAGTTGGGCAGCGTGGTGTACGGCGATGACGGAGGCGGGGAGGCGGAGCCCCACGCTGTCGCCCATCGCGGGGATGACCCAGCCGTGCAGGACCACGCCCAGGGCGCCCGCGATGAGTCCGGTCACGACGACCGAGGTGATGACCATCGCGATGGTCTGCCGGGGGGTCATGCCGAGGGCCTTGTGGACGCCGAGTTCCCGGACGCGTTCGCGGGTGTCGAGCAGTACGCCGTTGAGCACGCCGAGCGCGGCGACGGCGATGAGCATCAGCGTGAGGAGCACGGACAGCGCGTTGAGCGTGACGACCATGTCGCTGCCCGAGTCGAGCCCGCCGGCCCGGGCGGTGACCCCCAGCGGCCCCAGGCGTTTGTTCAGCGCCTTGACGTAGCCGGTCACGTCGGTGCCCGGCGCGACCGCGATGTGATGGCTCGTCTCCGCCGGGTCGGGATGCGCGGACGCCAGGGTCGAGGCGTCGGTGAAGACCTGCATGCCGCCCTTGCGGGTGTCCAGGACCTCCCCGACGATTCAGGCGGGCGCCGCCCGCAAGATCATGAAAACCTCGCCCGAGCAGGCCGGTGCGGCCCTGCTCGCCGTCGAGGCGGGCGGTCGGGCGGCCATGACCGAACTGCGGCACGTCATGGGCCTGCTCACGATGCCCGGTGAGGGCGAGCCGGCGGGCGGGGCCGATGACCCGGCCGGCGCCGGCGTGGAGCTGGCACCGCAGCCCGGCCTCGACCAACTGGCCGCGCTCGTTGGGCGGGTACGGGAGGCCGGGCTGCCGGTCGAGCTGACCGTGACCGGCCCGCCCCGCGAGATCCCGTCCGGCGTCGGGCTCGCGGTCTACCGCGTGGTCCAGGAGGCCCTGACCAACACCGTGAGGCACGCGTCCGGTGCCACCGCCTGCGTGACCCTCGCATACGGACCGGAACGGCTGCGGGTGGAAGTCACCGACGCCGGTGGACGTCCCGGCCCGGGGGCGACCACCGGGAACGGCCGGGGCCTGATCGGCCTGCGCGCCGGGCCGGGGTGGAGTGCACCGGCTCCTACGGGGCCGCGCTCACCCGCCTCCTGCGCGCCGAGGGCATTGAGGTGACGGAGGTCAACCAGCCGGACAAGGCAGCACGCCGGCGACGTGGCAAGACTGACGCCGTCGACGCGGAAGCCGCGGCCCGCGCCGTGCTGTCCGGTCGCGCGACCGCGACCGCGAAGTCAAGTGACGGCCCGGTCGAAGCGCTGCGGCTGCTCAAGCTGGCGAAAGGGTCTGCGGTCAAGTCCCGGACCCAGGCCATCAACCAGCTCAAGAGCGTCCTGGTCTCGGCCGACGCCGCCTTGCGCGAGTCGCTGGCCGGGCTGAGCAACCCGCGCCTGTTCAAGCGGTGCGCCGAGCTGGACGACTCACAGGAAGGCGGGCCGACAGGCACTGCCCGGCACGTCCTGAAACGCCTCGCCGGTCGCATCCAGCACCTGACCGAGGAGATCGACGACCTGAACAAGCGGATAGCCGCGGGCGTCGAAGCAAACTTCCCTGGCCTGCTCGACACACACGGCGTCGGCCCGGACAGCGCCGCCACCCTGCTGATCTCGGCCGGCGACAATCCCGATCGCCTCAGCAGCGAGGCGTCCTTCGCCGCCCTCTGCGGCACCAGGCCGCCACCCTGCTGATCTCGGCCGGCGACAATCCCGATCGCCTCAGCAGCGAGGCGTCCTTCGCCGCCCTCTGCGGCACCAGCCCAGTAGAGGCATCCTCAGGCAAGACCCAACGACGCCGTCTCAACCGTGGCGGTGACCGCCAGGCCAACGCGGCCCTCTACCGGATCGTCATCAGCCGCCTGCGCTGGGATGGCCGCACCCAGGACTACCTGCGGCGACGCCTCGCCGAGGGCAAGACCCGCCGGGAGATCATCAGGTGCCTGAAGCGATATGTCGCACGCGAAATCTACCGACTCATCGCCCCCAACAGGACAGCCTCATGCCACGCACATCCCTACGCGACCACAAGTTGACATCCATAGGGGCATCAACAGCTTCTGATTACACGCGATGTGGAGCCCTTGTGTCCCGGCCGGAGATGCTACGAAGTCCTTACGATGCGGCCCGACAAGCCGCCGAGTTCTGCAGACTTGCCTGCGTCAGCGGGCCGCCGGGTCACGCGCCCGCACCACTCCTGATCCCCTGCGGCTGTCGCTATGGTGTCCAATCAGGCTTGCGGGAGGAAATCGTATGGGGGAGCTGCGAGGCAGCTACCGGGTGCACTTCGTACTGGCCATGGTGCTCTGTGGTCTTGAGCTGCTGTGCATGGCCTCGACCTGGCTGCCCGGCACGTACACCGTGCCGAAGTGGCTTGTCATGGGTCTGTTCGGGGCGGTGTTCCCGGTGTTCGCTGTCGCGCTCTTCCGGGGCGCAGGCGGGGCCCGTTTGCTGGGTGGGGCCAACGCCGACCGGTTCGCCAGGTACGTCCGGGTGCTGCCGCCCGCCCTGAAGCTCACCTACGCGGTCATCATCTGCCTGGCCGCGCTCGGCTTTGCCACCGGTGCCGGCGCAGCCGAGGATGCGCAGGCAGACGCGTCGGGCTACTACTACACCTACTGGGACAGGAGCGTGAATCCGCAGCGCAGCGTCAGGGTGGATCTCACTGAGGCCGAGTACTACGCGGCAATGAAGGCGGAACGTAGGATCTTCAGCGCTGGGCCGGCGCTGTTCTATGCGGCCAGCAGTTTCCTGGTCCTCGCCTCAGCATCAGCAGCTGCCGGCTCCCGCGCGCGGACGGCCCCGGGGGATTCATCCGCCGCGGCGACGTCACCCGGACCGTCCTGAAGGCCAGGCGACGAACAGGCCCTGGCGAGAGGCAGGACCGTCTTGACGGACTGTGGCCCGAGACGGGCGAGGTGCCGGCGGGCTTCGGCGGCCAACAAGTGCCGTCGACGGAACCGGTCCCGCTTCTTCACCGCCACGACCCCGGTGACGTACACGGCCGCAGCAGACGCCTCCATCGCGACGTCGCGCAGATCGGCACGGATGGCCGCCGCGGCAGCGCAGGCCCGGGTGGCTTTATCGAGCAGCAGGGACGTTGCTTGTCGATGAGTTTGGGAGGCGCCCCGTGCCACGGACAGGTGGTGTTGATGAGTCTGGAGGCACTGGTCCTCCTTGCCAGGGTAGCGCCCCAGCACGAGCCGGAGAGCCTGCCACGATCGGCTGACTCCGGCGGGCTCGGCACCGCTGTTGTCGGCAGGATTGTCTCGGGTCACGCTGCCGGTTGGGGTACTTCCGCGTCCAGCGCGTCCGTGTCAGCCTGGGCGGTCGGTGACTTGACCGGCTAGCAGACGGGGGAATCTTGGGAGACGTTGCGGTGCAGGTGGACAGTGTCTTCGACGGCCGGTTGAAGTGGCGCTCTCGCTACCTCATCCGCAGCGCCCGCCGGCGAGGCCGGACCGGCCTGCTGGTCCAGGTGGACCTGCGCGACCCTCCCCGCGGCATGTCACCCAAGTGGTGCCTGGTGTCCGTCACGGAAGGCGAACGTCAGTTCTGCAGCGTGGATCGAAGCACCATCAGAACGGTTCGCTTCATCCCTCGTCTTCCAGGCCCGCATTCACTACGGCTCGAGGTCCTTCGAACCCGCAGGCGACATTCCACACGAGTCGAGCGGACGGTTGTACTCGGCCAGGGAGACATTCTGCTGGTCACCTGCGACCCGGTTCAGCCGAACGTCTTCTACCGACACAGTCCCGAGGTGGACACATGGAGTCTGCAGATCTTCAAGTAGCACCACATTGACCGTCTATGCCTCACTCCTGCCGCTACCTGCTTCAACGGCCCACTGCTCTGACAGGCAACAGGCCGTCCCACGTTCGGAGACTCGACAGCGCCGTCATTGGTCGTCGACATTCTCAAGCAGGCAGATCGACAACTGACTCCGGAACGCGGCCCCACCGCTGTTCCTTGAGATGAACGAAACCACTCGAGCCAGCAGGACGTCCACCACAGCGATACCGAAGCCGAACACCACAGCGGCCCGCCAGGACGCCCACAAGCAGTGAAGCGACTGGCCTTGGGGCGGCTTGAGCGATCGGGTCTGTCGGGCGGCGCTCCGGTTCGGCGCGGTACGGGTCGCTTCCCACAGAGCCTTCGCCATCTTCGAAGATGCAGGTCGGAGACGGTGGCGTGACTGTCCTTCGGCGGGCTCATGCTGGTCGCGGGTGACGGCGGCCTTGATCGCGGGTCAGCGGTTGACGTCAGGGTCCGTCAAGACGAGAAGAGCACGCAGGAGAGTGCGCAGGAGAGCAGTGGCACGGCCGGGCGCGGTGCACGCCATTACGGCCGGCAAGCCGAGCAGGCGTGGATCGTGCCACAGCATCGCGAACAACAACACGGCAATCCGCCCTGGAGTCAGTCAGCGCACACGGGGGACGGGATCGCTTCAAAAGCGTCCGCAGCACGTCACAACCCTGTCTCCGCTGCAGCCCAAGCGCCCCGCCTGCCGCAGCATATTCCTACTCGCATAACACCAGGGGGATCATGCGCATCCGCGCCACCACCGCGGCCATCGCCGCCATACTCGCCGTCACCGTCGTTGGCTGCAGCAGCGACACGGACAGCGACAGCAAGGCCGGCACCAGCAAGTGCGCCACATCCGAGGCGTCGAATATCGCAGACAACAGCGATGCCGCCAAGAACGCCAGCATGCCACCCCAGCCCACCGGCGCCGAGCGCGACGCCGTCCTCGCGGCCGTCATGGACGTCAACAGCAACCTCACCCATGACGAGGACAAGGCCATCAACGCGGCCCGCAGCCAATGCTCGGCCCTTGACGGCGACGCGACGAACCCGGACCGCAGTGCTGCACAGCGGTTCTCCTACAACGGCGTCACGCTGACCGATCACGACGGACGTCACATCAACGTCGGGCTGCGCAAGACGCTCTGCCCCGAATCCTGACCATCCACCAGCTCGGGACTGTACAAAGAACGGCCCTGTCTCACATTCGGTGGTGACGGAGCGTGCTGCTATCCGAGGAGGATGCGGTGGCGAAGTAGGGTGAAGCCT
>NZ_JBHYMQ010000109.1:0-18342 GCF_042742985.1 Streptomyces sp. NPDC058864 | reverse complement strand
CGGGTCCGCCGAGAGGGTCTCGCGCAGGTCGGCGGGGAGCTCCCCGGCGGGCTCCTCCAGCGGTACGCCGGACTCGGGCGGGTGGGCGGCGGCCCCCGGTGCGGGCCCCTGGGGAGGCGCGGTCACCGGCTGGTGTTCGACAGCCGGGTGGGGCGCCGGGTGGGCGCGCTCCAGGAACCGCAGCAGCTCCACCGGGAAGGGCAGCACCAGCGTGGAGTTCTTCTCCGCGGCGACGGCGACGACCGTCTGCAGCAGGCGCAGCTGCAGTGCGGCGGGGGTGTCGCTCATGACCGCCGCGGCATCGGCGAGCTTCTTGGAGGCCTGGAACTCGGCGTCCGCGTTGATGATCCGCGCCCGGCGCTCGCGCTCGGACTCGGCCTGGCGGGCCATCGAGCGCTTCATCGTCTCCGGCAGCGAGACGTCCTTGATCTCGACGCGGTCGATCTGCACGCCCCAGCCGATGGCCGGGCTGTCGATCATCAGCTCCAGGCCCTGGTTGAGCTTCTCCCGGTTGGAGAGCAGGTCGTCCAGGTCGCTCTTGCCGATGATCGACCGCAGCGAGGTCTGCGCCATCTGCGAGACGGCGAACCGGTAGTCCTCGACGTTGATGATCGCGTCGGTGGCGTTGACGACCTTGAAGTAGACCACCGCGTCCACCTTGACCGTGACGTTGTCGCGGGTGATGCCCTCCTGGGCGGGCACCGGCATCGTCACGATCTGCAGGTTCACCTTCCGCATCCGGTCGACGACCGGCACGATCATGGTGAATCCGGGGGTCCGCACCCCGCCCCGGACCCGGCCGAGCCGGAACACCACGCCCCGCTCGAACTGCTGCACCACACGGGCCCCGGCCACGAAGTACAACGCTCCTGCCGAGAGCACGGCGGCTATCAACTCGACGACCATCACGGCCCCCTGGGGTCCGGAATCGCAGTACTTCCACGGTACCTCGCGGGTAACCCGCCGGATACGGGCCGGGATGCCCCGTTACGAACCCGCCTGCGGCCCGGGCCGGGGCCTACCGGGGGGCGCCCGCCGCCCGGGCGAGCCGGTCCGCGACGACGCTCAGCCGTTCGGCCAGCTCAGGGGGCTCCCGCACCTCGAAGTCGACGCCGAGCATGCCGATGTAGACGGCGAGCGCGTCGAGTGACTCGGAACCGGTCCGCAGCACGCAGCTGTCCGGTCCGGTGGACTCCACGGTGGCGTACCCGGCGTACTCGGCGACGGCCTCGGCGGGGGCGTGCACGACGACGACGGCCTGGTGGCGGTAGGCCCGCGAGGTGACCCCGCGGGCCACGTACGAAGCGGCGTCCGTCGGGGGCCGCCGGGGCTCGAAGCGGGGGCCGGTGGGGGACTTGGGGTCCATCCGGTCCACACGGAAGGTGCGCCAGTCCCGCCGGTCGGTGTCCCAGGCGAGCAGGTACCAGCGGCGGCCGTGGTGGACCAGGCTGTGCGGCTCCACGGTGCGCCTGCCGGCGGTGCCGCCGTGCGCGCGGTAGTCGAAGCGCAGCCGTTCGTGGTCGCGGCAGGCGGCGCCGATCGCGGTCAGCACGTCCTGGGCGACGGCGCCGGGCAGGACGGGGGGCCGGGCGACCGCGACGGCCTCCATGGCCTGCGCCCGGCGGCGCAGCCGGGCGGGCAGCACCTGCTCCAGCTTGGCCAGGGCGCGCAGCGAGGTCTCCTCGATGCCCTCGACGCTGCCGCCTGCACCGGTGCGCAGGCACAGCGCGACCGCGATCGCCTCCTCGTCGTCGAGCAGCAGCGGGGGCAGCGCGGCGCCCGCGCCCAGGCGGTAGCCGCCGGCGGTGCCGGGGGTAGCGTGCACGGGGTAGCCGAGGGCGCGCAGCCGCTCCACGTCGCGGCGCACCGTACGGGCGGTGACCCCGAGGCGCTCGGCGAGTTCGGGCCCCGTCCAGTCGCGCAGGGACTGGAGCAGGGACAGCAGGCGCAGCAGTCGGGCGGAGGTTTCCAGCACGGCACCAGTCTGGCAGCCGTCGCGGACGGTTCCTGACCGCATTCCGCCCTACCGTGACGCCCATGGAGACGATCCCCGAGGGCACGGTCCTGGACCGCCGGACGCTCAACCGCTCCCTGCTGGCCCGCCAGTCGCTGCTGGGCCGGGTGCGCACCGGTGCCGCGGAGATGGTCGAGCGGCTGGTGGGGCTGCAGGCGCAGGAGCCGCAGGACCCGTACGTGGCGCTGTGGTCCCGGATCGAGGACTTCGCGCCGCAGGAGCTGTCCGCGATGCTCGAGGACCGGCGGGCGGTGCGGATGTCGCTGCTGCGGTGGACGGTGCACCTGGTCACGGCGCGGGACTGCATGGAGCTGCGCCCGGTGGTGCAGGACGTGCTCGAACGGCGCCTGCTCGGGCAGTTCCGGCGGCAGCTCGCAGGGCTGGACCTGGCGGAGGTGGCCGGGGCGGGCCGGGCGCTGCTCGAGAACGGCCCGCTGTCGGCGAGCCGGCTCGGGGACGCACTGCGGGAGCGCTGGCCGGACCACGAGCGGCTGCCGCTCAGCCTGGCCGTCACGGCGCGGGTGCCGACGGTGCAGCCACCGCCGCGCGGCCTGTGGCGCACCTCGGGCGCGGCCCTGCAGACCCCGGCCGACCGGTGGCTCGGCCGGGACTTCGACCTCGCGGACGGCTCCGCGCCCGACGCGGCCGTCCTGCGCTACCTCGCCGCCTTCGGCCCCGCCTCGCCCGGGGACGTCGCCGTCTGGTCGGGGCTGACCGGGCTCCGCGCGGTCATGGACCGGCTCCGCCCGCGGCTGCGGGTCTACCGCGACGAGAGGGGCACCGTGCTGTACGACGTCCCGGACGCGCCCTTCCCGGACCCCGTCACACCGGCGCCGCCGCGGTTCCTGCCGCAGTACGACAACATCGCCCTCTCGCACGACGACCGGGCACGGATCGTGCTCCCCGGCCCGTACGCCGGGGAGCCGCTGCCCGGCAGCGGCAGCAACCGCGGCTTCTTCCTCCACGACGGCTTCGTCCACGGGCTGTGGCGGATCCAGGCCACCCGCGACGCGGCCGTCCTCCACGTCCGGCCGCACGCGCCGCTGGACGCCGGGGCGCGGGACGCCCTCGCGGCGGAAGGCGAACGGCTGCTCGGGTTCGCGGTGCCGGAGGCCGCCGCCCGGGAGGTGCGCTTCACGGGGTGACCGGGGCGCACGTCCCGGGGCGGTGGCCGGGGCCGGGGCGGTGGCCGGGGCCCGGAGCCGGGCTCAGTACACGGCGACCCCGTACGCCTTGAGGACCTCGGGCAGCGGCTGGAAGAAGGTGGTGCCCCCCGCGGTGCAGTCGCCGCTGCCGCCGGACAGCAGCCCCAGGGCCTTGGTCCCGTCGTACAACGGGCCCCCGGAGTCGCCGGGTTCGGCGCAGACGTCGGTGCGGATCAGGCCGCGGACGATGTCGCCGCCGCCGTAGTTGACGGTGTAGCCGAGCCCGGTGACCGAACCGCTGCGGACGCCCGTGGTGGAACCGCTCCGCCTCACCGCCTCCCCGATCCGGGCATCCGCGGCCTTCTTGATGTCCTGGCGGCCGACCTTGCCGGGCCGCACGACGGAGCCGCTGTAACGGACCAGGGCGTAGTCGTCGTACGGGAAGCTGAAGGCGGTGGTGGTGCCCACCGTCCTGGTCCCGGCGGGATCGCCGTACCAGGTGGTGGCCGCGCGGCCGCAGTGACCGGCGGTCAGGAAGTAGTGGCTCCCGGCGGCGCGGACGTTGAAGCCGACCGAGCAGCGGAAGCCGCCGCCGTGGACGGCGTCGCCGCCGGTGACCATCCGCGTGAAGGAGCCGCCGACGCGCTCGAAGCGGACCGTGCCGCCGTACCGTCCGGCCGCCTGCCTCAGCGCGCTGAGCCCGCTGCGCGAGACGGTGTCGTCGGTGGCGACGACCAGCGCGCCGCTCTCCGGGTCGACCGCCCAGGCGCTGCCCGGGACGTCCGCCGACTCGGCCGCCAGGCCCGCCGCGGCCAGGTGCGCGGCCGAGGCGCCGCCGGCGGTGGCGGCCCGTGCGTCCGGCACGGCGACCGCGGTGGCGGCCAGCAGCCCGAGGAGCGCCGCTCCGGGCAGCGCTGCGCCTCCGGCGAGGCCGCTGCGCGGAGTGATGCGCTTGTTCCTCATATGTTCCCCCCTACGAGGTTATGCGGTGCCTCGCGGAGTATTGCGACGATCAGCCCGGCGGACAAGAGGGCCATACGGGACGTGCCCGGCGGCCGTGGGGCCACCGGGCACGTCCGTGACGGAAGGGAGGGCGTGGACCTCCCGGAAGGTCAGAAGACGCTGACGCCGTAGACGCTGAGCGCCTCCGTCACCGGCTGGAAGAAGGTCGTCCCGCCGACGCTGCAGTTGCCGCTGCCGCCGGAGGTCAGACCCAGCGCGATGCCGCCGGAGGTGTACAGCGCGCCACCGGAGTCGCCGCCCTCGGCGCACACGTTGGTGCGGATCATCTGGTAGACCACGTCGCCGCCGCCGTAGTTGACGGTGGCGTTGAGGCCGGTGACCGAACCGCTGTGGATGCCGGTGGTGGAGCCGTCACGCAGGACGGCCTGGCCCACGAAGGCGTTGCCGGCGCTGGTGATGTCGGTGTTGCCGGCCGTGCCGCTCTTGGTCACGGTGGTGTTGCTGTACCGAACCAGCGCGTAGTCGTTGGTCGGGAAGCTGTAGCTGACGTTCGAGCCCAGCACGGTGGACTGGCTGGAGTTGGAGTACCAGGTGGACGCGACCTCACCGCAGTGCCCGGCGGTCAGGAAGTAGTTGGTGCTGCCGCTGCGCACGTTGAAGCCGAGCGAGCAGCGGTAACCGCCGCCGTAGATGGCGTCGCCGCCGGCGATCAGCCGCTTGAAGGTGCCGGCCGTGCGGCGGAAGGTGACCGCGTCGCCGTAGGAGGCGGTGGCCTCCTGCAGCTTGGTGAGCTCGGCGCCGGAGACCGTGCTGTCGGCGGTGATCTCCAGCCGGTTGGACTTCGGGTCGACGACCCACGAGGTGCCCGCGACGTCCGCGGCGAGGGTGGCCTTGCCGGCCTTCTCCAGCTGGGCGGTGCTGTGCGCCACGAACTTCGGGACCGCGCCGGCCGCGCTGACGGCCTGGGCCGCCTTGTCGTCGGTGACGTTGACGACCATGGTCTTGGCCTTGGCGTCGTAGTACGAACCGGCGGTGGCGGCGGTGCCGAGGGACGTGGTGAGCGCGGCCGCGGCCTCGGGGGAGGCCTTGGGCGCGGGGGCGGCCTGGGCGGCGGGCAGGGTGAGCGCGGTGGCCGCCAGCAGACCGGACGCCACGGCGATCAGCCGTGCGCGTCTCGGGACGGGGGTGTGGGTGGTGCGCTTGATCCTCACGCTTTTTCCTCCTGTGGGGGAACGGAAGTTGACCCGCGTAGCGCGGGCCGGTGAGGCGCAGCCAGGGCGCCGCCGTACTGTGGGGGTGGCGTGCCCCTGACAAGTGCTGCGCACACGGGAGTATTCAGAGTCACGCACAAGCGCACAAGGGCGGGTTTCGGCCGCGTCACGCCCCCGAAACGCCGCACCGACGCCCCCGGGGCGCCCGCGGTGACGGTGTATCACCTGGTGAGCCCGCCGCCCGCGCCGGCCGCCCGCCGCCCGCGCCTTCCACCCCCGGTTTGGCGCGAAGGGACGGCTCCGCCGGGCCCGTTCCGCGGGAACGCCGCAGGGCGCCACCCGCCCCTCCTGCCGCCTCGGTATGCCCCCGGCGTCGCGGTCGCGCCCCGGCACCCCGGCACCCCGGCCGCACGATCCCCGAACGCGCGGGGCCCGCCGAACGGCCTCACCCGCCGGACGGGCGCACGGCAGCGGACGCGTACGCCGGGCACGTACCGGCACAACCGCTCGTGCGCCGCCGCGCTCGTGCGCCGCCGCGCCCGTGCACCGGCGCCGCCGTCACGGGGAACGGGCCGCACGGCCCCTCAGCAGTCGCAGCCGCAGCAATCGCAGTCGCAGCAGCAGCCGTCGCCGCAGCCGCAGTCGCACCCGGAGCAGTCGCAGTTGGAGCACCAGCCCTCGCGCCGCTTGCCGCTCCAGGGGTCGTCGTAGTGGTCCCGGCAGCAGATCTGGCAGGTGCAGCAGAGCCCCGCGAATACCGCGCACCCGGCGAGCACGCCGCGGCGAGGACCCTGCTGGTGCGGGGGGCCGGGGGTCAGCCAGGGCGACTGCACCGGCCCGCCGGGTCCGCCCGGCCCCGGGTGGTGGGCGCACGAGGCGCCGAACGCGCGGTCCACGGACCGCCGCAGCTCGTGCGCGAGCAGGACGTGGGCGAGCGCGCCATCGCTGAACTCCACGTCCCGCAGCGCCAGCCGGACCCCGTGCACGGCGTCGTCGCACAGCCGACGGGCCTCGTCCAGGCTCGTGCCGGTGGCGGTCAGCGGGTTCCACGCGCCCGCCGCGGCGTCGGCGTCCAGGTCCTCCACGGCGTCCAGCAGATGGGCGAGACGGCCGAAGAGCCGTCCCGCCTCCTCCAGCGGGGCGCGGTTGACCGGGCGTCCGGCCAGCACCGCCGTGTGGCCGAACGCGGCGGCGGTGGCGGTCTCGGTGGGCTCGGTGACGGTCAGCAGGGAGGTGCCGGGCCCGGCGGCCGCCTCGACGGCCGTCTGCCGGTCGACGGCGTCCACGAGCACGGCGGTGTCGAAGCCGAGCCCCGACCCGGTCACGGCGCCCGCGCGGTCCCAGCGCCTGGCCACCGTGCGCGCCGCCGCGGCGACCGGACGGCGCGCCAGCAGCCCGTCGCCGTCCGCCATGTGGTCGCGCACCTTCGCGGAGGCCAGCACCAGCGAGACCGCCGCGGCCAGCCGCGCGCCCTCCCCCGTGGCGACCGGCGCGGTGCGCATCGCCCGCAGCGGGCACGGCCCGGCGGTGCGGCGTGCCTCCTCCGCCCGCCCGGCCTGGCCCTCGACCAGCACCGAGATGATGAGCCCGTCGTAATTCGTGGCGACCCTGGCCAGTTGCCCGTGACCGTCCCTCAGGGCGAGGCAGAGGCCGCACAGATGGGCCGTCCACGATATGGCCAGCTTCTCCGGCAGGCGGTGCCTGCACGGTCTGACGATTCCGAACATCGCAATCCCCCGTACGTCATTCGCAGCAATGGAGCACGTCATCGGCTGGTCGTTCTGTACGCCACACGTTCGCCTGCCCGGCGGTGCGGCATCACTCTACCGAGCGGAAGCCTTTCCGATGATCCGTCAGGAGTCGTATTGCATGGGGTGACTGAGGGCCACTAGTGCGATTTATGCACCAGGTCTGTCACGAATCCACCCCACGGTGGGTATCCGCTTGGCGCATCATCCGCATCATGGACGACCATAGGGGTGCGGACGGCAAACTGACCGCGTGCGAGAGGAGGCGTCCATGGGATCGGTACGACGGGCGAGCGCCTGGCTGGGACTCGTCGACGACAACAGCGCCGAGGAGTACTACGACGAGGACTACGCCGATTACGGCGACGGCGCCGAGACGTCCTCCCCCGACTCCTGGGTCACCGACCCCCGCGTGCGCGTGGCCTCGGATTCGGCGGAGGAGCAGGGCCGCCGGATCGCCACGGTCACCCCGGACGGCTTCCGGGACGCACGCGGCATCGGCGAGCTGTTCCGGGACGGCGTCCCGGTCATCGTCAACCTGACGGCCATGGACCCCGCCGACGCCAAGCGCGTCGTCGACTTCGCGGCCGGCCTCACCTTCGGCCTGCGCGGTTCGATCGACCGCGTGGCCAACCGGGTGTTCCTGCTGACCCCGCCCGACTACCTGGTCGTCAACGCCGACAGCAAGCGCGGCGGCGACGGCTTCTTCAACCAGAACTGACCCGCGGCATCGGCGCCGGGCCCCGGCGCCGGTCGCCGCGGCTACCGGAAGGCGTCGAGACCGGTCAGCGCCTTGCCGAGCACGAGCTGGTGCATCTCGACGGTGCCCTCGTAGGTGAGCACGGACTCCAGGTTGGTCGCGTGGCGCATGACGGGGTACTCCAGGGAGATGCCGTTCGCGCCCAGCACGGTGCGGGCCGTTCGGCAGATCTCGATCGCCTCGCGCACGTTGTTGAGCTTGCCGAAGCTGACCTGCTCCGGACGGAGCGTGCCCGCGTCCATGCGCCGCCCGAGGTGGTGGGCGAGGAGGACGCCCTTGTGCAGTTCCAGCGCCATGTCGGCGAGCTTGGCCTGGGTCAGCTGGAAGCCGCCGATGGGCCGGCCGAACTGCTCACGGGTACGGGAGTACTCCAGGGCGGCCTCGAAACTGCTGCGTGCGGCGCCCATGGCACCCCACACGATGCCGTAGCGCGCGTGGTTCAGGCAGCCGAGCGGGCCGCGCAGGCCGGTGACCCCGGGCAGGACAGCGTCGGCGGGCAGGCGCACGTCGTCCATGACCAGTTCGCTGGTCACGGAGGCGCGCAGCGACCACTTGTGCTTGATCTCGGGGGCGGAGAACCCGGAGGTGTCGGTGGGCACGGCGAAGCCGCGGATGCCCTCGTCGGTGCGGGCCCACACCACGGCGACGCCCGCGACCGAGCCGTTGGTGATCCACATCTTGCGGCCGTTCAGGATCCAGTCGGAGCCGTCCCGCTTGGCGTGGGTGCGCATGCCGGCCGGATCGGAGCCGTGGTCGGGCTCGGTGAGCCCGAAGCAGCCGATGACCTCGCCGGCGGCCATCCGCGGCAGCCACCGCTGCTTCTGCTCCTCCGAGCCGTAGCGGTGGATGGCGTACATCGCCAGCGAGCCTTGGACGGAGACGAGCGAGCGGATGCCGGAGTCGGCCGCCTCCAGTTCCAGGCAGGCCAGGCCGTACTGGACGGCGGTGGCGCCCGCGCAGCCGTAGCCGGTCAGCGACATGCCCAGCGCGCCGATCGAGCCGAGTTCCCGGGCCAGCTCGCGGATCCCGGGGAGCTCGCCGCGCTCGTACCACTCCGCCACGTACGGCAGCACGCGGTCGGCGGCCCAGCCGCGGACGGTGTCCCGCACCGCGCGGTCCTCGTCGTCCAGCAGGTCGTCGATGCCGAGGGGGTCGTACGGGTCGAACTGCGGCTTTCCAGCGGACATCGTCGTCCTCTCCGGTGATCACTGCGCTTCGCCGACGAAGCTACTTCCGCGGCGGGGGCGGGTAAAGCCCCCGGCGGTGTGCTCAGCGCGACACGTCGGCCCCGGCCAGGGCGTGCTCGCGCGGGGACGGGATCCCGGGGGCGGCGGGCCGCTGGGCCGCCGTGCCGCACTCCATGCGGCGGGGCAGCCGCAGCGCGGCGGCCGCGCCGAGCAGCAGCAGGCCCGCGCTGACCACCAGGGTGATGTGCATCCCGTGGACGAAGGCGTGCCGCGCGGCGTGCCGCAGGGAGGCCCCGGCGGAACCGCCGAGGTGGTCGGAGACCTCGTAGGCCTCGCCGAGCGACTTCCCGGCCGAGGCGCGGGCGTCGGCCGGGACCCCGGGGACCCGGGCGACGCCGGGGGCGTAGGCGGCGTTCATGACGCTCCCCAGCAGGGCGATGCCGAGGCCGGCGCCCATCTGGTAGGACGTCTCGCCGATAGCGGCGGCGCCGCCCGCCTGCTCTGCGGGGGCGTCGCTGAGCATGGACTCGTACGCCCCGAACAGGGTGGTCTCCAGCCCGAAGCCGAGCAGGACGAAGCCCGCGGTCAGCACGGCCGGCCGGTCGTGCTGACCCATCAGGGTCAGCACGAGCACCGCGCAGGCGGTGAGGACGAAACCGGAGCTGACCATCGCGCGCGGCCCGAGGCTGCCGAGCATCCGGGAGCCCAGGAGGCCGGCGGCCATCGCGGCGAGGGTGAGCGGCAGCAGCCGCAGCCCGGTCTGCAGCGGGCTCAGGCCGAGGACCAACTGCAGGTACTGGACGGCGATCAGTTCCAGTCCGACGAGGGCGAGCAGCGCCAGCACGATGCAGCCCACTGAGGTGCCGAAGGCGGGCCTGACGAACATGCCTATGTCGATGAGCGGGTGCTCGCGCCTGCGCTGCCGGCGTACGAACAGCACCAGCAGGGCCAGACCCACGAGCAGCGGCACCAGCACGGAGGGCTCGTACGGGGCCGCGCCGCCGCCGATCCGCTTGACGCCGAGGATGGCACCGAGGATGCCCAGCGCGGCCATCACCGCGCCCAGGACGTCCCAGGGCCCGTCCAGCTCCCCCCGGGACTCCGGCAGCAGCCAGCGGGCCACCGGAAGGATGACGGCCATCAGCGGGATGTTGATCAGGAAGACCGAGCCCCACCAGAAGTTCTCGACGAGGAAGCCACCGAGGACCGGCCCGACGGCGGCGCCGACGGCCGCGACGGCGCTCCACACTCCGATGGCGACGGCCCGCTCCCGGCGGTCGGGGAAGACCTGCCGGAGGATCGACAGCGTGGCCGGCATGATCATCGCCCCGCCGACGCCCAGCAGGGCGCGGGCCGCGATGAGCACGCGCGGATCGGGCGCGAAGGCGGCCACCGCCGAGGCGGCCGCGAAGATCGTGTAGCCGAGCAGCAGGATCCGGCGTCTTCCGACGCGGTCGCCGAGGGTTCCGAAGAGGATGAGCAGGGACGCGGCGACGAGCGGGTACGCGTCGACGATCCACAGCAGCTCTATCGCGCCGGGGCGCAGGTCCTCGCTCACCGCCGGAACGGCGACGTGCAGCACGGTCGCGTCGAGGGCGACGAGCAGCAGGCTGACGCAGAGGACGATCAGCACGGTCCAGCGGTTGACCGGCCGAGTGTGCCGTGGGACGGCGGCCGGTCCGGGAATACCGGCCGAGGACGTCCCTGCCATGTACGTACCTCCCAGCGGTGCGCTCGCGGTGTCCCTGGGCAGGACGAGGGGGACGGTCCCGGGGGAACCCAGCGACGAGGGCGAGTGAAGTCGTCAGACTACGCGAGTCCGCGCCGATGGTGGGTGGCGCAGGTCACGTTCCCCCGTGGCCCTCGTCACGGAACGGACGCCCACCGGAGACCTGCCGGACATTTCCGGTCCCCGCGGGGCGTCCGCCGGGTCGTCCACGCAGTGGCGTGTACCCGCCGGTCCCGGTCGTACGCACCGTACGCACCGTTGGCACGGCGGAACCGGGGCGGGCCGGCCCAAGGCCGGGCGAACTCCAGGAGAAGTGACGGCCAATCAAAGACAAACAAGTTATACGGAAATCGAACGGGCGATTTCCCAAGATCCTCCGGAAGCACTTCGAAACACAAAATCAAGGAGTTCCCGCATTCGGCTCAATGCGCACGTCAGCGCTACGGCCAATGGGTGGAGTGAGACGCAGTGCACATCACATCGTCATTACGAACCCGTCCTTCCGGCCGAACTCCGCCATCACACGCTGTAACGTCGATTGAGTGCGTACCGATGACAAGCTCCGCCTCATGGAGGAGCCCGAGACAGCCCAGGCGCCCCCGGGCATGAGCCGGACACGCGTGCTGCTGTTCGGCTCGACGCTCGTGGCCTATGTGGCCATCGTCGTAGCCGTCCTGACCACGTCCAAGCTCGTGACCCTGGACTGGCAGGTCATGATGTGGCGGCCGTACAAGCAGTGGCCGCAGATCCACGCGTTCCTGGACTACTTCGTGGTCCTGGGCCAGCGCGGCCCGACGGCCGTGATCGTGGCCTCCTGGCTGGGCTGGCGGGCCTGGCGCCACCGCACCCTGCACCCGCTCCTCGTGCTGGGCACGTCGCTGCTGCTGCTGAACGTCACCGTGGGTTCGGTGAAGTACGGCCTCGGCAGGCTCGGCCCGCACTACGCGACCAGCGCCGGATCGGCCGAACTCTTCGCCGGCGGCGATATATTTCCCTCCGGTCACACCGCGAACGCCGTGGTGACCTGGGGAGTCCTGGCCTACCTGGCCACCACCCCGTGGGTCCGCCGGGTCACCTCCGTGATCGCGGCGCTGCTGGCGCTGGGCGTCGGCATGACCACCATCTACCTGGGCACCCACTGGGTCAGCGACGTGCTGCTCGGCTGGGCGGCCGGCCTGCTGATCCTGCTGGCGCTGCCCTGGTTCGAGCCCCTGATGGCCTCGGCCGAGCAGCGGGTCACGGCCGCCTGGGCGCGCCGCCGCGGCACCCGTCCGGCGCCGGCCGCGGCACCCGTCGCGAACTCGGCGATGGCCACCGCGCAGCTCTCCGACAACCCGGACGGCGTACTCGAGCCCGTCGTTCTCAGCGGCCGCGCGGCGACGCCTGCGTCGGGGATACCGCACCACCCGGCACGTCCGCACACCACCCGGCACGAGCGCACCCCGGTCACCCCGGCCGGCAGCCGCCGGCCGCCCGCGGACCGGCCGGGCCGCCCGGCGCCCATCGGCCAGGCCGGCGTGGTCCGCGGCCGCGGCGCCACCGGCTGACCCACCGCGGGCCGGTACGCACGCCTCCCGCCCCGCTCACGCCCGCACGAAGGCCCCGGCCGCCCCGAGAGGGGCGGCCGGGGCCTTCGTCGTGCCGCCGGGCCGTACGCAGCGGGCTCAGCCGCTCCAGCAGCGGGTCACCCGGCCGCCGTCGACGGTGAAGTTGAGCCGGCCCACCCGGTACTCCATGGTGATGACGGCGCCCGGCGGCAGGGCGCGCACCGTGTTCCAGCCGTGTTCGATGGCCCGGCGCTCGGCCTCGTCGGCGGGGAGGCCGACGTAGCTGTCCGGTTCGTCCTGCGGTTGCCGCGCGGCGGTCGGATCGGTTGCCATGTGAGCAACCGTAGGCGCACACGAGCCGTGACGGAAGGCGCGGCCGACTTGATCGTCACACTTCTGTCACAGAATCCAGGGCGGCGTTTGGCGTGCACCGTTCACTCTTTGGGGGTGACTTTTCCAATCGCCCGCCGAATTCGCCGACCCGGTCGCCGAAAACCGGCCGGACCGGTCGCGGCGGAATTCCGGGAACCGGCCCTCACACTTCCCTCACATCACATCCCCAGCGCCGACAGCTCGTCGTCCGTCAGCAGCCGGGACCGAATCAGAAACCGGTTGCCCGTCGGCGCTTCCAGCGAGAATCCGCTGCCGCGTCCCGGCACCACGTCGATCGTCAGATGCGTGTGGCTCCAGTAGGCGAACTGGTCGCGCGACATCCACACCGGCACCGGGTCGACGCCCAGGACGTCGAGGTCGCCGAGGTGCACGTCGGAGTCCCCGGTGAGGAACTCCCCCAGCGGATAGCACATGGGCGAGCTGCCGTCGCAGCAGCCGCCCGACTGGTGGAACATCAACGGGCCGTGCTGGTCGGCGAGACGCCGCAGCAGATCCGCGGCCTCCTCGGTGACGGCGACCCGGCGGGCCCTCGGTGCGGTTGAGGTCATGGGGTCAGAGTGCTCCCGCCGGGCGCCGCCCGCCAGACCCCCGGAGGACATGCCGGCGGGCCGAGCCCACGGTCGACTCCGCCTCGCGTTCCGGCAGACCGGTGCTGACGGCGGCTCCGACCATCTCCGCGGCGACCCGGTCCCCGTGCCCGTTCTCGAACGCCCGGCAGGCGGCCCAGAAGAGCCGCTCGTTGCGCTCCCCCACCGCCGAGCCGAGGACGAAGCGGATCAGCGGCTCGGCCGTGCCCACACCCCCGCCCCCGCCCGTCCCCCGGCCCGCCGCGGCGCGTGCGGCCCGGCGCTGCGGGGTCGTCAGCAGCAGCCGCAGCAGCCGCTTGGGCACGGCGGCCGGAGGCATGGAGGCCGTCGGCGGGTCCCAGCGGTAGAACCCGGCCGTGGTGACGGAACCGGGTCCCACGAGGTAGCCGCCGCTGCCGCGCACGTCGATGCCGCCCCCGAGCCGTCGCACGGAGTTGGGCACGATGACCTCGGCCGGACCCCGCAACCACAGGTGACGGCCGCCGCTCGGGGTGATCACCGTGCGCGTCCACGGCACGGCGAAGCCCCACCGGGCGGCCAGGTCCACCAGGTCGGTCACGCCGTCGACGCCGTCCTTGCGGTCCAGGTCGAGACCGATCAGGTAGTGCGGCGAGCGTCCGCACGCGATCCCGTACCCGCAGGCCCAGGGAGCCGCGGCGAACAGCTCGGCTATCCGGGCGGGCTCGGTGGCGGCGTCGTGCACACCGTGGCCGAGCCGCCCGCACTGACCGCGGCACATCCCGCGGCCGGTCTCGCCGCGGTGCGGCGAGCGGACCGCCGGGAGCTTGGTCCGCGACAGCGGGATGACGGGGAAGCCGCGCCGCGCGGCGGCCAGCGCGCACTCCAGCGCGCGTTCGTGGTCCGGATGCGTCACGGGGTGCCCCCTCGATGCGCTACGGCATGGCCCCTATATCGTACTTTCGTTCGACCATCCGCTCAATGCCGCGCCGAGCAGCCCGGACGGGCCGCCCCACCCTTTGACGACGCGTCACGGCCGTGCCGTCCCGGTCCCTCACATGACGGGTCGTCTGCCCGAGACTGTACGGAAGACCGAGGTCACCGGCAGGATCTCCCAACCGCGAGGGGCGCGCCGATGGGGACGTACGCAGCGCAGACCACCACCGGGCGGACGCCGGCGCCCCGGCGGTCGGGACGGCTGCTGGTGGACTGGCTGACCACCACCGACCACAAGAAGATCGGCCACCTCTACCTCATCACGTCCTTCGGCTTCTTCCTCGCCGCCGGGTTCATGGCGCTGCTGATGCGCGCCGAGCTCGCCCGCCCCGGTCTGCAGCTGATGACGAACGACCAGTTCAACCAGCTGTTCACCATCCACGGCACGATCATGCTGCTGCTCTTCGCCACCCCGACCTTCGCGGGGTTCGCCAACGAGATCATGCCCTTGCAGATCGGCTCGCCGGACGTCGCCTTCCCGCGGCTGAACATGCTGTCGTACTGGCTCTTCCTCTTCGGCGGACTGATCGTGCTGGGCAGCTTCCTGACGCCCACTGGCGGCGCCTCCTTCGGCTGGTTCGCCTACGCGCCGCTGAACAGCCTGACCCGCTCGCCCGGGATCGGCGCCGACATGTGGATCATGGGGCTGGCGCTGGCGGGCTTCGGCACCATCCTCGGCGCGGTCAACTTCGTCGCCACGATCGTGGGGATGCGCGCACCGGGCATGACCATGTTCCGGATGCCGATCTTCACCTGGAACGTGCTCTTCACCTCGGTGATGGTGCTGCTGGCCTTCCCGGTGCTGGCCGCGACGCTGCTGGTGCTGGAGGCGGACCGGCGCTTCGGCTCGGTGGTCTTCGAACCCGCGAACGGCGGGGCACTGCTGTGGCAGCACCTGTTCTGGTTCTTCGGCCACCCGGAGGTCTACATCATCGCGCTGCCGTTCTTCGGCATCATCACCGAGGTCATCCCGGTCTTCTCCCGCAAGCCGGTCTTCGGCTACATGACGCTGATCGGCGCGACGATGGCCATCACCGGGCTGTCGATGGTGGTCTGGGCGCACCACATGTTCGTCACCGGCGCCGTGCTGCTGCCGTTCTTCTCGCTGCTGTCGTTCCTGATCGCGGTGCCCACGGGCGTGAAGTTCTTCAACTGGATCGGCACGATGCTGCACGGCTCGCTGTCCTTCGAGACACCGATGCTGTGGGCCGTGGGCTTCCTGGTGAGCTTCCTGTTCGGTGGCCTCACCGGGGTGATCCTCGCCTCGCCCCCGCTGGACTTCCAGGTCAGCGACTCGTACTTCGTGGTGGCCCACTTCCACTACGTGGTCTTCGGGACGGTGGTCTTCGCGATGTTCGCGGGCTTCTACTTCTGGTGGCCGAAGTTCACCGGGAAGATGCTCGACGAGCGGCTGGGGAAGATCCAGTTCTGGACGCTCTTCGTCGGCTTCCACACCACCTTCCTCGTCCAGCACTGGCTGGGCGTGGAGGGCATGCCCAGGCGGTACGCGGACTACCTGGCGGCGGACGGATTCACCGTGCTCAACACGATCTCGTCGATCGGGGCGTTCCTGCTGGGCCTGTCCACGCTGCCGTTCCTCTACAACGTGTGGCGGACCGCCCGGTACGGCCGGCGGGTGGAGGCCGACGACCCCTGGGGCTTCGGCCGTTCGCTGGAATGGGCGACCTCCTGCCCGCCGCCGCGGCACAACTTCACGACGCTGCCGCGGATCCGCTCCGAGTCCCCCGCCTTCGACCTGCACCACCCGGAGGTCGCCGCCCTCGACCGGGCACGGTCCACCGGCCGCCGCGACGCCGTCGAGCCCGGGACCGAGAACGGGACCGGGACCGGGACCGGGGGCCACGGCTGAGAGCGGCGGCGGCACCGGTCCCGTGCCCGGCGGTCAGCTCCTGCGCGTCCCGGCGCCGAACCTCGCCCGCACCGTCGACCGCAGCCTCGCGGGCAGCCGGCGGGCCCGCCGTTTCGCCACCCGGGCGAGGTCCCTGCCCGCGTACGCCACGCCCATGCCCAGTCCGCCGATGTGGCGTCCGGCCGACCGCAGCCGGCCCGTGGGGCCCGTCCGACGGGCCAGCAGCCCGTCCAGCAGACGTTCGCAGCTCTTGGCGATCTCCTCAGGGTCGTACCGGGCGCCCTTGTCCAGGGCCGCCCGGCCCATCCGCCGGCGCAGCTCGTCGTCGTTGATCAGCCGGAGCATCGCCGCGGCCAGCGCGTCCACGTCCCGCGGGGGCACCAGCAGGCCGTCCACGCCGTCGCTGATGATCTCGCCGGGACCGAGCGGGCAGTCGGTGCTGACCACGGGCAGCCCCACGCGCATCGCCTCGACGATCGTCATGCCGAACGACTCCATGCTGGAGGAGACGGCGAGCAGCGAGCCCTTGGCCATTTCCGGCTCGATCGGCGTCGCCGTCCCCATCAGCCTCACCCGGTCACCGAGTTCGAGGCTCCCGATGAGACCCTTCAGCTTCTCCCGCTGCCCACCGCTCCCGTACAGCCGCAGGCCCCAGTCCGGGCGTTCCACCGCGACCTTGGCGAAGGCCCTGATGAGGTCGCCGTAGTGCTTGACGGGAGCCAGCCGGCCGGCCGCGACCACGTACTTGGCGTCGAGGGCGCTGGGTGCGACGCCCGGATCGGGAACGCTGTTGGGCAGGGCGACCACCCTCACACCCGGCAGCCACAGCCTGCTGCGGTACGCGGCGGCGTCGGCCTCGGTGGTGGTGGTGACCGCGTCCAGCCGCGGGTAGAGCCTCCGCAGTTTGAGGACCAGCGCCAGCGGGTGGGTGTCCAGCGTCAGGTGCTCCTGTGCGATCCGGACCACGTGACGCGGCGCCTGCAGCGCGATGTGGACGTTCAGGCCGGGTCGCGTACCGATGACGACGTCGGTGTCGAGCGCCGTCAGGTGGGCGGCGATCCGCAGGTCGGTGAGGGCGCTGTACTGCTCGTAGCGGTTCTCACCGGCGGGGAAGACCTTGGCCGGCCGGCGGTACCGCGGGTCGTCGAGGTCGCACGTGTCGCTGTGACGCCGTAAGTCCACCAGGTGACGCAGTCCGACGCGCGGGTCGAGGGAGAAGACGGGTTCGTCGCGGTGCCGGAACACGGAGACGATCTCGACCTCGTGCCGGTCGGCCAGCGCGCCGGCCAGGTTGTAGGTCGTACGGATGGTGCCGCCGACGCCGTACGCATTGTGGATCAGTACGGAAATGCGCATTCTTCCCCCGATCTCCTGCTCCCCGCGGACTTTGCCCGTCCCTTGTGGGTGGCTAGACCGTCGCACCGATCCTCAGGTTGCCTTCCTCCACCGTCCCGTTTCCCGCCGTGTCCGCGCGGTGACGTTCAGTGAGAGCCCGTCCGGCATCCTAGCCACGGAGGACGGGCGGCTCCGCGAATGCGCCGAAATGCACGTGCACTTGAGGGAGGCGCTCGCCGAGGGGCGGGCAATCGCCGGCGGGAGCTCCGCGGCTCACTTCGGCAGGCGCAGCAGCGTCCCGGGGGTGAGCTGCCGGGCCGGGTCGGAGCCGACGACGTCCTGGTTCACCCGGTACAGCTCGGCCGCGCCGCCACTGACGCCGAAGCGCCTGGCCACGGTCTCCAGGGTCTCCCCGGACTGGACGGCATGCGCCCGGCCGGACAGCCGCAGGCGCTGCGCGCAGGTCGGCCAGGCCTCCCAGCCCTGGTCGCGGAGGATCTCCTCGGCGACGGTCACCTGCTGGTCGGGGGTGGCCCGGTCGGGCCTGGAGGCCATGTCGAGACCACCGTGCTCGACCCAGGTGGGCTGGAAGATCTGCAGCCCGCCGTAGAAGCCGTTGCCGGTGTTGGTCTTCCAGCGGTTGCTGCTCTCGCAGGTCGCCAGTTCCACCCAGACGGGCGCGTGCCCGTCGGCCTGCGCGACCCCCGGAGAGAGGGACGCCCACGCGGCGAGCAGAGCGAACGCGGTCACCGCGAGACGGCGGGGACGGGACATGCGGGCCAGGTTAGGCGCGGCGCGGGGGGGGGGGGCGCCCGCCCCCCCCGGGGGGGCGCCCCGCCCCCCCCCGCGGGGCCCCCCCCGACAGAGTGAGGGCGACCACACGGGTCGGGGCGGCCCCC
>NZ_JBHYMQ010000108.1:0-18541 GCF_042742985.1 Streptomyces sp. NPDC058864 | reverse complement strand
CGGGGCGACCAGCACGTCGTCGCCGAGCATGTACTGCCGGTCGAGGTGGTGGCAGGCCGGGTCGTCGGGGAACTCCAGCACCATCGCCCGCGGTCGCGGGCCCTTCGGGCCGGCGCGCGGTCACGACCAGCGCGCCGTCACCCTCCCGGTTCCCGCGGAGCACGTCAGGAGCACGCCCAGTGCCGTGCGCCCGGCCGATACGGCGCCCTCGACTCCGTCCGTGTCGTCGGCGCCGACGAGCAGCACGTTCCACGGCGTGGCCGGCGGGCGCTCGCCCAGGGCCTCGACCGTGACCGTGTCACCCGTACGGCCCACGCGGAAGACGGCGGCCGTCGAGCCGTCCGGAGCCGGCACGGTGGTGATCGTCGCGTCGCCGTCGGCCGGGGCGTGCACCCGCAGGGTGACCCCGTCCGCCCAGTCGTACTCGGGGCCCTCCTCGGCGGCGCCGAAGGGCACCACCGAACCCGGCCGGGCCAGCAGCGGGAGCGTGTCGAAGCCGTGCGTCTCGCGCCGCCAGCCCGGTCCCTCGACGCGCTCGCCGGTCAGCAGGTGCGTCCAGGTGCCGGCCGGGACGTAGTACTCGACGTCGCCGTCCGCGCTGAGGACCGGGGCGACCAGCACGTCGTCGCCGAGCATGTACTGCCGGTCGAGGTGGTGGCAGGCCGGGTCGTCGGGGAACTCCAGCACCATCGCCCGCATCATCGGCGTGCCCTCGTCACGGGCCTGCAGCGCCGCCCGGTACAGGTACGGCATGAGGCGGTTCTTCAGCCGGGTGAAGTCGCGGGTGACGGCGACGGCCTCGTCCCCGAACTCCCACGGCACGCGGTAGGACTTGCTGCCGTGCAGCCGGCTGTGCGACGACAGCAGGCCGAACTGCACCCAGCGCTTGAACAGCGCCGGGTCGGGCGTCCCCTCGAAGCCGCCGATGTCGTGGCTCCAGAATCCGAAGCCCGACAGGCCCAGCGACAGACCGCCGCGCAGGCTGTCGGCCATCGCTGTGAACGTCGACTCGCAGTCGCCGCCCCAGTGCACCGGGAACTGCTGCCCGCCCGCGGTGGCCGAGCGGGCGAAGAGCACCGCCTCGCCCTCGCCGCGCTCCTCGCGCAGCAGGTCGAAGACGACCTGGTTGTAGAGCTGCGTGTAGTAGTTGTGCATGCGCTCCGGGTCGGAGCCGTCGTGCCACACCACGTCGACCGGGATGCGCTCGCCGAAGTCGGTCTTGAAGACGTCGACGCCCTGCCGCAGCAGCGCGCGCAGCTTCTCCGCGTACCAGGTGCGGGCGGCCGGGTTGGTGAAGTCGACCAGCGCCATCCCCGGCTGCCACAGGTCCCACTGCCAGACGTCGCCGTTCGGCCGCATGACGAGGTAGCCCTCGCGCATGCCCTCCGCGAAGAGCGCCGACTTCTGCGCGATGTAGGGGTTGATCCAGGCGGAGACGCGCAGCCCGCGCTCCTTGAGCCGGGCGAGCATGCCCTCGGGGTCGGGGAAGACCTCCGCGTCCCAGGTGAAGTCGCTCCACTGGTACTCGCGCATCCAGAAGCAGTCGAAGTGGAAGACGCTCAGCGGGATCCCGCGGTCCGCCATCCCCTGAACGAAGTGGCTGACGGTCGCCTCGTCGTAGGAGGTGGTGAAGGAGGTCGACAGCCACAGGCCGAACGACCAGGCCGGCGGCAGCGCGGGGCGGCCGGTGAGCGCCGTGTAGCGGGCCAGGATCTCCTTCGGGGTGGACCCGTGGACGACGAAGTACTCCAGCGACTGGTCCTCGACGCTGAACTGCACCTGGTCGACCGCCTCGGAGGCGACCTCGTACGAGACCTTGCCGGGGTGGTTGACGAAGACGCCGTACCCGCGGTTCGTCAGGTGGAAGGGGACGTTCTTGTAGGCCTGCTCGCTGATCGTGCCGCCGTCCGCCTGCCAGATGTCCACGGTCTGGCCGTTCTTCACGAACGGGGTGAAGCGCTCGCCCAGGCCGTACACCGTCTCGCCGACGCCGAGCGAGAGCTGGGCGACCATGAAGTGCCGGTCGTCCGCGTCGGTGACGAAGCCCGTGCCGCGGGCCCCGGCGGAGGTGAGGGTGCGGCCGCCCGCGGTGAAGTCCAGCCGCCAGGGGGCGGAGGTGTCGACGCGCAGGGTCAGCCCGCCCGAGGTCAGTTCGAGCAGCGAGCCGTCGCGGGAGGTCTTGCCGGCGCCGCCGTCCGTGGCGCCCGGCAGACCGAACTCGGGGCCGCGGCGCGCCTTCCCGGCGTGGTGGGTCGTACGTACGCCGATCACGCCCTCGGCGGGGGACCAGCACTCCACCGTCAGCAGCGGGCTGTTGAGCGTGTCGCCGCGCCGGTGCACCGGCTTCACCGGGGCGTGCAGGACGATCCGGTGGTCCGCGACCGAGGCGTCGGCGACGGAGGTCGCGTACTTGGCCGTGACCCCCGGGCGCATCATCCAGAAGCCGTCGGTGAACTTCACGACCGCTCCTCCCGCCCCGCCCGGTGGGAGCGGATCAGGTCCCGGTACCAGCCGTAGCTGGCCTTGGGGGTGCGCTTGGCGTCGTTGTCGTAGTCGACGTGGACGATGCCGAAGCGCTGGCCGTAGCCCCGGGCCCACTCGAAGTTGTCCAGCAGCGACCAGACGTAGTAGCCGCGCACGTCCATGCCCGCGTCCATCGCGGCGAGGAGCGCGTGGAGGTGGTCGCGGAGGTAGGTCACGCGGTCGGTGTCCTCGACGCGGCCGTCGGGGGAGAGGACGTCGGCCTCGGCCGAGCCGTTCTCCGTGATGAAGGCGGGCGGCAGCGACGGGTAGCGCTCCTTGAGCTCCAGCAGCAGCGCCGTGAAGGACTCCGGGACGACGGGCCAGCCCATGGTGGTGTGCCGGGTCCCGTACGGGTCGGTCTCGCGCACGCCGATGTCGACGGCGGTACGGCGGGCCGGGTCGGGCTCGCGGTGCGGGGCGTCGGTGACGGTGAGGGGGCGGTAGAAGTTGAGGCCCACGAAGTCGAGGGGCGCCCCGATGATCTCCAGGTCGCCCTCGCGGCGGTACGAGCCGTCGGCGATCGCGCCCCACGTCTCGGCCTCACCGGTGGGGTAGCGGCCCGCGAACAGCGGCTCGGTCCACGTGTCGTTGTGCAGCGTCACGGCCCGGCGCAGCGCGGCCAGGTCCGCGGCGGAGTCGCTCGCGGCCTCGATGCGGTCGAGGTTGAGGGTGATGCCGACCTCGCGGGCGCCCGCCTCGCGCAGGGCGCGCACGGCGAGGCCGTGGGCGAGCAGCAGGTGGTGGGCGGCGGCCAGGGCACCGGTGCCCTCCTGCGCGCCGGGGGCGTGCCGGCCCTCGGCGTAGCCGACGAAGGCCGAGCAGTACGGCTCGTTGAGGGTGATCCAGCGCTCCACGCGGTCCCCGAGCCGCTCGGCCACGGCGGCGCTGTACTCCGCGAAGGCCTCGGCCGTCGCGCGGTTGCGCCAGCCGCCCTCGTCCTCCAGGGCCTGCGGGAGGTCCCAGTGGTAGAGCGTCACGGCGGGGGAGATGCCCGCGGCGAGCAGGTCGTCGGTGAGGCGGTCGTAGAAGTCCAGGCCCTTGCCGTTGACGGTGCCGCGGCCCTGCGGGACGACGCGCGGCCAGGCGACGGAGAAGCGGTAGGAGTCGACGCCCAGGTCGGCGAGGAGGCGTACGTCCTCGGTGTGACGGTGGTAGTGGTCGCAGGCCACGTCACCGGTGGCGCCCTCGGCGGTGCGGCCCGGGGTGTGGCTGAAGGTGTCCCAGATGGACGGCCCGCGGCCGTCCTCGTCGTGGGCGCCCTCGATCTGGTAGGCGGCGGTGGCGGCGCCGAAGCGGAAACCGGGCGGGAAGACCGGGAAGTCGGTGGGCATGGGGGTGTGCTCCCTCAGTTGGGGTCGGTCGCGGGTGCGTGGGAACGGAGAAGGGGAACGGAGAAGGGGAACGGAGAAGGGGGAAGGGCGAACGGGAAAGGGCGAACGGGAAGGGCGAACGCAGAACGGTGGGCGCCGGTTTCAGCCGCCTGCCGCGCGTGGGCCGGGCGGGGTGATCCGCGGGCCCGGCACGAACGCCGGGGGGATCAGCTCGTACCCGGGCGGGGTGGGCGACGCGCCCTGCGCGCGGGCGGCGATGGCCTCCACGGCGAGCCGCGTCACCGCGGCGGACATCTCCGGGACGGGCAGTTCGACGCGCGGCAGTTCCAGGCCGCCCAGGTCGTCGGGGAGGTTGCCGACCGCCACGACCGTCAGGTCCTCCGGCACCCGCAGCCCCTCCGCCGCCACGGCGGCGAGGATGTGCGGGAGCGCCGCCACGTGCTGCACCACCAGGGCGGTGGGCGGGCGTTCGCCGTGCAGCAGGGTGCCGATGCGCCGTGCGAGCCGCGCCATGTCCCCGGTGGACTGGTGCACGCGCACGTCGGCACCGCTCTCCGGCGCCGCGCGGCGCGCACCTGCCAGACCCCGGATCGCGTAGCCGCGCCGTGCCAGGATCTCGCGCTCGGTGGTGGCCAGGTACGCGATGTCCCGGTGGCCCGCGGCGGCGAGTTCGCGGATCGCGAGGGCGGCGGCCGCCTCCCAGTCCAGGTCGGTCCACGGCAGCACGGCGTCGTCGGCGGACCTCCCCAGCAGCGCGGTGGGGAAGCCGAGTTCGAGCATGGCCTCGATGCGCGGGTCGTCCATCTCGACGGCCATCAGGATCGCGGCGTCCGCCTGGCCGCTGCGTGCGATGCGGCGCAGCCCCGGCACGCCCTCGTGCGCGGTCATGAGCAGGACGTCGTAGCCGTGGGCGCGGGCCGCGTCGCTGATCTCGATCGCGAACCGCCCGTCGACCGCCCGGTAGCCGCCCGCCACGCGGGGGAGGGCGAGCGCCAGCACGTTGGTGCGCGTGCTGCGCAGCGTGCGGGCGCTGGCGCGCGGGTGGTAGCCGAGCTCGTCGATCGCCTGCTGCACGGTGCGGCGGGTGTCCTCGGAGATCTTGCGCGAGCCGCTCAAGACGTACGACACGGTGCTGGGCGCGACCCCGGCGCGCTCGGCGACGTCCTTGATGGTGGTCATGCGGCTCCTTCACGGCTCCTGTGCCGGTCCCTGTCGAATCGATTCGTCGAATCGATTCGACCGCTACGGGACACGATGCTATGACGGCCTCCCGGGGTGAGGCAATGGCCCCCGACGTGGCGGCGGTGTGTGACGTATGCCGCCAGCCGGGTAGGGCCGGTGCGGGCGGCCTCGACGGGCCGCCCGCGAGGGGGTCGTGTGGACGAGGCAACAGCGGTGCTGCTGGGCGCCGCGGTCGGCGCGTTCGGTTCGGTGGTCACCGGCGGCTTCGCCTGGGCGGCGGTGCGGTGGCAGCTCGTGCGGCAGAGGGACCTCGACGACCGGCGTTGGCAACGGCAGAACCGTCGCGACGCCTACGTGACGTTCATGGCCGCCTGCCGTGCCGCCACCCAGGAAGTCGCCTCGGCGGTCGACCATCGCGCCGCCCACCCCGACGACCCCGTGGACAACCTGGTCGCCGCCTGGCAGGCCCTCGTCCCGATGGACGCCGCACTCGCCGCGGTGCGGCTGGAGGCACCGGAGGCGGTCATGGAGGCCGCGGGAGAACTCGCCCACGCCGTCAGCGCGTTGTTCGAAGCCGCCTACCCGTTGCGATCCGGCAGCGGCGTCGACGACATCCGTGCGGCTGTCCGGCTCGCCATGGACGGGTTCGCCGCGGCCAACCGGCGGTTCGCCGACGTCGCGCGGGCGGACGTCACGGGGGCGGCCGCGTGATCCGGGGGCTCATGTGCCGCCGGGGTCCGGGGGGCCGCCGAGGGGGCGGGAGGTGGCGAGGCCGGCGAGGAGGCCGGCGCCGGCGGTGACGACGGGGTAGCTGAGGACGTGGTCGACGGCGGACTGCATGGCGAGGCCGGTCAGGGCGGCCGCTGCGGTCAGGACGACCGGGGTCGCGCGCCAGGAGCGCTGGAGGGCCCAGAGCAGCCAGACGTAGGAGGCGGCGAGGAGGGCGACGCCGGGCACGCCCTGCTCCGCCGCCACTTGCAGGGGCACCGACTGAGGCGTGCCCGCTCCGTGCGACGACGACGGCGCCGTGCCGGCGCCCGCCTCGGCGAAGCGGCCCGGGCCGATCCCGCGTACGGGGTGGGCGCGGGCGGTCTCCAGGGCGTCGTGCCACAGCCGGACCCGTGCCGGGGTGAGCTGCCCGGACAGCGAGGCCGACAGCCCCGGCGGCAGGGCGTCGACGGCGACCGCGCACGTGCCGCCGATCGCCACGACGAGGGCCAGGGCCAGGCCCGCCAGACCCAGCGCGCGGCGCGTACGGTCGGCGGCCAGGGAGCACAGGACCACCCCGAGGCAGGCGGCGAACCCCGCGGCGGAGCCCACCGCCAGCGCGAACCCGGCCGCCGTGGCGCCGAGCAGGCGCAGGCCCACCCGGAGCGGGCGTGACCGCGCCGTCCAGGCGGCGCAGCAGGCGGCGCCGGTGGCGAGCACCATGAGCGCGGCGTCGGCGTTCGCGTACCCGAGCGGCGGGGTGTCCGGGCCGCCGGACAGCCGACCGGGAAGGGCCACCGCCAGGACGACCGCCGTGAGGGCGGCCGCGGCGGGGACGGCCACCGGCCGCAGGGCGCCGCCGATCCGGCCGGTCGCGTATCCGGCGGAGACCGCCAGGACGGCGAGGAGCACGCCCTCCGGGCGGGCCGGGCGGCCCGCCGCGGCGATCAGCGACCACACCGCGCAGCCGGCGAGGACCAGCGCGCCGACGGCGTCCGTCCATCCGGAGCGCGGACGTTCCGCCGGGCCGCCCGCGGGAACCCCGCCACCTCCGGCGCCCGGTCGCGTGCCACCGGTTCGCGTGTCCATCACCCGCACCCCCTGACCCCGGGGAACCCCCCGACCCCGGGGTCACCGTAACCGCTGGGACCTCGGGATGTGGAGATACCGTGCACGACCGGCACGTGCCGCGATCGCGGGCGTGATCCGCGGAGGGGCGCGGCCGAGGACGTTAGGCTCGTGGGCGTGCCGATTCCCGAATTCCTCCGTGAGCTGCGGGCCCTCGTCGGCCACCGGCAGCTGCTCCTGCCCGGTGTCACGGCGGTCGTCCTCGACGACGACGGCCGCGTCCTGCTGAACCGGCGGGCGGACAACGGACGCTGGTCCCTCATCGGCGGCATCGCGGAACCAGGCGAGCAGCCCGCCGAGACCGCCGTCCGCGAGGTGCTGGAGGAGACCGGGGTGCGCGCGGTCGCGGAGCGCGTCGTCCTCGTCCAGACGATCGACCCGGTCCTCTACCCCAACGGGGACCGCTGCCAGTACGTGGACATCACCTTCCTGTGCCGGGCCGTCGGCGGGCGGGCCAGGGTCGCCGACGACGAGTCGCTGGACGTCGGCTGGTTCGACGCGGACGGCCTGCCCGACCTCGGCAACCACGGACGGCTGCGCCTCAAGCACGCGCTGTCCGACGGCCCGACCTGGTTCGAGCCCGCGGGACAGCCCCAGGAGTGAGTGTGCGCCGCCCCCACGGGCGGTGACACGAGTGTGGGCGGCGCACACATCGGTCGGGGCCCGCGCGCTGCCTAGCCTGCAGTGCATGACGCCCACGCCCCCCGCGCCCCGTCCCGCAGCAGGCCCCGTCCCGCCGTCCGCAGCGCCGGACCTGGACGGACGCACCGCGCTCGTCACCGGAGCCGCCGGCGGCATCGGCCGCGCCTGTGTCCTGCGACTGGCCGCCGCCGGCGCCAAGGTACGGGCCGCCGACCGGGACGCCGAGGGCCTGGCCGAGCTCGCCGAACAGGCCGCGGCGGGAGGCCGCGCCGGCGTCGTCGAGACCCTTACCCTGGACCTGACCGACCTCGACGCCGCTGAGCAGGCCGCGGAGGGCACCGACATCCTGGTCAACAACGCCGGGCTGCAGCTCGTCCGCCCCATCGAGGACTTCCCGCCCGACGTCTTCGCCACAGTGCTGCGGGTCATGCTGGAGGCCCCCTTCCGGCTGATCCGGGGAGCGCTGCCGCACATGTACGGGCAGGGCTGGGGCCGGATCGTCAACATCTCCTCCGTGCACGGGCTGCGGGCCTCGGCCTACAAGAGCGCCTACGTCTCGGCCAAGCACGGGCTGGAGGGGCTCTCGAAGACCGCCGCCCTGGAAGGCGCCGCGCGGGGCGTCACCTCGAACTGCATCAGCCCCGCCTATGTGCGCACCCCGCTCGTCGAGCGGCAGATCGCCGATCAGGCGGCCGCGCACGGCATCGAACCCGAGCGGGTCGTCACCGAGATCATGCTCGCCGACTCCGCGGTGAAGCGGCTGGTCGAGCCGGAGGAGGTCGCCGAGCTCACCGCCTACCTCTGCTCGCCGCCGGCCTCGTTCATCACCGGCGCCTCGCTCACCATGGACGGAGGATGGACGGCGCACTGATCTGCCGGTATCCCTGACAGCGTGCCGCGCGACCCACACGAAGCCCCCGACGACCACGGCGGATCCATGGCTCCCCACAGCCCCTCCGACGCACCCTTCCTGCGGCTGCTCGCCCGCGGGGCACCGGCCGAGGAGTACGAGCGGCCGGTCCTCGCGGCCAGGGCCGAGGGCGCTCCGTCCGCGGTGCTCGCGGAGCTGGAGCGGGCCAAGCTGCTGGCCCTGCGCGTGCGGGCGGAACTGGAGGGCAGGCGGCGGCGCGAGGCCGAGCTCTCGGCGCTCTTCGAGACGGCAGGCGACCTCGCGGGGCTGCGCGACCTGGACTCGGTGCTGCAGGCCATCGTGCAGCGGGCCAGGTCCCTGCTCGGCACGGACGTCGCCTACCTCAGCCTGATCGACCGCAGGGCCGGGGACACCTACATGCGGGTCACCGAGGGGTCGGTCTCCGCCGAGTTCCAGCGGGTGCGGCTCGGGATGGGGGAGGGGCTCGGCGGCCTGGTCGCGCAGACCGCGCTGCCCTACGTCACCGAGTCCTACTTCGACGACGAGCGCTTCCGGCACACCCATCCGATCGACTCGGCCGTGCACGACGAGGGCCTGGTGGCGATCCTCGGAGTGCCCCTCGTGCTGGGCACCGGCGTCATCGGCGTGCTGTACGCCGCGGACCGCAGGGCCCGGGTCTTCGAGCGGGGCCAGATCGCCCTGCTGGCCTCCCTCGCCTCGCTCGCCGCCGTCGCCATCGACACGGCGAACCTGCTGGACGAGACGCGGTCCGCGCTCGCGGACCTCGGCACCGCCAACGACACCATCCGCAACCACAGCGCCGTGCTGGAACGGGCCTCCGAGGTGCACGACCGGCTCACCGAGCTCGTGCTGCGCGGCGGGGGCGTGGACGACGTCGCGGACGCCGTCGCCGAGGTGCTGTCCGGGACGGTGCGGGTCGTCGGCACCGACCGCGACCCCGTCCCCGACGCGCTCGCCGACGGCGTCGCCCGCTCCCGGAAGGACGGCCACGCCGTACGGCAGGGCGAGACCTGGACGGCCGCCGTCACCGCCGGCGGTGAACTGCTGGGCGCCCTCGTGCTGCACGGCCACCCCGAACTCGACCCGGTCGACCAGCGCACCCTGGAGCGGGCCGCGATGGTCACCTCCCTGCTGCTGCTCGCCCGGCGCACCGCCGCGGAGGCCGAGCAGCGCTTCCGCGGCGAACTCCTCGACGACCTGCTCGACGCCCCGCACCGCGACCCCGGACTGCTGCGCGAACGCGCGGGCCGGCTCCGCGCCGACCTCGACGCCCCGCACGTCGTGCTCGCCGCCCGCGTCGACGAGGAGCACGCCGGGGCCGCCGCCGACCGGCAGCGGCTGTGGTCGGCCGCCTCCCACCTCGCCGCCACCCGGCGCGGCCTGGCCGCCGCGCGCGACGGCGGCACAGTGCTGCTGCTCCCGCTGGAACCGGGCTCCGACGCCTCCGCCACCGCCCGCCGCATCGCCCAGCAGCTGGGCACGGCGGTGCAGGCCGCCGTCACCGTGGGGGCCTCCGGCCCCGTCCCCGCGCCGGCCGGCCGTCCCGGCTCCGTCGCCCTGGCCTACGCGGAGGCGCAGCGCTGCGGTGACACGCTGCGTGCCCTCGGCCGGGCCGGGGAGGGCGCTGCGGGCGACGACTTCGGCTTCCTCGGACTGCTGCTGACCGAGTCGCGCGACGTCGACGGCTTTGTGCACCGCACGATCGGCGCCGTCGCCGACTACGACGGCCGCCGGGGCACCGACCTCGTGCGCACCCTGGACGCGTACTTCGCCAGCGGAATGAGCCCCGTACGCACCAAGGACGCCCTCCACGTGCACGTCAACACCGTCGCGCAGCGCCTGGAACGCATCTCCCACCTGCTCGGTGCCGACTGGCAGTCCCCTGACCGCGCGCTCGAGATCCAGCTCGCGCTGCGCCTGCACGGCCTCGCGGCCGGGCAGCAGGACCCGCCCGGCCCCGCCGGTCAGGACGGGTCCGCGCCCGCGACCAGCTCCACCTCGAACCCGTCGCCGTTCTCCAGGTAGGCGGCGTAGTGCTCCTCGCCACCGGCGTACGGATGCAGCTCGGGGAACATCAGCGTCCAGCCGTGCAGCGGCGAGCGCGCCACCAGGGCGTCCAGCTCCGATCGGCCCGCCACATGGAACGCGAGGTGGTTCAGCCCGGCCCCGCGGCGCTCGTGCGGCCCCCCGACGAGATCCGGTGACCGCTCGACGACGATATAGGTCGCCCCCAGACGCCAGCTGCGCCCGGCCTCCCACCGCTGGTACCGGACGTAGCCGAGCTCGCCCAGCAACCAGCCCCACTCGGCGTCCGCGCGCTCGAGATCCGGAACCCACAGCTCGACATGGTGCAGCACCCCCGTCACCGCTCTCCAATCACCCACGGTCACGACTGTAGGCCCCGCCACTGACACTCCGTGGCGGGGCCTACGCACCGGGGGTACCGGACGGAGGGCGTGGTCAGGCGTGGTCAGCCCGCGTGGGCCGACCGCGCCAGCGGGGCCTCCTCGGCGGCCCCGTCCTCGATGGCGTCGAGGTCCCGGCCGCGCGTCTCCTTGGCCAGTCCGACCGCGACCAGCGTGAGCAGGGCGGCGCCGATGACGTACAGCGAGATGGGGACCGAGCTGTCGTAGGCCGTGAGCAGCGCGGTCGCGATCAGGGGTGCCGGGGCACCCGCGGCCACGGAGGCGAATTGGGCGCCGATCGAGGCGCCGGAGTACCGCATGCGGGTCGCGAACATCTCCGAGAAGAAGGCCGCCTGTGGCGCGTACATGGCACCGTGCAGCACCAGGCCGCCCGTGACGGCCAGCAGCAGGGCCGGGAAGCTCTTCGTGTCGATCAGCGCGAAGAACGGGAAGGCCCACAGACCCACGCCCGCCGCGCCGAGCAGGTACACCGGCCTGCGCCCGACGCGGTCGGAGAGCGCGCCCCAGGCCGGGATGACGGCGAAGTGCACCGCGGAGGCGATGAGCACGGCGTTCAGCGCGGTCTGCTTGCCCAGGGCCGCGTGCTCGACGGCGTAGACGAGGACGAAGGCGGTGATGACGTAGTAGCTGATGTTCTCCGCCATGCGGGCACCCATGGCCACCAGGACGTCCCGCCAGTGGTCGCGGAGCACCGACAGCAGCGGCAGCCGCTCGATCGCCGACTCCTCCCTCTTGCGCGCCTCCGCCCTGGCGCGCGCCGCCTTGAACACCGGCGACTCGTCCACCGACAGCCGGATCCACAGCCCCACCATCACGAGCACGCCTGAGAGCAGGAACGGGATCCGCCAGCCCCACGAGGTGAAGGCGGCGTCCGAGAGCAGCGCGGTCAGTGCCGACAGCACACCGGTGGCCAGCAGCTGGCCGGCCGGGGCGCCCGTCTGCGGCCACGACGCCCAGAAGCCGCGCCGCTTGGCGTCGCCGTGCTCCGAGACCAGCAGCACCGCGCCGCCCCACTCGCCGCCGAGCGCGAAGCCCTGCACCAGGCGGAGCATGGTGAGCAGCACCGGGGCGGCGACGCCGATCGTGGAGAACGTGGGCAGCAGGCCGATGCAGAAGGTCGCGCCGCCCATGAGCAGCAGGCTCAGCACGAGCAGCCGCTTGCGGCCGAGGCGGTCCCCGTAGTGGCCGAAGACGAGGGCGCCCACCGGGCGGGCGGCGAAGCCGACCGCGTAGGTGAGGAACGACAGCAGCGTGCCGACCAGGGGTTCCTCGTTGGGGAAGAACAGCTTGTTGAAGACCAGCGCGGCCGCGGAGCCGTAGAGGAAGAAGTCGTACCACTCGATGGTGGTGCCGATGAGGCTCGCCGCGACGATTCTGCGGAGCGAGCCGGGTGCGGTGGGCGCGGGTGCCGGGGTTGCCATGGTCACCACTTCCGGGCGGGGGACGGGGACGTTTCCGATGTCGCCACACCGTAGGAACGGCCACGTCACGCTCCCATGTGGTGGAACACCACAGTTGCGCACCCGGGTATCCGGGCGGGCCCCATGCGCCCGGCCCGCCGGGTCCCAGGCGGGGCCCGGCCCGGCGCCAGGGGCGGTGCCCGGCCGCCGGGAGGGTCCATTCGAGTGGTCGCCGCTCAGGAGATATCTTGATGTCGAGCAATGTTGCAGACGTGGAGCGGAGCACCCGGTGACTGACTCGACCATCATCTATACGCACACCGACGAGGCGCCGGCGCTGGCGACGTACTCGTTCCTGCCCGTGATCCAGGCGTACGCCTCCACGGCCGGAGTCGCCGTGGAGACCCGTGACATCTCCCTGGCCGGGCGCATCATCGCGAGCTTCCCCGAGTACCTGGAGGAGGGCCAGCGCATCGCCGACGCCCTCGCCGAGCTCGGCGAGCTCGCCAAGACCCCGGCCGCGAACATCATCAAGCTGCCGAACGTCTCGGCCTCGATCCCGCAGCTGAAGGCCGCGGTCGCCGAGCTGCAGGCGCAGGGCTACGCGCTGCCGGACTACCCGGACGACGCCAAGTCCGACGAGGACAAGGACGTCCGCGCCCGCTACGACAAGATCAAGGGCAGCGCCGTCAACCCCGTCCTGCGCGAGGGCAACTCCGACCGCCGCGCCCCCGCGTCGGTCAAGAACTACGCCAAGGCGCACCCGCACCGCATGGGCGCGTGGTCGGCCGACTCGAAGACGAACGTCGCGCACATGACCGCCGACGACTTCCGTTCCACCGAGAAGTCCGCCGTCATCGCCGAGGACGGCGCGCTGCGCATCGAGCTGGTCGGTGACGACGGCACCACCACCGTGCTGCGCGAGTCCGTGCCGGTGCTCGCGGGCGAGGTCGTGGACGCCTCCGTGATGCGTGTCGCCGTGCTGCGCGAGTTCCTCGGCGAGCAGGTCGCGCGCGCCAAGGCCGAGGGCGTCCTGTTCTCGGTGCACCTGAAGGCCACGATGATGAAGGTCTCCGACCCGATCGTCTTCGGCCACGTGGTCCGCGCCTTCTTCCCCAAGACCTTCGCCCAGTACGGCGAGACCTTCGCGGCGGCCGGCCTCACCCCGAACGACGGCCTCGGCGGCATCCTCAAGGGCGTCGAGTCCCTGGCCGACGGCGCGGCGATCAAGGCCTCCTTCGAGGCCGAGCTGGCCGAGGGCCCGGCCCTGGCCATGGTCGACTCCGACCGCGGCATCACCAACCTGCACGTCCCGAGCGACGTCATCGTCGACGCCTCCATGCCGGCCATGATCCGCACCTCCGGCCACATGTGGGGCCCGGACGGCCAGGAGGCCGACACCCTCGCGGTGCTCCCGGACAGCAGCTACGCCGGCATCTACCAGGCCGTCATCGAGGACTGCCGTGCGCACGGCGCCTTCGACCCGGCCACGATGGGCTCGGTGCCCAACGTCGGCCTCATGGCGCAGAAGGCCGAGGAGTACGGCAGCCACGACAAGACCTTCGAGATCCAGCACACCGGCACCGTCCGCCTGGTCGACCGGGCCGGGAACGTCGTCCTGGAGCAGGCCGTCTCCGCCGGGGACATCTTCCGTGCCTGCCAGACCAAGGACGCCCCGATCAAGGACTGGGTCAAGCTCGCCGTCACCCGCGCCCGCGCGACCGGCGACCCGGCGGTGTTCTGGCTGGACGCGGAGCGCGCCCACGACGCGAACCTGATCGCCAAGGTCGAGCGGTACCTGCCGGAGCACGACACCGAGGGCCTGCAGATCGAGATCAAGTCCCCGGTCGAGGCGACCAAGTTCTCCCTCGAGCGCATCCGCCGCGGCGAGAACACGATCTCCGTCACCGGCAACGTGCTGCGCGACTACCTGACCGACCTCTTCCCGATCCTGGAGCTGGGCACCAGCGCCAAGATGCTCTCGGTCGTGCCGCTGATGAACGGCGGCGGCCTCTTCGAGACCGGCGCCGGCGGTTCCGCGCCCAAGCACGTGCAGCAGCTGGTCAAGGAGAACTACCTGCGCTGGGACAGCCTCGGCGAGTTCCTGGCGCTCGCGGTCAGCTTCGAGCACCTGGCGACCACCACGGGCAACGCCCGCGCCCAGGTCCTGGCCGACACCCTCGACCGCGCCACGGGCACCTTCCTCAACGAGGACAAGTCGCCCAGCCGCCGGCTCGGCGGGATCGACAACCGGGGCAGCCACTTCTACCTGGCGATGTACTGGGCCCAGGAGCTGGCCGGGCAGACGGACGACGCGGAGCTGGCCAAGGCCTTCGGCGCGCTCGCCCAGACGCTGACCGAGAAGGAGTCGACGATCGTCGACGAGCTGATCGCCGTCCAGGGCTCCCCGGCCGAGATCGGCGGCTACTACCAGCCCGACCCGGCCAAGGCCGCGGCCGTCATGCGTCCGTCCGCGACCTTCAACGAGGCGCTGGCGACCCTCGCCTGACGCGACCGGCAGCACGCCCGGAACGCGGCACGACGCGAACCGCCCCGGCTGGTGATCCAGCCGGGGCGGTCCCGTGTCCGGGGCAGGACGGGCAGGACGGGCAGGACGGGCGGGGTACGGCGCTACGCGAAGACGCCCTCCAGCCAGGTCTGCCAGCGCTCCCCGGCCCCCTCGCCGTCGGCGCCGGGGGTGAAGTCGTGCACGCTGACGCCGACCGGTGCGCCGAAGTGGTTGCGGCCGAAGACCCGGTACATCGCTCCGCCGGTCCGCAGGCCGACGAAGTAGCGGTTGCGGTAGTCGACCACGGCCTCCACCGGCCCGGCGTCGCCGGGCAGTCCGACGCGTACGGTGGCGCCCTCGGCTGCGTCGTCCGGCACGCCGAGGGCGCGGGCGACGACCTCGAGGGCGTCCGGCGCGGTGGACGCGGCGGGGCCGTTCACGGTGGCGAAGGCGGCCGGCCGCCCGGCGAAGTGGGTCAGGTACTGGCGCAGGGTGTGCAGGTAGAAGTCGGTGTGCTTGCTCGCGCCGTCGTACTGGTTGTCCCAGTCGTCGACGAAGACGCCGCTGTGCACGTAGCGCACCCAGGCACCGCCGTCCTCGCGCTCCTCGATGACGTGCTCGAGCTGGTTGAAGAACTGGTTGTCGACGCCCTCCGGGCTCTCGGCCCGGGCGATCAGGTGGTGCGGCGGGTCCCAGGCGGTCAGGGTGCCGCCGAAGGGTGCGGCGCCGCCCTTGCGCGGCTCGAACTCCTGGGGCCACAGCCAGCCGGCGGAGCCGGTGGTGACGGCCTCCCAGACCTCCTCGGGACTCGCCTCGGTCTCGAACTCGCGGACGATCTCGAATTCCTTGGACATGGTGCTGCTCGCTCCTCGGGGGACGGGCCCTGACGCCCGGACGACGTGGTGGGTGGTGGTGTTCTGCGGTGCGGGGCCGGCGTGGTGCTTCACGGAGCGCTCACGGGGACCCCTCGACGGCGGTCGGAGCGGCCCCCGCGACCGCCGGCGCGGACTCCCCGGCCGCCGGAGCGGGGTCCTTCACGGTGGGGTGGAGCGCGACCACGATGCGGTGCTCGCGGCCGCCCTCGCCGTCCGCGTCGTGGTACTTGGCGACCAGCGCGCTCACCCCGCGGGTCAGTTCCTCCACGAACGCGGCCCGGTCGGCGGCGGAGGCGAAGCGCACCTCCCCGTCGAGGGCGTAGGTCGCGAGCCGCTTGCGGGCCCTGGCCGCGCCGGTGATCAAGGTGCCGACGTCGCGGACGAGCCGGGCGGCGACGGCCAGCAGCCAGCGCGCGGACAACTGGTCGCGGAAGCGCCCGGGGTCCGGCTGGACGGCGGCCAGCGCGAGCGGGGAGATCACGTAGGAGGCCGCGGTGGCCCGCATCAGCCGCTCGGTGACGTTGCCCTTGCGGCGTTCGCCGGCCAGCTCGACCAGGCCGTGCGCCTCCAGCGTCCGCAGGTGGTAGTTCACCTTCTGCCGGGGCAGCCCGACCCGGGCGGCCAGCATGGCCGCCGACGCGGGTCCCTCCGCCAGTTCGGCGAGGAGGCGGGCCCGTACGGGGTCCAGGGTGGCGGCGGCGGCCGCCGAGTCCTCGATCACGCTCACGTCCAACATGGCTCCACGATCCCACCGACAAATTATTTTGTCCAGCCCATATTTCTTGTCGGTGCGTCGCGGACACCGGACGGTAACCCCCGCCGCGGGGACGAAACGCCGATTTCACCTGCCGCGCGAACGCCCCTGACACATGTGTGGGCGGTGTCCGCGCAGGTGACGCGGCGGAACGCCGGGGGCCCCAGCGCGTTACAGCGTGGTACTGCACCCCGCACCGCACGGCTCCTAAGGTCAGCCGTCAAGCGGCCCGGAGTTCACCTCCGCGGCCCGCCCATTGCCGCGACGTCGGAGGGAAGACCGATGAGTCGAGTAGTGCGCGCCGCGCTCGTCCAGACGAAGTGGACCGGCGACAAGGAGTCGATGACCGACCTGCACGAGCGGTACGCGCGTGAGGCCGCCGCCCAGGGCGCCCAGGTCATCGGCTTCCAGGAGGTGTTCAACGCCCCGTACTTCTGCCAGGTGCAGGAACCCGAGCACTACCGGTGGGCGGAACCGGTCCCGGACGGCCCGACGATCGTGCGGATGCAGGCCCTCGCCAAGGAGCTCCGCATGGTGATGGTCGTCCCGGTCTACGAGGTCGAGCAGGCCGGCTTCTACTACAACACCGCCGCGGTGATCGACGCCGACGGCAGCTACCTCGGCAAGTACCGCAAGCACCACATCCCGCAGGTCAAGGGCTTCTGGGAGAAGTACTACTTCAAGCCCGGCAACCTGGGCTGGCCGGTCTTCGACACGGCCGTCGGCAAGGTCGGCGTCTACATCTGCTACGACCGCCACTTCCCCGAGGGCTGGCGGGCGCTCGGCCTCGCGGGAGCCGAGCTGGTTTACAACCCCTCCGCCACCTCGCGCGGGCTCTCCGCCTACCTGTGGCAGCTGGAACAGCCGGCGGCGGCCGTCGCCAACGAGTACTTCGTCGCCGCGATCAACCGGGTCGGCCAGGAGGAGTACGGCGACAACGACTTCTACGGCACGTCCTACTTCGTCGACCCGCGCGGTCAGTTCGTGGGCGACGTCGCCTCCGACAAGGAGGAGGAACTCGTCGTGCGCGACCTGGACTTCGGGAAGATCGAGGAGGTCCGTCAGCAGTGGGCCTTCTACCGCGACCGCCGCCCCGACGCCTACGGCCCGCTGACCGAGGCCTGAGGAGAGGGAGGGAACCCGTGAGCCGAACCCTGATCCGCGGCGGACTGGTCATCACCGCCGCGGAAGAGGTCCACGCCGACGTCCTCGTCGAGGACGAGAGGATCGTCGCCCTCGCCGCCACAGGCAGCTCGGTCGCCGAGGGCTGGACGGCCGACACCGTGATCGACGCGACCGGGACGTACGTCATCCCGGGCGGCGTCGACGCGCACACCCACATGGAACTGCCCTTCGGCGGCACCTTCGCCTCGGACACCTTCGAGACCGGCACCCGGGCCGCCGCCTGGGGCGGTACGACGACGATCGTGGACTTCGCCGTGCAGTCGGTGGGCCAGTCGCTGCGCGCCGGGCTGGACGCCTGGCACGCCAAGGCCGAGGGCAACTGCGCCGTCGACTACGCGTTCCACATGATCGTGTCGGACGTCAATGAGAACAGCCTCAAGGAGATGGACCTCCTCGTCGACGAAGGAGTCACCTCCTTCAAGCTGTTCATGGCCTACCCCGGCGTGTTCTACAGCGACGACGGCAAGATCCTGCGGGCGATGCAGCGCGGCGCCGCGAACGGCGGCCTGGTCATGATGCACGCGGAGAACGGCATCGCCATCGACGTGCTCGTCGAGCAGGCCCTGGCGGCGGGCCGGACCGATCCCCGCTACCACGGCGAGGTCCGGCGGGAGCTGCTGGAGGCCGAGGCGACCCACCGCGCGATCCGGCTGGCCGAGGTGGCCGGTGCGCCGCTCTACGTCGTCCACGTCTCCGCCCAGCAGGCCGTCGCGGAGCTGGCGACGGCGCGCGACCGCGGCCTCAACGTCTTCGCCGAGACGTGTCCGCAGTATCTGTTCCTGTCCACGGACAACCTGGCGGAGCCGGACTTCGAGGGTGCCAAGTACGTGTGCTCGACGCCGCTGCGGCCCAAGGAGCACCAGGCGGCGCTGTGGAAGGGCCTGCGCACCAACGACCTGCAGGTGGTGTCCACGGACCACTGCCCGTTCTGCTTCGTGGGGCAGAAGGAGCTGGGGCGGGGCGACTTCTCGAAGATCCCCAACGGT
>NZ_JBHYMQ010000107.1:0-18544 GCF_042742985.1 Streptomyces sp. NPDC058864 | reverse complement strand
CCGGGGCCCCCCGGGCCCGTCGGCCTTTCCGGACAGTTCTCCGGATGCGACTGCGGTGGCACCAGGTCACTGTGGGTGCTCAGAGCATTCCGGATGGTGAGGAGAATGCATGCGTTCCTCGATCCGCACGCTGATCGGCGGGCTCATAGCCGGGTCCGCGCTCGCGCTGTCGCTACCGGCTTCCGCGACCGCGGCCGCGGTGGAGTACGCCCCCGGCGCCCCGGGCGCCGACAACGGTGTCATAGGCGGCACGCCGGTCACCACGGAGCAGTACCCGTGGGCGGTGGTCCTGTCGAGCCGGTCCCGCTACGGAGCGGGCCGCTCGGGGCAGTTCTGCGGCGGAGCGCTCGTCGGGCCGAACACCGTGGTCAGCGCGGCGCACTGCTTCAGCCCGACCGCGCTGGGCGGGGACTGGAACCAGGTGCCGGACCTGCGCATCATCGCCGGGCGGACGGACCTCGCCGGCTCCGCCGGCAAGGAGGTGGCGGTCCGCAAGGTGTGGGTCAACCCCGCGTACGACCCCACGACGAACAGCGGCGACGTGGCCGTCGTCACGACCGCGGAGCCGTTCCCCGCGGGAAGCGCGATACGCATGGCGGCGCCGGGGGACGTGGGCTCCTACGAGGCGGGCACGCCGGCGCAGGTCCTCGGCTGGGGGGACACGGCGGGCCTGGGGACCTACTCGAACGTCCTGATGGCCGCGAACGTGTCGGTGCTCGCCGACTCGGTCTGTGAGCAGGCGTATCCGGGCAGTGCGGAAGGCAAGTACCAGAGGGGCGGCATGGTCTGCGCCGGCGACCTGGCCGGCGGGCACGACTCGTGCCAGGGGGACAGCGGCGGTCCGCTGGTGGCGGACGGGCGGCTGATAGGGCTGGTGTCCTGGGGCGCGGGATGCGCCCAGGCGGGACATCCCGGTGTGTACACCCGGGTCTCGACGGTGGCGGGACTGGTCGGCCTGCACTCCTCGTGACGTGCGGCGGACAAGCCGACGGGCGGCCTCCCTTGCGGGGGGCCGCCCGTCGTGAGAGCTCGTCGCAGTGCTACGCGTCAGCGTTCGTCATCGGCCGCGACGGTCGGGGTCGCGGTGAGCCGACCGGTCTCGTCCTGTATTTCCGCAGCGATCTTCTTCAATTCGGGCTCGAACTTACGCCCGTGGTGCGCGCAGAAGAGCAGCTCGCCGCCACTGATGAGTACGACGCGCAGGTAGGCCTGGGCGCCGCAACGGTCGCAGCGGTCCGCCGCCGTCAGCGGGCTCGCGGGGGTCAGAACTGTAGTCACGTCGCCTCTTCTCTAGCTCGACGAGCTGTCGTACCAGGGTCAACATCCAACCAGGCCCAAACTGTTCCCGCTCAGGTCTTTTCCTTGGAAACTGTCGCTGTAGCGGCCGGATGCTACCGATTGGCGGCGAAAGATCCTCTGGCGTCTTATCTGTCGGCTTCGGGTCGTTCTGGCAGATCTGGTCAGAATGTTCGGTTGTGTCCCCCCGGCTTTGCGGCCGGTTGTTGAGGAGGACGTGCCCCGAGCCTAAATGGTTCATGCCTCCAGGGGAACGTGACATGTGTATCACTCAAACGAGGGATCGAACGTACCTTCGAAAAGGGGCTAGCATGATGCCCGTACCGGGTCGCGGCGAAACGGCCGTGCGTGACCTCGGTACCCTCTCACCGATACGGCTGAAGAACTTCATGAGGAGACGTTCGCGTGACCGCCGAAACATCCGTGCCGTCCACCGCGTTGCTGACCGGTGCAGATCGTGACGGCTCCAACTACACTGCGCGACACCTGCTCGTGCTCGAGGGCCTCGAAGCGGTCCGCAAGCGCCCCGGCATGTACATCGGGTCCACCGACAGCCGCGGCCTCATGCACTGCCTGTGGGAGATCATCGACAACTCGGTGGACGAGGCCCTGGGCGGCCACTGCGACCACATCGAGGTCGTCCTCCACGACGACGCCTCCGTCGAGGTGCGGGACAACGGCCGCGGCATCCCCGTCGACGTCGAGCCCAAGACCGGTCTGTCCGGCGTCGAGGTCGTCATGACCAAGCTGCACGCCGGCGGCAAGTTCGGTGGCGGCTCCTACGCCGCCTCCGGCGGTCTGCACGGCGTCGGCGCCTCCGTCGTCAACGCGCTGTCCGCGCGGCTGGACGTCGAGGTCGACCGCGGCGGTCACACCCACGCGATCAGCTTCCGCCGCGGCGTCCCCGGCAGCTTCGCCAAGGCCGGCGCCGAGGCGCCGTTCGAGCCGGGCAACGGGCTGGACAAGGTCAAGAAGGTGCCGCGGGCCCGCACCGGCACCCGCGTCCGCTACTGGGCGGACCGTCAGATCTTCCTCAAGGACGCCAAGCTCTCCCTGGAGACGCTCCACCAGCGCGCCCGCCAGACCGCGTTCCTCGTTCCGGGACTCACGATCGTCGTCCGCGACGAGCGCCCCGACAACGGCTCCGAGGGCGGGAAGCCGGTCGAGGACACCTTCCACTTCGACGGCGGCATCAGCGAGTTCGCCGAGTACCTCACCCCGGACAAGCCGATCTGCGACGTGCTGCGGCTGACCGGCAGCGGCACCTTCAAGGAGACCGTCCCGGTCCTCGACGACCGCGGCCACATGACCCCCACCGAGGTCACCCGTGAGCTCGGCGTCGACGTCGCGCTGCGCTGGGGCACCGGCTACGACAGCACGCTGCGCTCCTTCGTGAACATCATCGCCACCCCCAAGGGCGGCACCCATGTGCGCGGCTTCGAGGGCGCCGTCACCAGGACCTTCAACGAGGTGCTGCGCGCCGCCAAGCTGCTGCGCGTCGCCGAGGACGACATCGTCAAGGACGACGCCCTGGAGGGACTGACGGCGGTCGTCACGGTCCGGCTCGCCGAACCGCAGTTCGAGGGCCAGACCAAGGAGGTGCTGGGCACCTCGGCGGCCAACCGCATCGTGGCCAACGTGGTGGCCCGCGAGCTCAAGGCGTTCCTCACCTCCACCAAGCGGGACGACAAGCAGCAGGCCCGCGCCGTCCTGGAGAAGGCCGTCGCCGCGGCCCGTACCCGGATCGCCGCCCGGCAGCACAAGGACGCCCAGCGCCGCAAGACCGCGCTGGAGTCCTCGTCGCTGCCGGCCAAGCTGGCCGACTGCCGCAGCGACGACGTCGACCGCAGCGAACTGTTCATCGTCGAGGGCGACTCGGCGCTGGGCACCGCGAAGCTCGCGCGCAACTCGGAGTTCCAGGCGCTGCTCCCGATCCGGGGCAAGATCCTCAACGTACAGAAGTCCTCGGTCACGGACATGCTGAAGAACGCCGAGTGCGGTGCCATCATCCAGGTCATAGGAGCCGGCTCGGGCCGCACCTTCGACATCGACCAGGCTCGCTACGGCAAGATCATCATGATGACGGACGCCGACGTCGACGGCAGCCACATCCGCTGTCTGCTGCTGACGCTCTTCCAGCGCTACATGCGGCCCATGGTCGAGGCGGGCCGGGTCTTCGCCGCCGTGCCGCCGCTGCACCGGGTCGAGCTCACCAACCCGCGCAAGGGCCAGGAGAAGTACGTCTACACCTACTCCGACCGGGAGCTGCGCGACACGCTGCTGGAGTTCGAGCGCAAGGGCATCCGCTACAAGGATTCCATCCAGCGCTACAAGGGTCTCGGTGAGATGGACGCCGACCAGCTGGCCGAGACCACGATGGACCCGCGCCACCGCACCCTGCGCCGGATCAACATCAGCGACCTGGAGGGCGCGGAGCTCGCCTTCGACCTGCTGATGGGCAACGAGGTTGCGCCGCGCCGCGAGTTCATCGCCAACTCCGCCGCCACGCTCGACCGTTCGCGGATCGACGCCTGACGGAACGGGTCCTCGCAACGGCGCCCTCCACGGTCACCCGCCGGTGGAGGGCGCCGTCGCCTCCCCACCCCCAGGAGTGGGGCACCATCACCCGATGAGGTGAAGGTTTCTGCTTGGAGGCTCCCGGGTCTTCCCGCAATGTCCATGCTTGGGCGCACGGCGCGATCGGCCCGTGAAGCGAGGAGAGTTCGTGAAAGAGCACGACCGGGCGGAAACCGGAGGGCTGCGGGTGGACGACCCTTGGTACGACGTCCTGGCCGCGGGGGAGTGGGAGGGTCCCGAGCCGCCGCCGGTCTCCCTCCCGTCGCAGGCCCGCCCGGCCGACGGCCACGCCGGGGTCTACCGGGAGGTGCAGGCCAGCGGCCCCTTCCAGGAAGTGCGTTCCCGTTACCGGCGGTTCGTCTTCCCAGCGGCCGCCGGCTTCCTCGCCTGGTACCTGGTCTACGTCGTCCTGGCGACGGCCGCACCGCGGCTGATGGCCCGGCCGCTGGTCGGCGAGCTCAATGTGGCCATGGCCCTCGGCCTCGCCCAGTTCGCCACGACCTTCCTCCTGACCTGGGCCTACGCCCGGCACGCCCGGCTGCGCCGGGACCGAGCCGCCCTCGACCTGCGCTGGGACACCCAGGAGCGGATGCGGTGACCGGCAACCACCAGGGCCTGGCGCTGGTCCTCTTCACCGTCTTCGTCTCCGTCACCCTGGCGATCACGGCCTGGGCCGGCCGGCGGCGGAGCTCGTCCGTGGAGTTCTTCGCCGGAGGCCGTCTCTTCTCCCCCTTGGAGAACGGATTCGCCATCGCCGGCGACTACATGTCCGCCGCCTCCTTCCTGGGTATCTCCGGCCTCATCGCGCTCTTCGGCTACGACGGCATGCTCTACTCCGTCGGCTTCCTCGTCGCCTGGCTGCTCGTGCTGCTGCTCGTCGCCGAACTCGTCCGCAACTGCGGCCGGTACACCCTCGCCGACGTCCTCACCGCCCGTATGCGCCGACGCCCGGTCCGGATCGCCGCGGGCACCTCCTCGGTCATCGTCTCCGTGCTCTACCTCGTCGCGCAGATGGTCGGCGCCGGGAGCCTGGTCTCCCTCCTGCTCGGCGGCCAGGGATCGGCCGCGCGCACCTGGACGGTCATCGGCGTGGGCGCGCTCATGGTCTTCTACGTCGCCTTCGGCGGCATGCGTGCCACGACCTGGATCCAGATCGTCAAGACCGTGCTCCTGATGGGTGGCACGATCACCCTCACCGTCCTGGTCCTCCTCCGCTTCCACGGCGACCTCGGAGCACTGCTGCGCTCGGCCGCCGGCGGCAGCGGGCACGGCCGGGACTTCCTCGGCCCCGGCCTGCTGTACGGGCAGAGCTGGACCGACCGGCTGGACTTCATCAGCCTCGGCATCGCCCTCGTCCTGGGCACCGCAGGGCTGCCGCACATCCTGTCGCGCTTCTACACCGTGCCCACGGCACGATCGGCGCGGCGCTCGGTGGTCTGGGCGATCGGCCTCATCGGCGGCTTCTACCTGATGACGATCGTGCTGGGCTTCGGTGCCGCGGCGCTGGTCGGATCCCACACCGTGCGCGCCTCCAACGCCGCCGGGAACACGGCGGTGCCGCTGCTCGCCCTCGACCTGGGCGGGGGAGCGGGCTCGACCGGCGGGACGGTGCTGTTCGCGGTCGTCGGGGCGGTCGCCTTCGCCACGATCCTGGCCGTCGTCGCCGGGATCACCCTGGCCTCGTCCGCCTCGGTCGCGCACGACCTCCATGCGACGCTGCGCCGCCGGAGGACCGCACCGGGCGGCAGGCGCCGGGAGAACCAGGACGTCCGGGTCGCACGGGTGGCCGCGGTCTTCATCGGCGGCGTGGCCATCGCGCTGAGCCTGTTCGCGCAGGGCCAGAACGTGGCCTTCCTCGTCGGGCTCGCATTCGCGGTGGCGGCGTCCGCCAACCTGCCCGCGCTGCTGTTCACGCTGTTCTGGCGGAGGTTCACGACCCGCGGCACGGTCTGCGCGATCTACGGCGGCCTTGTCCCGGCGGTCGTGCTGGTGGTGCTGTCCCCGGTGGTGTCGGGCAGCCCGCAGTCGCTCTTCCCCGGCGTGGACTTCCAGTACTTCCCGCTGGAGAACCCGGGCCTGGTGTCCATCCCGCTGGGCTTCGCGGCGGGCTGGCTCGGCACGGTCCTGTCCCGTGAGCGCGCCGACGAGGACAAGTTCGCCGAGGTCGAGGTCCGTTCGCTCACCGGTGCCGGTGCGGTGTGACACCCGTTCCGTCTGACGGAACGCTCTGATTGCCGCAGGCCGACGGGGCCTCCACGCTGTGCGGCATGCCATCGAGCCGTGTGCGTTGGCTGCTGCGCGACGAGACGGGCGTGGCAGCGGTACTGGTCCTGCTGGTGCTCGTCGTGGGCATCGCCGAGCCGGGCTTCCTGACGCGGTCGAACCTGACCGGGACCGCCCACAACGCCTGCTACGTGGGCCTGATGGCGGCCGGCATGGTCTTCGCCCTCGCCATGCGCGAGGTCGACCTGTCGGTCGGCGCGGTCTGCATCCGCGACGGCTGGTCCCCGTGGGCGGCGGCCGCCGCGGTGCTGGTGCTGTCGGCGCTGCTCGGGGCATGCAACGCGATCGTGGCGAGGTACGTGGGGCTGCCGACGTTCATCGTCACCCTCGCCACCGCCATGGTGTTCCGCGGCATCGGTCTCGCCCTGGCCGATGGCAAGCAGATCAGCGGGATGCCCCAGGAGCACGCCTTCTTCCTGGTCGTCGGCGGTGACTCCGGTGGCCTGCCGACCGCCGTGTGGGTGCTGCTCGCCACGACGGCGGTGCTCACCGTGCTGCTTACCCCTACCCGATTCGGGGCGCAGGTCAGGGCCGTCGGTTCCAACCCGGACGCGGCGCTGTTCACCGGGCGGCCGATCGTGCGGACGCGGATCAAGGCGATGGCGCTGTCCGCGTCGACGGCCGGTCTGGCGGCCGTCCTGGCCCTGGCCCTCTTCATCGCCGGTGACCCGACCATCGGCCAGGGGTACGAGCTGAGCGCGATCGCCGCCGCGATCATCGGCGGCACCCCGCTCGCGGGCGCTCGCGGCTCGGTGCCAGTGCCGTGATCGGGGCGCTGATGCACCGCCGTCGCCGCCGACAGCGCACTGCGCCGGGTCCGCGGCCGCCAAACACCCAGGTCGGGCTCATGCGCGTCGCGGCACGCGAGTGCGCCGCCCGCGGCATCCGCGTCAACACCATCCACCCGGGCCCCACCGACACCCCGTTCATGCGGCGCATCGGGACCGCCGCCACCGGGCAGCCTTCCGAGCACGCGGCCAGGGCGTTCGACGCGATGATCCCCCTCGGCCGGCACGCGGCACCCGAGGAGATCGCCCGCACCGTGCTCCACCTCGCGGGCGACGACGCGAGCTTCACCACCGGAGCCACCGTCGCGGTCGACGGCGGCATGAGCGTATGAGAGGCGTCCCCGCCATGACGACCGCCCTGCGGGCCCTGCTGGAGATCCTCGCCGACGAGGGGGTGGACCGGGTCTTCGGCAACCCGGGCACCACCGAACTGCCCTTCCTCGAGGCGCTGTCCGGACCCGGAACCGGACCCGTGCCCGAGTACGTCCTCGGCGTCCAGGAGGGCTCGGTCGTCGCCATGGCCGACGGCTACGCCCGGGCCACCCGCCGTCCCGCCTTCGCCAGCCTGCACATCGCCGCCGGCACCGCCAACGGCCTGATCGGGATGCTCAACGCCCGGCGCTCGCGCACCCCGCTGGTCGTCATGGCGGGCCAGCAGGACCGGCGCCACCTGCTCCAGGACCCCATGCTCGCCGGGGACCTGGTGGCCATCGCCTCGGGTGCGGCCAAACGGGCCGAGGAGGTGCACCGACCCGAGGACCTGCCGCTGGTGCTGCGGCGTGCCTTCGCGCTCGCCCGGCAGCCGCCGCAGGGGCCGGTGTTCGTCTCCGTGCCGATGGACGTGCTCGAGGACGCGGCGCCCGTGGTGGTCCCCGCGCGGTCACCGCTCGCGCCGCCCGGTCCGGCCGGCGGGCTCGACCGGGCCGCGGCCCTGCTCGCCGCCGCCGATCGGCCCGCGGTCGTCGCCGGCGACGGGGTCGGCAGGGACGGCGCGGTGGCGGAGCTGGTACGGGTCGCCGAGGCGCTGGGCGCGGTCACGTACCACCAGCCGATGAACGACCACCTGGACTTCCCCGGCTCGCACCCGCTCCACGCCGGGCCGCTGCCGCCCGTCAACGCCCGTATCCACGAGCGGTTGAAGGAGCACGACGCGCTGCTCATCGCCGGCTGCCGCGCCTTCAGCCCGCACCACTACAGCCCCGGCCCGCCCGTGCCCGAGCACCTGACGGTCGTGCAGATCGACACCGACCCCGCCGAGCCGGGCCGCAACTTCCCCGTCTCCCTGGGCCTGACCGGCTCCCTTGGCTCCTCACTGGCCGGACTCGCCGGTCACCTGGCCCGGCTGGTCCCCGAGGAGACCGCACGCGAACGGATGCGGGAGGCGGGCGCACGGCACGCCGAGGCACGGAACCGGCTGGACCTGCGGGCCCGGTCCGCGCGGGGCGGCGCCCCGGTCGACCCGCTCGCCGCCGCGCACGCCCTGGCCGGCGCACTGCCGGACGAGGCGGTGCTCGTCGAGGAGTCGATCACCGTCGGGGTGCACCTGCGCAGCGTGCTGCGCCGGGACCGGCCGGGCGGTTTCGTCCACACGGTCGGCGGGGGCCTCGGCTGGGGCATCGGCGCGGCCGTCGGCCACCGGCTCGGCGCACCGGAACGCCCGGTGGTGGCCGTGCTGGGGGACGGCTGCGCGATGTTCGGGCTGCAGGGGTTGTGGAGCGCGGCGCAGCACCGGGTGCCGGTCCTGTTCGTCGTGATGGCCAACGGCGAGTACCGCACCTTGAAGGACACCCTCGACACCCGGGGCGGCGGCCCCGCCCTCCCTCGCGCCTCCGTCCCCCGCCCCGGTCTCGACCTCGGCGACCTCGACTGGCGCCTTGCCGCGCGCTTCTTCGGCATCCCCGCGGTCCGCGTCGACGGTACGGAGGAACTGGCGCGGAGCGTGGCGGCGGTGCGCGGGCTCGACGGCCCGCTGCTGGTCGAGGTGCCCTTGCGGGGGCACTCGTGAACGCCGAGGATGCGAGCGTGACGGAGAGCCGGTCGATGCTGGCCCGCGGGGCCGCGCTGCTCGGCGCCTTCGCCGCGGGCGAGGACGGCACCCCGCTCGGCGAACTCGCCGCACGAACCGGCCTGCCCAAGTCGACCGTGCACCGGCTGCTCGCCGAACTGACCGCCGTCGGCCTGGTGGAGCACGGGACGGACGGCTACCGGCTCGGCCTCGCCCTCTTCGAGCTGGGCCAGCGGGTGCCGCACCGGAGGCTGCGTGAGGCGGCGCTGCCGTTCATGGAGGAGCTGTACGAGGCCACCCACGAGAACGTGCACCTCGCCGTCGTCGACGGGGCCGACACCGTCTTCCTGGAGAAGCTCACCGGCCGCCGCTCCATGCAGATCATCTCCCGGGTCGGCGGCCGGCTCCCCGCGTACTGCACCGCCACCGGCAAGGCGCTGCTCGCGTACGGGACCCCGCGCGGTCTGGCCGCGGTGCTCGGCGTGGGGCTGCGCCGCCGCACCCCGCGCACCATCGTCGTGCCGCGGCTGCTCCAGCAGGACCTCGTCCGCACCCGCGCCCGCGGCTACGCCGTCAACTGGGAGGAGGCCGAGGTCGGCGTCTCCGCCGTCGCCGCTCCCGTCTACGGGCCGCGGCCCGGACCGCACGCCTTCCCCGTCGCCGCCTTCCCCGTCGCCGCCGTCTCCGTCACCGGCGCCACGCGGGGGCTGCGGCTGGACCGCGTCGCGCCCGTGGTGTGCGCGACGGCCAGGGCGCTGAGCCGGGAACTCGCCCGCCGGTGAACCGGGTCAGCCGGTCCGCGCCCATGCGTAGCGGTGCTCGGGGCGGCCGGTGTCGCCGTACTTGAGCGTGAGGCTGATCCGGCCCTCGCGCTCCAGGAACTTCAGGTAGCGTTGCGCGGTCGAGCGGCTGATGCCCGCGCGTTCGGCGACCTCGTGGGCGGAGAGCGGCCGCGCGGCCTCGGTGAGCACCTTGCGCACCAGGTCGGCGGTGGGCGCCGAGTGCCCCTTGGGCAGTTCCGCCGGTGCCGCACCGGCCGTGCGCAGCGCGCCGAAGATGCGGTCCACCTGCTCCTGGCCGGCCTCGCCGCGCCCGCCGACGCCGTCGAGGGTGCGGCGCAGCGCCGCGTAGGCGTCGAGCTTGCCCCGCAGCCCGGCGAAGCTGAACGGCTTGACCAGGTACTGCAGCGCGCCGAAACGCATCGCCGCCTGTACGGTCGCCACGTCGCGGGCGGCCGTCACCATGATGACGTCCGCGGTGTGGCCGAACTGGCGCATGCGCCGCACCAGGGTGAGGCCGGTCTCGTCCGGCAGGTAGTGGTCGAGCAGGACGAGGTCGACGTGCATGCGCTCCAGCGTCGCCAGCGCCTGGGCCGCGGTGTGGGCCCGGGCGGTCACCCGGAAACCGGGGACCTTGGCGACGTACGCCGCGTTGATCTCGGCGACGCGGAAGTCGTCGTCCACGACCAGGACGTCGATCATCGTGCTCCCCCCGAGGGTGCGGCGGCCGCCGCCGTGGTGCTGACGAGGTCCGCGCCGGCCAGTGCCTCCGGCAGGACGACCGTGAAGACCGCCCCGCCGCCTGCCCGGGCGGTCACCCGGGCCATGCCGCCGTACCGTTCGGCGAGCCGGCGCACGAGCGCGAGCCCGAGCCCGCGGCCGCGGTGCGCCGGGGACCGTTTCGTCGTCCAGCCCTCGGCGAAGATCTGCTCACGTGCCTCCGGCGGTACGCCGGGACCGTCGTCGGACACCCGCAGCACGACCGTCGTGCCCTCGGCGCGCAGTTCCACCTCGACGAGCGAACGGGCCGCGTCCAGGGCGTTGTCGATGAGGTTGCCGAGCACGGTGACCAGGTCGCGCGGGTCCACGACCCGGTCGGGCAGCAAGGTGGCGGGGGAGACCGACAACGCGGCGCCCCGCTCCGCCGCGATCGCCGACTTGCCCACCAGCAGGGCGGACACCAGCGGGTCCCTGACCCGCTCCGCGACCTGTTCCGCGGAGGCCCGCTGGGCGTCGGCGACCTCGCCGACGAAGTCCACCGCCTCGTCGTACAGGCCGAGTTCGAGCAGCCCGAGCAGGGTGTGCAGCCGGTTCGCGTGCTCGTGGTCCTGGGCGCGCAGCGCGTCCAGCAGGCCGTGCGTGCTGTCCAGTTCCCGGCCCAGCCGCTCCAGTTCGGTGCGGTCCCGCAAGGTGGCCACCGCCCCGCCGTCACCGGTCGGCATGCGGTTGGCGACCAGCACCCGTGTCCCGCTGACGGTGAGCAGGTCGGTGCCCGCGACACGGCCGGCCAGGACGTCGGTCGTCCGCCCGGGCGGCAGCACCTCGTCCAGCGCGCGGCCCGCGGCGTCCGGACCGAGGCCGAGCAGACGCTGCGCCTCGTCGTTGAGCAGCCGCACCCTGCCCTGGGCGTCGAGGGCGATGACACCCTCCCGGATGCCGTGCAGCATCGCCTCGCGCTCGTCGAGCAGCGCGGAGATGTCGGCGAAGGCGAGTCCGTGCGTCCTGCGCTGCAGCCGCCGCGACACCAGCAGCGCCGCCAGTACGCCGACCCCGAGCGCGGCGCCCGCGTACAGCAGCAGCACCGGCACCGTGGCCAGCAGCCGCTCCCGCACGCTGTCGTACGCGATGCCCACCGACACGGCGCCCACGATCCTCCCGTCGGCCCCGTGCAGCGGCACCTTGGCGCGCGCCGAGCGGCCGAGGGTGCCCCGGTCGATCTGCATGATCTCGCGGCCCGACAGGGCCACGCTGGGGTCGGTGGAGACGTGCCGGCCGATCTGGGTGACGTCCGTGTGCGACCAGCGCACACCACGGGTGTCCATGACGACGATGTACAGGGCGCCCGTGGCACGGCGGATCCGCTCGGCCTCGTCCTGCACCGGGCCGGTGACGCTCGGCCGGGTGGTGACCAGGTCGTGGGCGAGCCCCGGGGTCGCGGCGGTGGTCTGCGCGATCGACAGCGCCTGCCGCATCGCCTGCTGGTCCAGCTGCGAGCTCAGCGGGGCGAGGAACAGTCCGGTGGCCAGGGTGATCACGCCGGTGGTGAGGACCACCTGGACGAGCAGCACCTGGGCGAAGACGCGACGGGGCCAGCGGATGCGCATGTACGTCACCCCTGTCCTTCCCGGTGTTCCGCGCCCTTGCGGAATTCGCTGGTCCGTTTGCCCGGCTGTGAACGCAACGTAAACGCGGCCGGCGCCCGCTGCCCAGCCCCCGTGGCCCTTTCGTTGTCGTAGCGCGAGCAAAACGAGCAGAACAGGGGGTTGTGGGCACAAGGCGGAGTTGTGACCGCAAGGGTGCCGCCGTGACCCAGGCCACACCTAGCGTCCCGGCGCATGAGCACACACACCAGCCCCGCCATCGAACTGCGGGGTGCGAGCAAAGCGTTCCGGACCCCGTCCGGGGCCCTCCACACCGCCGTCCGTGACCTCGACCTGACCATCGGGCGCGGGGAGTTCGTGGCCGTCGTGGGCCCCACGGGCTGCGGCAAGTCCACGACGCTGACCCTGGTCAGCGGGCTGGAGGAGCCCACCGAGGGCGAGGTGCTGGTCGCCGGCGAGCCGGTGCGCGGCATCGGCGACAAGGTCGGCTTCGTCTTCCAGCAGGACGCCGTCTTCCCCTGGCGGACCGTGCTGTCCAACGTCATGGCGGGCCCCCGATTCCGCGGCGTGCCCAAGACCGAGGCCAGGGAACGGGCCCGCGAGTGGCTCGCCCGGGTCGGCCTGTCCGCCTTCGAGGACCGCTACCCGCACCAGCTTTCGGGCGGCCAGCGCAAGCGTGTCGCGCTCGCCGCCACCTTCGTCAACGACCCCGAGATCCTGCTCATGGACGAGCCGTTCTCCGCGCTCGACGTGCAGACCCGCGCGCTGATGTCGGACGAGCTGCTGGAGCTGTGGTCCGGCACGGGCGCCTCGGTCGTCTTCGTCACCCACGACCTGGAGGAGTCCATCGCGCTCGCCGACAAGGTCGTCGTCATGACCGCCGGGCCTGCCACGGTCAAGGAGGTCTTCGAGATCGACCTGCCGCGCCCGCGCCAGGTCGAGTCCGTGCGGCTGGAGCCGCGGTTCATCGAGATCTACCGGGAGATCTGGGCCTCGCTCGGCGAAGAGGTCCGCATCACCCGCGAGAGGGGTGCGGCGGATGTCGCCTGAGACCGTGGCGGCCGGCTCGGCCGCCGTCACCAAGGATCCCGCGGGCACCGACCGCGCGCGCTCCCGCGCCCGCGCCGCCCGCAACCGCGGCTACCTCGTCCACGGCAGCCGCGTGCTGCTGCTGGTCGCCGTCCTGGGGCTCTGGGAGTGGCTGGCCCGGGCCGGGGTCGTCGACCCCTTCCACTTCTCGATGCCCTCGCGGATCTGGGAGCAGATCCGCACCTGGGCCGTGGACGGCACCGCGCAGGGCACGTTGTGGGAGCAGATCTGGTACACGCTCTACGAGGCCCTGTTCGGCTGGGTGATCGGCGTCGTCGCGGGCGTGGTGCTGGGCATCGCCCTCGGGCGGATCCGTTTCCTCGCCGACGTGCTCGGGCCGTACATCAAGGTGCTCAACGCGCTGCCGCGGATCGTGCTCGCGCCGATCTTCCTGATCTGGTTCGGGCTCGGCCCGGCCTCCAAGGTGGCCTCCGCGGTCGTCCTGGTCTTCTTCCCGGTCTTCTTCAACGCCTTCCAGGGCGCCCGGGAGGTCGACCGCAACCTGGTCGCCAACTCCCGCATCCTGGGCGCCCGTGACCGCCAGGTCACCTTCCAGGTGGTCATCCCCTCGGCCACCTCCTGGATCTTCACCAGCCTCCACGTGAGCTTCGGCTTCGCCCTCATCGGCGCCATCGTCGGCGAGTACATCGGCGCCACCAAGGGCCTCGGCCTGCTGGTCGCGGCCTCGCAGGGCACGTTCAACTCCGCTGGTGTGTACGCCGCGATGGCGATCCTCGCGGTCGTCGCACTGCTCGCCGAGGGCCTGCTGACCTTCCTGGAGAAGCGGCTCTTCCGCTGGAAGCCGGCCGAGGCCGGCTCCGACCGCTGACCCCGCCCCCGCCCCCGCCCACCCCCTTCACAAGGACGTGAACCAGATGCGCACGCCCCTCAGGACCGCGGCCGCCGTCGCCGTCTCCGCCCTCGCCCTCACCATGCTCACCGCCTGCGGCGGCGACTCCACCGCCTCCGGCTCCGGCGGCAAGGGCGACAAGGTCAAGATCATGGTCGGTGGCCTGGACAAGGTCATCTACCTCCCCGCGATGCTCACCGAGCGGCTCGGCTACTTCAAGGCCGAGGGCCTGGACGTCGAACTGCTCACCGAGCCGGCCGGCGTGCAGGCCGAGACCGCGCTCGTCTCAGGCGACGTGCAGGGCACCGTCGGCTTCTACGACCACACGCTCGACCTGCAGGTCAAGGGCAAGCAGGTGGAGTCCGTGGTGCAGTTCTCGCAGGCTCCCGGCGAGGTGGAGATCGTCTCCAACGCGGCGGCCGGGGACCTCAAGGGCGCCGGGGACTTCAAGGGCAAGAAGATGGGCGTGACCGGCATCGGCTCGTCCACGGACTTCCTCACCAAGTACCTCGCCGTCAGCAACGGCGTGAAGACCAGCGAGTTCACCCCGGTCGCGGTCGGCGCCGGCCAGACCTTCATCTCCGCGATGGAACAGGGCTCGATCCAGGGCGGCATGACCACGGACCCGACCGTGGCTACCATCCTCGACAAGGGACTCGGCAAGGTGCTCATCGACATGCGCACCCCGGAGGGCTCCAAGCAGGCGCTCGGCGGGCTCTACCCGTCCTCCAGCCTCTACATGCAGACGGAGTGGGTCGACGGCCACAAGGAGACCGTCCAGAAGCTCGCCAACGCCTTCGTGAGGACGCTGCGGTGGATGTCCACGCACAGCGCCGCGGAGATCGCCGCGAAGATGCCCTCCGACTACGCGCAGGGCGGCGGGCAGGAGCTCTACGTCAAGGCGATCGAGAGCACGCTGCCGATGTTCACCAAGGACGGCGTGATGCCCGAGGGCGGCCCCGAGACGGTGGAACGGGTCCTCAAGGCGTTCAACCCCAACCTGCAGAACACCGAGGTGGACCTCGGCAAGACCTACACCACGGAGTTCGTCAAGAACGCCGGCTGAATGCCGCTGATCTCCATCCGCAGCGGCGCCCCCAGGGCCGCCCCGCAGCTCTCGGGCCGGGGCGGCTCCGCCGCGACCGGCGTCACCTCGACGTCCCAGGCCCGGCCGTCGAGGTGCCGCACGCGGGTGCCGTGCTCGCCGTCCACGGTCAGCGCCTCGGCGCGCAGTTCGCCCGTCAGCCGCCGCACGGCCAGTTCGGCGGCCTGGCCCGGACGCTCCCACGCGGAACGCCCGCGGCAGCCCTCCAGCACCATGTCGCCCTCGCGGGCGGCCGCCAGCACCTGCCGGGCCAGCCCGGGGTCGACCCGCCCGTAGGCGTAGCCGTACGGCAGCACCAGCATCGTCGGCGAGAACCGGTGCCCGCCCAGGTGGGTCACCTCCCACACCTCGCCGAGCCCGGAGGCGGCCAGTTCCCCGGCGAGCGGCCGGCCCTTGAGGGCGCAGCAGCGGTCCCGCTTGCCGTTGGTGCAGACGAGGGCGAGCGGGTCGCCCTCGTACGGCATCCCGAAGCCGCGGTGGTCGCCGCGGCCCAGCGCCTCGAAGTCCAGACCCAGGAGCGCGCCCGGGTCCTCCACGACCGCCTCCCGCACCCATGTGCCGCCCGGCACGGTGTGCGCCACGTAGGCCGTCCGCCGCCGCACGTCGTGCCGGTCCGCGTGCCGCCCGGGCCGCCGGATCAGCCCGACCCGCACCCCGGTCCCGGCCGCGGCCCGCTCCAGCGCCCTGCCCACCCGCGGATCCAGGTGGCTCCCGGTCAGCGCCTTGGGGCCCCACGGCCCCGGCTGCTCCAGCAGCAGCCAGGTCCGCGCGGTGGCCGCCGTCGCGGCGACGGGCTCCGCCAGGGAGCTGGACGCGGTCGTGCAGGTGCTCATGAAGGTAAGCCTAACCTTCTGCACCATCCCCGCATCTCCCGCCCCTCCAGTCCGGGGCGGGAATCCATCGGCGGGTCCGTCAGTCCGGGAGTCGCCTTGCCCGTCGGCTGGGGCAACGCAGCAGTCACCTGTCCTGAATGGCGCGCTTCACCGTCCGACCCAGTGGGTAACACTTATTCGACGGCGGGTGCCGGACCCGTGCGTCCCTGCGTGCTTCTCACCTCTCCGAGGCAGTCGACCAGAGCCGCTCGTACCTGCCCGGAGCATCGTTTCTTCGGGCTGTGGCCGCTGTGTCGGGCGACCATGCGCGGATCGGGGGGTCACATGGCGCGTTCCAGGGAGGTGGGCGGAATCGCCGCCCTTCTGGTCACCGGGATTGCTGCGGTCCTGGTGGTCACGGCGACTGTCGCCGTGGCGCTCGGCAAGCTCATGGTGGCGCTGGCGTCGCCCTCGGGCTCGGAGCCCGCCGCCTCGACCTTCATGGCCGCCAATGCGGCCTTCTCGGGGCTGGCCCTGGCAGCGGTGCTCGTGACGTTCGGGGTACAGCAACGGAAGGCCCACTTACAGCGCCGCGAACTTGCCGCGCAGCGCGTGGAGTTGAGAGGAACACACAGTCAGCTCTACCGGAGCGCCGAGGCCGAGCTTCGCACGCTGCACGTCGAGCTTCTCAAGATCGGTATCGAGAACCCGGAGTTGGCCACGGTCTGGCCGGAGTTGGAGGGAGTGCCCGCGGAGCAGGCCCGCGAACTCCTCTATGCGAACATGATCTTCACACACCACCTCTTCGTGATGCGACTGGGCAGCCTGTCCGCAGTCGAGTTCCAGAACGTGGTGAGGGACCTGGTGAGGAGCCGCAAGTTCAGGGAGTATTGGACTTGGTCCCGGCCGTACCGCGCGGCGCGCTTGGACACGGCAGGCGACGAGGCGCGCCTCGGGGCGATGGTGGACTCGCTGATCCAAGAAATCGAACGCAATGGCGAATGATGCTGCCATCGGATGAAGTTTCATCAAGACTCGGCGAAACCGGCCCGCAACACCCGTCCCATAAGCTACATGTGACGCGTCATCTTCTATGCGTCTCGGGAGGAGAGGGGCCACCACGGTACGGCACATGACCTCCCGCTACAAGAAAGGCTCAGTGCGTGGAGATCGTGCGCAGGGTCGGTGTTTCCCCTCGTGAGCGTGGCAGCACCGCCGCAGCGACCTGCCCGGACATCTTCGAGTTGTCCAATGGCGACTTCGCGGTGATCGGCACCGAGGCCACGGCTGATCTTGATGGAAAACTTCCCCCCGACGCCGCGCGCGCGGACTATGAACGCATCGTGGTGATCACTCGCGAGACATTGGTGCGTGCCAAGCGGGACATTCCAGACTTCTGACGCGCGTAGCCCGTTACGGACGACGGCCTCTCCCAGGATGGCGTGGGGGAGGCCGCGGCATGTGCTCGGGAGCCGACTGGTGCCCGCGCCCCAGTTGCCCCGGGGAGGTGTCCGAGCCCCTGACGCCTCCGGCGTCTTGCGCAAGAGCGCAAACCACTTGCATGTCGTGTCGTATGCTTGCGCTCATGACGCGACGGCTTGCCGAAGTAGCGAAGAAGGTCGGGGTCAGTGAGGCCACCGTCAGCCGTGTGCTGAACGGGAAGCCGGGGGTGTCGGAGGGCACCCGGCAGGCGGTGCTCACGGCGCTCGACGTGCTGGGGTACGAGCGGCCGACGCAGTTGCGGGGGAACCGCGCCCGGCTGGTCGGGCTGGTGCTGCCGGAGCTGCAGAACCCGATCTTCCCGGCCTTCGCCGACATCGTGGGCGCGGCGCTCGCCCAGCAGGGCCTGACGCCGGTGCTGTGCACGCAGACCGCGGGCGGGGTGTCGGAGGCGGACTACGTCTCGCTCCTGCTCCAGCAGCACGTCTCCGGCGTGGTCTTCGCCGGCGGGCTGTACGCGCAGGCGGACGCGCCGCACGACCACTACCGCCTGCTGGCGGAGCGGAACCTGCCGGTGGTGCTGATCAACGCCGCCATCGAGGACCTCGGCTTCCCGAGGGTGTCGTGCGACGACGCGGTCGCCGTGGAGCAGGCCTGGCGGCATCTGGCCTCGCTCGGCCACGAGCGGATCGGCCTGCTGCTCGGGCCCACCGACCACATGCCGTCGCGGCGCAAGCTGACCGCGGCGCGGGCCGCGGCCGCCGCCGGCTGCGGGTCGCTGCCGGACGAGCACGTCGGGCGGGCGATGTTCACGCTGGAGGGCGGGCAGGCCGCGGCCGCCAAGCTCTGGGAGCGCGGGGTCACCGGGATCATCTGCGCCAACGACCCGATGGCGCTGGGCGCCGTGCGGGCGGCACGCCGGATGGGGCTCTCCGTGCCGGGCGACGTGTCCGTGGTGGGCTACGACGACTCGGCGTTCATGACCTGCACCGACCCGCCGCTGACCACGGTGCGGCAGCCCATCGAGGCGATGGGCCGCACGGCCGTCGAGCTGCTCGCGCTGAAGATCGCGGGCAAGCAGGTGGCCTCCGACGAGCTGCTGTACGAGCCCGAGCTGGTCGTCCGCGGGACGACGGGGCCCGTGCGCGGCTGAGCGGCCGCGCGCCCCGCGGACCGGGCGGTTCCGACGACGTCGGAAC
>NZ_JBHYMQ010000106.1:0-18865 GCF_042742985.1 Streptomyces sp. NPDC058864 | reverse complement strand
GGGGTGTGCAGGGGTGCGCCCGGAAGCGACGAGCGGCGGACCCGGGACGGAATGACCCGGCAAATCCGCGAGCGCTGAGGACGTGCGCCGGCGCGGCCCCAACCCCCAACGCACGCAGCGAGGCGGTCACTGACCGACCGGGGCAACGGGAGGGCGGGCGGGAAAGCCCCCCACCGAAACCACAACCCACCCGCACACGACGACACACCGGCCGGCGGCGCAGCCCTTACGCTGGGAGGCGGTTCCGCACGGCGCACAGATTCGGATTGGGACAGATGACCGCAGCTCCTCAGCCGACGCCGTCCCCCGTGCCGCTGACGGAACGTCAGGAGGCCCGCCGCCGCCGCATCCTGCGCACCAGCGCCGAGCTCGCCGTGCGGGGCGGCTTCGACGCCGTCCAGATGCGCGAGGTCGCCGAGCAGTCGAACGTCGCGCTCGGCACCCTCTACCGCTACTTCCCGTCCAAGATCCATCTGCTCGTCGCCACGATGCGCGACCAGCTGGAGCACCTCCACGCGGCCCTGCGCAAGCGCCCGCCGTCGGCGGCCGCGCCCGCGGACCGCGTGGCGGAGACGCTGATGCGCGCGTTCCGCGCGATGCAGCGCGAGCCGCACCTCGCCGACGCGATGGTGCGGGCGCTGACGTTCGCCGACCGGTCCGTCAGCCCGGAGGTGGACGCCGTGTCGCGGCTGACGACCGCGATCGTCCTGGACGCGATGCGACTGGACGGGCCGCCCGGGCCCGAGCTGCTGTCCGCGGTGCGCGTCATCGAGCACACCTGGCACTCGGCCCTGGTGACCTGGCTGTCCGGGCGCGCCTCGATCGCCCAGGTGAAGATCGACATCGAGACGGTGTGCCGGCTGATCGACCTCACCGATCCGCGCCGCGCGAAGCCCTGACCCCTCGGGCCCGTTCACTCCTCGGGCGGGAAGACCGCCTCGCCGGAGCCGGCCAGCGTGATGCTGATCGCCTCCACCGGGCAGCCCTCCGCCGCCGCGAGCAGCGCCTCGGCGGCGTCGGCGTCCGGGGCCGCGGGGTGGGACTGCCGGGCGGAGTCGAGGGTGAAGCCGCCCGGCGCGGAGTTCACGCACATGCCCGAGCCGATGCACACCCCCCGGTCGACCTCGACGTGCCACCGGTCCCCCACGGGCTCAGCCCTCCCAGCCCGCGGGCAGGTGGACCATCTTGTGCTCCAGGTACTCGCCCAGCCCCTCGGGGCCGAACTCGCGCCCGAGCCCGGAGTTCTTGTAGCCGCCGAAGGGGCCGAGCATGTCGAGGCTGAACGTGTTGACGTTGAACGTGCCGGTGCGCACCCGGCGGGCGACGTCGATGCCGTGCTCGACGTCGCCGGTCCAGACGCTGCCGGACAGGCCGTATTCGGAGTCGTTGGCGATGCGGACGGCCTCGGCCTCGTCCTCGTACGGCAGCAGGCAGATGACCGGGCCGAAGATCTCCTCGCGGGCGATCCGCATGGAGTTGGAGACGTCTCCGAAGAGGGTGGGCTCGACGTACCAGCCGGTGGGCTGCGCCTGCGGGCGGCCGCCGCCGGTCAGGACCTTGGCGCCCTCCTGCTGTCCCAGCGCGATGTAGTCCAGGGAGCGCTGCTGCTGGCGGCGGGCGACCAGCGGCCCGACCTGGGTGGCGGGGTCGAGGGGGTCGCCCACGACGAGGGCGGAGGCGGCCGCGGCCAGGCGCTCGGCGGTCTCGTCGTAGCGGGAGCGGGGCGCGAGGATGCGGGTCTGGGCGACGCAGGCCTGGCCGTTGTTCATCCAGGCGGCCGAGACGATGCCGGGCACGGCGGTGTCCAGGTCGGCGTCGGGCAGGACCAGCGCGGCGGACTTGCCGCCGAGTTCCAGCGTCACCCGGGTGAGGTTGCGGGAGGCGACCTCCATGACGCGCTTGCCGGCCGCGACCGAGCCGGTGAAGGAGACCTTGTCGACGCCGGGGTGGCCGACCAGGTACTCGCTGACCTCGCGGTCGGCGGGCAGGATCGACAGCACGCCCTCGGGCAGCCCCGCCTCGGCGGCGATCTCGCCGAGCAGGTAGGCGTCGAGCGGTGACTCCGGCGACGGTTTGAGGATCACCGCGCACCCGGCGAGCAGCGCGGGGGCGAGCTTGGCCGCGGCGGTGAACTGCGGGACGTTCCACGGGACGACGGCGGCGACGACGCCGGCCGGCTCACGGCGCACCAGGATCGGGCCGAGCACACCGGCCCGCCGTTCCTCCCAGGTGAAGCCCCGCGCGACGCCGATCGCCGCGTCCCAGACCATCATCGCGCCGAGCGCCTGGGCGAGGACGCTCCAGGAGTAGGGGGAGCCGTTCTGCGAGCTGATGACGCGGGCGATCTCCTCGTGGCGCACGGCGATCGCGTCCTTGATCCGGGTGACGACCTCGATGCGCTCGTCGAGGGTCGCCTGCGGCCACGGGCCCTCGTCGAAGGCCCTGCGGGCCGCGGCGACGGCCCGGTCCACGTCCTCGCGGGAGGCGTGCGGCACCCGCGCGAAGACCTGCTCGGTGTGGGGCGAGACGACCTCGATGGTGCCGGTGCCGAGCGGGTCCACCAACTGCCCGCCGATGTAGAGCTGTCCGTGTTCGACGATCCCGTTCCCGTCCATGCCTGTCCCGTCCCGCCTTTGGCTGACGCCTCGTCAGAAAGTGACTCTGCTTCAGAACTGATACCAGTTCTAGTTATGGTGGGCAATGCACGCGACCGGAGTGGAGAGGGGACCTCATGGAGCACGGCGACGGCATCTGGAGCATCCCGGTCCCGATCCCCGACAACCCCCTGGGCCACACGCTCGTCTACGTCGTCGACACCGACCGCGGCCCCGTCCTGGTCGACACCGGCTGGGACGACCCCGCCTCCTACGCCGCCCTCGCCGACGGCCTCACCGCGCTCGGCGCCTCCGTCGCCGACGTCCACGGCGTCCTCGTCACCCACCACCACCCGGACCACCACGGCCTGTCCGGCAAGGTCCGCGAGGCCTCCGGCGCCTGGATCGCCATGCACCCCGCCGACACCGCCGTCGTCCGCCGCGCCCGCGGGGCCCGGCCGGGCGTGTGGCTGGACTACCTCGCCGGCAAGCTCGCCGCCGCCGGTGCCCCCGAGGAACACCTCGCCCCGCTGCGGGCGGTGCGCGCCGAGCGCCGCGCCGCCGACGTACCCGGCCTGCGGCCCGCCCTCCCCGACCGCGAGATCGTCCCCGGCGAGCGGGTGCCGCTGGCCGGCCGCGCCGTCCGCGCCGTGTGGACCCCCGGCCACACCCCCGGCCACGTCTGCCTCTTCGAGGAGGACGGCCGCCGCCTGTTCTCCGGCGACCACCTGCTGCCCGGCATCTCCCCGCACATCGGCCTGTACGAGGACCCCGACGACACGACCGCCGGCGACCCCCTGGGCGACTACCTCGACTCCCTCGAACGCGTCGCCCGGCTCGATCCCGTCGAGGTGCTGCCCGCCCACGAGCACGCCTTCACCGGCGCCGCCGCCCGCGTACGCGAACTGCTGGACCACCACACCGCCCGGCTCGCCTCGCTCCGCGCCCTGGTCGCCGAGGCCCCCCGCACCCCGTGGCAGCTCGCCGAGGCCATGCAGTGGAACCGCCCCTGGGAGCAGATCCCGTTCCCCTCCAGGAACATCGCCGTCGCCGAGGCCGAGGCGCACCTGCGCCGGCTGGTCAAGCTCGGGCACGCCGAACCGGTGCCCGGGTCCGACCCGGTCGCGTACACCGCGGTGTGAGGCAGACCGCACCAGGCCGGGCACGGCGCGCCACGCGGGCCCGGCTAAGGTGTGCTCGACACAACCAAGTCCAATCACGTCCGAGCGGGGGAAGCCGGTGCGAATCCGGCGCTGACCCGCAACCGTGAGCCGCCCCCGCCCGGGGAGGCCCAGCCGGAGCACCCGCACGGACGGGAGCGGCTCTTCCGTCGAGGTACACGGAGCCGGAGCCCGGTGCCGTGACCGCGCGCCCGCATCCGTCTGCGCGACCGCTCACCCGAAAGGCACCACCCGATGCACCTGCGCCGCACCGCCGCGGCCGCCCTGGCCGCCTTCAGCACGCTCCTCATAGCCGCGTCGCCCTCGCCGTCGCTCGCGGGCCCGGCCGCGCCCGCCGCGCTGTACGGGGACGCCGACCCGACGTACGACGGCGTGTGGCGCCAGTCGTACGCGCTGCTGGCGCTGCACGCGGCCGACACGGAACCGGCCGGCGACGCGGTGGAGTGGCTCGCCCAGCAGCAGTGCGCGGACGGCGGCTTCGCCTCGTACCGCGCCGACGCGACGGCGCCCTGCGACCCGAAGACCGAGGACACCAACGCCACCGCCATAGCCGTCCAGGCGCTCGCCGTCCACGGCAAGGACTTCGCCGTCAAGCGCGCCGCCGAATGGCTCGCCAAGGTGCAGAACCGCGACGGCGGCTGGTCCTACAACCCCGGCGGCGCCTCCGACGCCGACTCCACCGGTGTCGTCATCGGCGGCCTCAAGGCCGCCGGCACCGACGTCAAGTCCGTGACCACCGACGGCCTGTCGCCCTACGACGCGCTGCGCTCCCTCCAGCTGGCCTGCGGCAAGAAGGACGGCGGCGCGTTCGCCTACCAGCCCGACGCCAAGTCTGGTGCTCTGGAGGCGAACGCCAAGGCCACCGCCGACGCCGTGCGCGGCGCCGAGGGCGCGGGCTTCGTCGTCGAGGCCCCCGACCGCGACGTCGCCGTGCGCACCGAGTGCGGCGGCAGCGCCTCCGACGCGGGCGCCGCCTGGCTCGCGGCCCGGCTCGCCGCGGGCGGCAGCCACTTCGACGCCGTCACCCCGGGCTCCGACCAGAAGACCCCCGACTACGGCACCACCGCCGACGCCGTCGTCGCCCTCGCCGCCGGTGGCCACCTCGACGCCGCCAAGGGCGCGTACAACTGGCTCGCCGCCAACTCCGGTGCCTGGGCCAAGGAGAGCCCCACCGCCCTCGCGCAGCTCGCGCTCGCCGCGTACGCCACCGGCAACCCCATGCGCGACCACGTCACGCGGCTCAACGCCCTCGGCCCGGTCGCGGAACAGAAGCCCGACTCCTCGGGCGGCAGTTCGGTGTGGTGGTTCGTCGGCGCCTGCCTGGTCGCCGGCATCGGCATCGGGGTGCTGCTCGCCGGCCGGAAGCACCGGCTGTGAGGCGGCCGCCCCTCACGGCGGCGGCACTCCTCCTGGCCCTGGTGGCCGCCCTCCTCGCGACGCCCGCGCACGCGGCCACCTACCGGTACTGGTCCTTCTGGCAGCGTGACGCGGCCGCCGGCACGTGGGCGTACGCCAAGACGGGGCCCGCCCTCAGCCGCCCCGGCGACGGCGCCGTCGAGGGCTGGCGCTTCGGCGTCAGCCCCGACGCCGACTCGGCCGCCCGCCCCCGCGGCACGGCCCGGTTCGCCGCAGTCTGTGACGGCACCCCGGCCCGCCCCGGCACCAAGCGCATCGCCCTGCTGCTCGACTTCGGCACCGCCGCCGACGCCCCGGCCTCCCGTGCCGCCTGCGCCCGCGTCCCCGTCGACGCCACCTCCGCCGACGCCCTGGCCGCCGTCGCTCCCCCGCTGCGCTACAACTCCGCGGGCCTCGTCTGCGCCATCGCCGGCTACCCCGCCACGGGCTGCGGCGAGCAGGTCGCCGACGCCGCCGCACCCCCCGCCACCTCCTCCCCCGGCCCCGCGCTCGGCACGTACGGCGCCGCCGCCGTCGTCCTCCTCGTCGCCGCGGCCGCCGCCTGGCAGGTCCGCCGCCGCCGGAGCGACCGCCCGTGACCACCGCCACGCCCCTGCCGTGGGCCTCCACGCCGCCCGCGGGGGCCGGCCATCACGCCGTCGCCCGCAGCGTGGACGGCGGCGGTTCCGCCCACCTGCGCGCGCTGCTGCGGCCGCGGCGGCCGGACCACGCCGGTGACGCGGGCCCGGCGGGCGGACGGGCGGGCCGGGCGCGCGGGCCGCATGCGGGGGCGTGGTGGCTGTGGGCGCTGGGGCTCGCCACGGCCGCGTCGCGGACGTCGAACCCGGCGCTGCTCGCGCTGCTCGCCGCGGTCGCCGGGTACGTCGTGGCCGTGTGCCGGGTACCGGACGCGCCCTGGTCGCGGTCGTACGCCGCGTTCCTGCGCCTGGGCCTGGTGGTCATCGTCATCCGGCTCGCGTTCGCCGTCGTCCTGGGCTCCCCGGTACCCGGCACGCACACCGTGCTGGCCCTCCCCGAAGTGCCGCTGCCCGACTGGGCGCAGGGCGTCCGCCTCGGCGGGCGGGTGACCGCCGAGGGGCTGTGGTTCGCCTTCCGCGAGGGCATGCGGCTGGCCACCCTCCTGGTGTGCCTCGGCGCCGCCAACGCCCTGGCCAACCCGGCCAGACTGCTGAAGTCACTGCCCGGCGCCCTGTACGAGGCGGGCGTCGCCGTGGTCGTCGCGATGACGTTCGCGCCGCACCTGGTCGCCGACGTCCGGCGGCTGCGGACCGCCCGCAGACTGCGGGGCCGCCCGGCGAAGGGCGTACGGGCGCTGCTCCAGGTCGGCCTGCCCGTGCTCGAGGGCGCTCTGGAGCGTTCCGTCGCCCTCGCGGCCGCCATGGACGCCCGCGGTTACGGCCGTACCGCCGAGGTGCCGCCGGCCGTGCGCCGGGCGACCGTCGCGCTCACCCTCGGCGGGCTGCTCGGGCTGTGCGCGGGCACGTACGCGCTGCTGGCGGCCGCGGGCGCCGGGTACGGCCTGCCGCTGCTGCTCGCCGGTGCGGCCGCCGCCGTAGCGGGGCTGCGGCTCGGCGGGCGGCGCTCCGTGCGCACCCGCTACCGTCCCGACCGCTGGGACGCGACCGCGTGGCTGATCACCGCCTCGGGCGTGGCCGTCGCCGCGCTGACGATCTGGGCCGCCGGGGCCTCCCCCGCCGACCTGGACCCGCCCGTGGTGCCGCTGACCGCGCCGTCGCTGCCGCTGTGGCCCGCGGCCGCCGTCCTGCTGGGCCTGCTGCCCGCACATCTGAAGGGAGCCCGCCCGTGATCCGCTTCGAGCAGGTCTCCGTCATGTACGACGGCTCCGCCGAACCCGCTATCGCCGATGTCGGCCTGACCGTCCCCGAGGGCGAACTCTGCCTGGTCGTCGGGCCCTCCGGCTCCGGGAAGTCCACGCTCCTGGGAGCCGTCTCCGGCCTCGTGCCGCACTTCACCGGCGGCGTCCTCACCGGCCGGGTCACCGTCGCCGGGCACGACACCCGCACCCACAGGCCGCGCGAACTCGCCCATGTCGTCGGCACCGTGGGCCAGGACCCGCTCGCGCACTTCGTCACCGACACCGTCGAGGACGAACTCGCCTACGGCATGGAGTCGATCGGTCTCGCCCCCGACGTGATGCGCCGCCGCGTCGAGGAGACCCTCGACCTGCTCGGCCTCGCCGACCTGCGCGACCGCCCGATCGGCACCCTCTCCGGCGGGCAGCAGCAGCGCGTCGCCATCGGCTCCGTCCTCACCGTCCACCCACGGGTGCTGGTGCTGGACGAGCCCACGTCCGCGCTCGATCCCGCCGCGGCCGAGGAGGTGCTCGCCGTGCTGCAGCGGCTCGTCCACGACCTGGGGACGACCGTGCTGATGGCCGAGCACCGCCTGGAGCGGGTCGTGCAGTACGCCGACCGGGTCGTCCTCCTCCCGGGCGGGGGCGCCGCCCCGGTCACCGGTCCGCCGGCCGAGGTCATGGCGGTCTCGCCGGTCCGGCCGCCGGTGGTCGCGCTCGGCCGCCTCGCGGGCTGGTCCCCGCTGCCGCTGTCGGTGCGCGACGCGCGCCGCGCCGCCGCCCCGCTGCGCGAGCGCCTCGCCGGCCGCACCCCGCCCGCGCCGCCCGCGCCCGCCACCGGCGAGCCCGTCGCAGCCGTCACGGGACTCACCGTGCGCCGCGGCCGTCTCGACGCGCTGCGCGCGGTCGACCTGACCGTGCGGCCAGGCGAGACCGTGGCCCTGATGGGCCGCAACGGCGCGGCCAAGTCCACCCTGCTGTCCGCCCTCGCCGGCCTGCACGCCCCCGCCTCGGGCAGCGTGCGCGTCGGTGGCCTGGAGCCGTCCCGCACCAGGCCCGCCGAGCTGATCCGCCGGGTGGGCCTCGTCCCGCAGGACCCCCGGGACCTGCTGTACGCCGACACCGTCGCCGCCGAGTGCGCCACCGCCGACGCCGACGCCCGCGCCACCCCCGGCACCTGCCGCGCCCTGGTCGGCGAGCTGCTGCCCGGGGTCGCCGACGGCGCCCACCCGCGGGACCTGTCCGAGGGCCAGCGCCTGGCGCTCGCCCTCGCCGTCGTCCTGACCGCCCGGCCCCCGCTGATCCTCCTCGACGAGCCGACCCGCGGCCTGGACTACGCCGCCAAGGCCCGGCTCGCCGCGCACCTGCGCACCCTCGCGGCGGACGGCCACGCCGTCGTCCTCGCCACCCACGACGTCGAGCTCGCCGCCGAACTCGCCCACCGCGTCGTCGTCCTCGCCGACGGCGACCTCGTCGCGGACGGGCCCACCCCCGACGTCGTCGTCTCCTCCCCCGCGTTCGCCCCGCAGGTCGCCAAGGTGCTCGGTCCGCTCCCCTGGCTGACGGTCGACCAGGTCGGCACGGCCCTGGCGGGGCCGGCGTGACGGCGCCCGCGCCGCGCGCGGTCCGGCTGGGCGGCCGGTCCGTGGCCGCGCTGACGCTGGTCTCCCTGATCGGCGTGGCCGCGTTCGGCTGGCCGCTGCTCGCCGACCCGGGCTCCGGGCTCGCCCACAGCAAGGACGCTCCCTGGCTGTTCGCGTTGCTGCTGCCGCTGCTGCTCGCCGTCGTCATGGCCACGATCGCCGACGACGCGGAGGGCCTGAGCGCCAAGTCGGTCGCCATGCTGGGCGTGCTGGCCGCCGCGGGCGCGGCGCTGCGCCCGCTCGGCGGCGGCACGGCGGGCATCGAGCCGATGTTCTTCCTCGTCGTGCTGTCCGGCCGGGTGCTCGGGCCCGGCTTCGGCTTCTCGCTGGGGGCGTTGACGATGTTCGCCTCGGCCCTGCTCACGGGCGGGGTCGGGCCGTGGATGCCGTTCCAGATGCTCTCGATGGGCTGGGTGGCACTCGGCGCGGGCCTGCTCCCGGGCGCCGCCCGGCTGCGCGGCCGGGGGGAGCTCGTCCTGGTCGCCGGGTACGGGGCGGTGTCCTCGATCGCCTACGGCACGGTCATGAACCTGCAGGGCTGGCCGTACCTGGGCGGCATGTCCTCCGGGGTCTCCTTCGTGCCGGGCGACCCGCTCGCGGACAACCTCGCCCGCTTCGTCGCGTACTGCCTGGCCACCTCGCTCGGCTGGGACGTCCCACGCGCCGTGCTGACCGCCGTTCTGGTCCTCACCCTGGGCCCGTTCGTGCTGCGCGCCCTGCGCCGGGCCACCCGGCGCGCCGCGTTCGGCGCGCCGGTCGCCTTCGGGGAGGGCGCTTCGCGCCCGCCGCGCGTACCGCCTCGGTCGCGCTGAGGTGCCGGCGCCGCGTCCCGCGTCCCGCGTCCGCCGGCCGGCCCTGGGCGGCCCGGAGGGCCGCCTGGACCCGCCGCACCCCGCGGGCTCAGATCCGCTGGATGATCGTGCCCGTGGCGAGGGCCCCGCCGGCGCACATCACGATCAGCGCGAACTCCTTGTCCGCGCGTTCCAGTTCGTGCAGCGCCGTGGTGATCAGCCGGGCCCCGGTGGCGCCCACGGGGTGGCCGAGGGCGATCGCGCCGCCGTTGACGTTGACCTTCTCCAGGTCCTGGTCGAAGACCCGGGCCCAGGACAGCACCACCGAGGCGAAGGCCTCGTTGACCTCGACGAGGTCGATGTCGTTCAGGGTCATCCCCGCCTTGCCGAGCACCGTGCGCGTCGCGTCGATCGGCCCGTCCAGGTGGTAATGCGTGTCCGCGCCGACCAGCGCCTGCGCCACGATCCGGGCCCGCGGCCGCAGCTTCAGCGCCCGCGCCATCCGCTTGGACGCCCACATCACGGCCGCCGCACCGTCCGAGATCTGCGAGGAGTTGCCCGCGGTGTGCACGGCCGTCGGCATGATCGCCTTCAGCCCGCCCAGCGCCTCCATGGTGGTGTCGCGCAGCCCCTCGTCACGGTCGACCAGCCGCCACATGCCCTGGCCGGCGTGCTGCTCCTCCTCCGTCGTGGGCACCTGCACGGCGAAGGTCTCCCGCTTGAAGCGCTCCTCGGCCCAAGCCCGCCCGGCCCGCTCCTGCGACAGCAGCCCGAGCCGGTCGACGTGCTCCCGGGTCAGCCCGCGGCGCCGGGCGATGCGCTCGGCCGCCTCGAACTGGTTGGGCAGGTCCACGTTCCACTCGTCCGGGAAGGGCTTGCCGGGCCCGTGCTTGGAGCCGCTGCCGAGCGGCACCCGCGACATGGCCTCGACGCCGCAGCCGATGCCGATATCGATCACCCCGGCCGCGATCATGTTGGCGACCATGTGGTTGGCCTGCTGCGAGGAGCCGCACTGGCAGTCCACGGTCGTCGCGGCCGTCTCGTACGGCAGACCGCAGGCCAGCCAGGCGTTGCGCGCCGGGTTCATCGACTGCTCCCCGGCGTGGGTGACCGTACCGCCGACGATCTGCTCCACGGCGTCGGGCTGGATGCCGGTGCGGCCGAGCAACTCGCGGTATGTCTCACCGAGCAGGTAGGCGGGGTGCAGATTGGCGAGCGCGCCGCCGCGCTTGCCGATGGGGGTGCGTACAGCTTCGACGATGACGGGTTCAGCGGCCATGTACCTCGTCCTCTCCTCGGCCGCGGGGCGTCCCGGCGCCCACGGCAGAACTAGTACGCGTTCTAGTTCCGCCAGCAGTCTGATTACCGGCGGTACGCGGGCGCAAGGGTCGTGCACCAAGCCGGCCGATCCGCACCGTCACGGGCCTTGCGACTTGAAGGGGGCGGGGCTACCGTCCACAGGCAAATCTGATGGAGCGTCAGAGAACGGTGTGCGGGGACGTTTCGCGGACCGCCACCCCCAGGGAAGCCCCGGAGACCACCACGGAGAAATCGGGACCACCCGGACCACCAGCCGGACCACGACCCGGACCACGACCCGGACCACGCCGGACCACCCGGACCAGGAGCCGCCGATGTCCGCCACGCCGCCGCCCCCCTCCTGCCCCGCCCTCCCCGACGGCTTCGACTTCACCGATCCGGACGTCAACCAGGAGCGCATACCGCTCCCGGAGTTCGCCGCCCTCCGGCGCACCGCGCCCGTCTCCTGGATCCCCCAGCCTCACGGCATCGCGGGCTTCGGGGACGACGGCTACTGGGCCGTCACCCGCCACGCCGACGTCAAGACGGTCTCCACCACCCCCGAGACCTTCTCCTCCCGCACCAACACCGCGATCATCCGCTTCAACGAGCACATGCAGCGGGACCGGATCGACGCCCAGCAGCTGATCATCCTCAACATGGACCCGCCCGAGCACACCCGCCTGCGGCAGATCGTCCAGCGCGGCTTCACCCCCCGCGCCATCCGCGCCCTCGAGGACGCCCTCCGCCGGCGCGCCGAACGCATCGTCGCGGGGGCCGCCGCCCACGGCAGCGGCGACTTCGTCACCGACGTCGCCTGCGAACTGCCCCTCCAGGCCATCGCCGAGCTCATCGGCGTCCCCCAGGAGGACCGCGGCAAGATCTTCGAGTGGTCCAACAACATGATCGGCTACGACGACCCCGAGCTCGCCATCACCGAGGAGATCGGCACCGAGTCCTCCATCGAGCTCATCTCCTACGCGATGAACATGGCCACCGAACGCAAGGCCTGCCCCGCCCACGACATCGTCACCAAGCTCGTCGCCGCCGAGAACGAGGGCAACCTCACGACCGACGAGTTCGGCTTCTTCGTCCTCGTACTGGCCGTCGCCGGGAACGAGACCACGCGCAACGCCATCACCCACGGCATGCACGCCTTCCTCACCCACCCCGAGCAGTGGGACCTCTTCCGCGCCGAGCGCCCCCGCACCGCCGCCGACGAGATCGTCCGCTGGGCCACTCCCGTGACCTCCTTCCAGCGCACCGCCACCCACGACACGGAGCTGGGCGGCGCCAAGATCCGCGAGGGCGACCGCGTCGGCATCTTCTACGCCTCCGCCAACCACGACCCCGAGGTCTTCACCGCGCCCGACGCCTTCGACATCACCCGCGACCCCAACCCCCACCTCGGCTTCGGCGGCGGCGGCCCCCACTTCTGCCTCGGCGCCAGCCTCGCCCGCCTGGAGATCGACCTCATCTTCAACGCCGTCGCCGACACCCTCCCCGCCATCCGCCTCGCCGGGGAGCCCCGCCGCCTCCGCTCCCCCTGGCTCAACGGCGTGAAGGAACTCCGCGTGACCTACGCATGACCGCGAGCGTCCGATTGCTGGCCACCGGGTATGGCAGGGTAGGGTGTGCTTTCGCGTGTCCAGCGGGCGTGTAGCTCAGCGGTAGAGCGCTGCCCTTACAAGGCAGATGTCGGCGGTTCGAAACCGTCCACGCCCACCAGCCCCAACGCATGGCAAAGGCCCAGGTCATCCGGTATGAGTCCGGAAACCTGGGCCTTGATCTTTTGCCCGGGGTGAGGGCCGCCGTGCCACTCACGTGCCAGAAAGTCCACCGGAATCCACATCGGAGTCCGTCCCCGTGACCCGCTGGATCTGGTCGTCCACGTGCCCGGCGATCTCGTGGTCGCGGCCGTTGGCGAGGTGCTGATAGATCAGCGCGGCCCGCACCGACGAGTGCCCCATGCGGTGCATCAGCTCGCGCGTAGAGGCCCCGCCGGTCGCAGCCAGGGTGTTGCCGGTGTGCCGCAGATCGTGGAAGTGGACGTCCCCGAGGCCGGCCTTGCCGATGGCCCGCAGCCAGATCGGCACGAGGCCGGTCCTGGTCGGCCGCACCCGCCGGATCCGAGGAGCCCGCGGCCCGGGCACGGGTCGATTGGCGGCCCGAGCGAGCGCCAGGCGCCAACGCGACGGCGGGACGGTCAACCCGCAGGCGTCCATCACCGAGCTGTAGCGGACGGCCACCCGGAGCAGCGCGAGCGAGACCCCGAAGGTCAGCCAGTACCAGGCGGGGCGCCGCCACCGCAGAACCAGCGCGGTGGCGACGACCAGCAGCAGCGCGACCGTGAAGCGGGTCATGGGTCAGACCGCCTTCGCGACGCCGGCGGCGAGCGAGGTGACCGCGACCGCGCGGAAGCTGGTGCCGTGGCGGCGCTGGCCGTTGAACTCGTTCTCCCACGGCCGGGCCACCAGGCCATTCAGCGCGACGGGCGTGCCCATCACCAGGTCACCCGAGATGCCCGGTTCCGGCACGGTCACCGACAGGATCTCAACCTCGCCGTTCGCCTCAAACGTCACGTCCACGGTCATCATCGTCGCGCCGGTCTCGGCATCCGTGGCGATCTCACCGGTACACCATCACGGTGGCGGTGGAGGTGTCCACGGGGATCTGACGCATCGTCTGTCTCCTGTTGGAGTAGGCGTTCGGGTCTGATGCAGGTTCGGGTGACAGGTTCGGTCACGCGGCCTGGAGGGCCGGTGGGGTCATGACGGTTTCGAATTCGACGGGGGTCAGCCGGCCGAGTGCTGCTTGTCTGCGGCGGCAGTGGTAGGTCCGCTCGATCCAGGTCACGATCGCGATCCGCAGTTCTTCACGGGTGGCCCAGGTCCGGCGGTCGAGGACGTTCTTCTGCAGCAGGCTGAAGAAGGACTCCATGGCCGCGTTGTCGCCGGCTGCCCCGACTCTGCCTATCGATCCGGCCATCCGGTGACGGTCGAGTGCCCGGACGAATTTCCGGGACCGGAACTGCGATCCGCGATCGCTGTGCAGGATGCATCCGTCGACGTGTTCGCGCCGGGCCACGGCGTTGTCCAGGGCGGTCACGGCCAGGCGGGACTTCATCCGCACGTCGATGGAGTAGCCCACGATCCTGTTGCTGAAGGCGTCCTTGATCGCGCAGAGGTACAGCTTGCCGTCGCCGGTGGCGTGTTCGGTGATGTCGGCGAGCCACAGGCGGTTCGGAGCGTCAGCGGTGAAGTTGCGGCGGACGAGGTCGTCGTGCACCGGCGGGCCGGCCTTCTTGATCCTTCCGCGCTTCTTGCCGAACACGCTCCACCAGTGGTTGTCCCGGCAGATCCGCCATGCGGTCCGGTCGGCCATCGCGGCCCCCGAGCTGCGGGCTTCGTCGGCCAGGAAGCGGTAGCCGAACTCGGGATCCTCGCGGTGGGCGTCGAACAGCGCGTTCGTGCGATGAGCCTCCTCCAGCACGGTGTCGGTCACCGGCTTGTCGAGCCAGCGGTAGTAGGGCTGTCTGGCGAGCTTGAGCACCCGGCACGTCACCGTGACGGGCATCCCGTCGATACCAGGCCCCGCACCGAAGTCAGTTGTCTAGGTCGTCTTCCGGTCCGAGAGGGCGAAGGGCCGATTCGTAATCGCCCGTGACGACCAGGTCATCGATCACCCGAACCATGGATGAGATGCCGGCATGGCGGACGATGAGTTCGTCCCAGCAGTAGAAGTACGTGCCGTCAAGGCACTCGCCCGTGTCCTTCCACCGATCCATCAGGCGCCGGACCTCGTCGAGGGTAAATATCGTCCCGGACCACCGATTACCGTCGGGGAAGGTCAGCCACATGTCGACGTTGCAGACCTCCTCCAGGTCTTCGCCCGCCCCGGGCACGAAGCAGATCTCGTAGTCTTCGCGCTTCACCCGGTAGAACGGGCCGTCCCACATGTCGCCTCCGAGAAGCCTCTGCCGCATCGACTCGCGCGGAAACTAGCGCCACAAGCAATCGCACACCAAGTCCACGCCATCAGCGGCACTCAACCAGTCCGTCGCACCCACCATGCAGGCATCCCCGTTCGTGCCCCTTCCGTGCCCGATCAGACGGGAAACCAAGGGGAAGCACGGTGCCCTCGGGCACGAAGAAGGGGCGCCCCCGTGTCTTGGGGCACCCCTTCTGTCCAGCGCCTTCGCCGGCCTACTGCGGAGAGTGCGGGATTTGAACCCACGGTGACATCGCTGCCACGACGGTTTTCAAGACCGTGTGCGGTTTGACTCGCCCGTTGAGACTCCACCGACCTACTCCTGAATTGGCAGGTCCGGGTGCGTAAGCAAAAAGATCATGTACGCGATGGCTGCCGTTGTTCCCACAGCCGAAAGCGCAAGCCCAGTCAGAGGCTGCGCGCGGCTCGCACCTAGACGTGAGGCGGCGCGATATTCAATGACACCCCGGACCAGACCCGTCAGGCCAAGCGGCAAGGCAACGAACCAAACGAGCATCCAGAACGGACAGCAGAACCAGAACCCGACGGATACCGCGCCGAAGGGCACAGCCAGACTCCATCGCTCGGATCTGCCGCTAGTTGGATCACCAGTACGGGGCATGAGCTGATCAAAGCAGCCGAGGTGCGCAGCTCGACAACCACCCCTGCCTGGGCCGTCTCTGGGCCGTCCGAGGGCGCGCAACGACGACCAACGCCGACAACCGTTGACCACTCAATCGCAGGTCACAGCGTTGATCGTCTAGGCGAGCCCAGGTCAGCGGACCTCTGGATCACTTCTTCGACAACTGATGTCGTTTCTGCGTCCTGCCGATGTAACCGAACGAGGGAATTTCCGCAGGTTCACCCTCAACGGTCAGTTGTCCAGGAGGGGCGAAAGGTCCCCTCAGGGTCATCGTGGGCCCATCCTGCGAACTCCTCGAAGCCCAGGTTGGCGATACTCAGATTCGCGTAGATTTCGTGGACCCCCGCTGGGACGGTTCGAAACTCGCGGCCGAACTCAGTCAGCTGCTCGTAGTCCTCGTCATCTACGCACTCATCTCGCGTCAGCGTAGTAACCGCCAGCAGCGCGTGAACCTCATCCTTCATGGTTTCCTGGTCAACGAGGAAGACTACGGATACGTCCTCGTCAGCGCGAACGGCACACAGCACCTCTTCAACGGTTGCTCCTGCCCAGGCCGGATCGTTGACGAAGTACACCTCCGCCTCGTACTGCCTATCCCCCCACGGCTTCATCAGAACAGCCACCACGTTCTGCCATGCCTGGTCGTCCTGGTAGTCGGTCCTGATGACCAAGGCATCGAACTCATTGCGACCGGTGACGGCGGGCAGCACTCTCATTGAGTCTCTCTCCTTGATGACGCGCGACGGGCGGTGCCGCAACTGTCCCACGGGACGAAATCGTCGCGCCTTGCCAGGTCAGTGTTCATCTTGGGTGACTTGGTGGTGGCTGGCTGCTCCGGCCGCATCGCCGACACTTCCGGTGATAGTTCGCATGAGATGTTGGCGGGGAGATGGACCGCCCCAGATGCGCACCAGAACGGGCGGTCAGTCGCGGTCAATGGCGAGCAACGACAGAGCTCTGCGACTGGGCCCAGAGATGCCATAAGCCCAGATCAGAGGCACGATTCGCCGGCTTCAGACGGTGATTCCCAAGCTCAGGGTGCGGCTCCTAGTCGGGACCGGCCGCCTCGGTGCCGTACAGACCCCGTCCGATAACGTCCCTCCAGGGCTCTGGAGCAGCCGATAGCTCTAGGCGGTCGTGAGGGCGGGGCAGATGGGCGCGGATGTAGAGCGCGAGCGCTGGGAGTTGCGGGCCGAGGGCGGCGTGGGGCCGTTGCGGTTCGGGATGTCGCCGGCAGAGGTCGCCGAGGCGCTGCTGGTCTCCGAGCCGGAGGCGCGGGTTGGTGGTCCGTACGGGCAGGAAGACTTCCCGGGCGGCGTGAAGGCGTTTTACGACGTGGGCAAGCTCGCATGCGTCGCGTTGGACGCAGTCGCCGGCCCTCAGGTCTTTTTGGCAGGCTTTCCGCTGGCAGGCAGCGATCCAGCGCAGGGCCATGAGTTCCTCCTGGATTACGCTGCCGAGCATGGGAACTGGGTGCTTTACACCCCTGACGCGTCGCTCTCGTTGACCGATCTCGGAGTTCTCTTGCGTGAGCAGAGGGTCGGGGAGGCACTCCTCACTCGCCCGCTCTTCGTGAAGGAGGAGTGGTTGGAGTCGGAGTACTACCGCAACCACCTTCCGCTGGAAGGGGTCCCGGGCTGAGCGCTCGACGCGGGAGAGCTCTCCTGACGGCAGAAGGTGACGGCAACAGAGCCGTACGCGTGTGGACCTTGACGGTTACAGGCAGCCTGCCTCGTGCCCTCGTTGTTGAAGCGCGGCAGCGCGCGCGTAGTTATGAATGAACTTACAAAGCAAGTGTCGGCGGCCCGAACGGTGCACGCCTACCCCGAAGTGGCACCGTACATCAATCCAGCGGCGTGCCCAGTCCTCACGGCAAGGCGCTCGTCTTCACGTCCTCGCAAGCAGGCTTCACCGGTTGAGTGCCTCATCCCAGACGCCTCTGCCATCCGCCCAGGTCCATAGCCAACTGCGCAGTGAGGCCGATGCGTGTCTCAGGCCGTCGTGAGCGTCTTCGCCCCAGCCGGGAACCCACCCGTCGGCGTCGTAGAGCAGCACCGGGTTGCCGACCGCGGTGAGGGAGAGGTGCCACTCCATCGTGCAGCCGCCGTAAGCGAGGTGCAGCCACGACGCCGGCACTCCACGCGCACAGTTGCGCTCGTGGAGGCTGACCGAGCTTGGCCAGTCCCTCAGGTGGCCCGGGACACGGTTGCCGTCGGTCAGTGAGGCAAGGCCGCTGTCTGGGCCGAAGCCTCCGTTGGCAACCTCGGTATAGACGCGGCGGAGCAGTTGGGGAAGACGGCGCCCAATTCGCTGTTCTGCCTTCTCAACGTCTGCCATGGAGACTGGCGGGAAGAGCGGGCCGCGGGGAGCGTCCGCGTAGTAGACAGCGACCTCCTCAACGTCGGACTTGAGCTGTACCGTCCCGTTGCTGCTGCGCGACCTGATGACGTCCTGGAGCTGCTCCAATCGAGTGCCGCCGTAGCGCTCAGAGATCCACAGAACGGGAACGTCAGCCGTGTCGAATCGCCGTCCCGGATCGCACGCCCGACCACGCAGCTTCTCGATCAGCGCATCGTCGTTCTCCTCGGTGGCGCTCGGCTCGTCGACAGACTCCTGTCTGAGCGGTGCGGGACCAGGGAACGAAGGGGAGGTCATGCGCGGGAGCCTAGTGCTGAGCTCTGACAAGCTTCGGCGAGCACCGAGCGGGCACCGGATGTGTTGGCGTGCCACAACCGTGCCACATCGAGCGGTCAGTCACGGTCAACGAAGGTCCATGGCAGTCGACATGACTCGCTGAACTGGAGAATCCTCAGAGCTGCCTTGACCTGCGCACCCTCGTTAGCCCTGACCACCAGGCTTACAAGGCTGTGGTCACGGCATAGGGGCAGCTCACCGCAGTCGATGGGTGGGGCGGGATGAGCAGCGCCCTACAGGACCCACAGGGCTGTGTCGACGACGACGAGCAGTGCTCCCAGAGTCAGGGCGATGAAGCCGTTTCGCCTCACGGTCCTCGCGGTCTCGAAGACCCCTTCCGCCTTGTCGCGTCGCGCCGAGGCCAGGAGAAGGAGTGCCAACAGCAGGCTGATGAGCCCGATGGCCCCGAGGAAAACCCCTACCAGTCTGCCGAGCATCAGCACGGTGCCTGCTTCCCTCGCAGCGATCACAAGAGTCCCCCCACGAACACGAGTTCTGACCTAGTCTCCGCCCATGGTGGAGCCGAGAGCTTTCCACCACAAGATCGAAGCCGATGAGATGTGATGTACGTGCTGGTGACCGGCGACCCTGCCGGGGTGGTGCCATGTTGGCGACTCATCTGATGGCCGTACCTGATGTGTGGCCAATCAGGCGGATGACCGTGGGCCGTCATAGTCCGTACGAGCCCGGCTGCACCTCCGTGGTCGGTCACGTCCGTTGGAGTGGTGTATCGACGGCCACTCGGTGATCTCTTCTTTGAGGCTATGCGGTGAGTTCGGTGGGCAGGACGGTGCCGTGGGT
>NZ_JBHYMQ010000105.1:0-18992 GCF_042742985.1 Streptomyces sp. NPDC058864 | reverse complement strand
CTCACGCGGTGGGCCGGGGCCCTCGCCGTCGTTCCGGGGCACGGCTGGGCGGGGGTGCCCAGTTGCGGCCGCCAGATCCAGGGGGTGGCGTCCGTCCCGAAGCCCACGACGGCCGGCCGGGTCCCGGGGCGGGTGTGCAGGGCCGGGAAGCCGTACCCGGGGGCGCCCGGGCGCAACGCCCCGGCCCGTTGTGCGAGAGCGGCGACGCGGACGGCTCCGTCGGCCGCGCGGCCGGCGAGCAGCCCGTGGCCCTGGGCGACCGGGCCGTAGCCGTCGAAGGGTCGTGGGTGGTCCGGCCCGGCCGCCGCCCGGACGACGCCGAGCCGGTGGACGAGGAGTTCGTCGCTCGCGGGCAGCCGGTAGGCCAGTGACAGGGAGCCGTCGGGCTCCGCGGCCGCGGCCGGGGGATCGGCGGGGACCGGCAGTGCGGTCAGCGCGCGGCAGGCGAGCGGCCGGCCCGGGGCTCCCTGGGACCAGTGGTGGACGGCGGTCCGCCCGGCGGCGAACACGTGCACCCTCCCGTCGCGGTCCACGACCACGCCCAGCCCGTCCTGCACCTCGCCGCCGCCCAGGTCCTGCCAGCCCGACCAGATGCCGTCCGGCTCCCGTACACGCGTGCTCAGGCCCTTGGCGGCGTTGCGCACGAACAGGTGGACCCGGCCGTCCGGGGTGCCCACCGCGGCGGGCACGCCGATCCTGCGGCCCCGGTCCGGGTCGTCCTCGGGGGAGCCGAGCCCCTGCCAGTCGCTGCCCTCCGCCAGTACCACCACGTCCCGGGTGTCGGCCGCCCGGTCGCTCTCCAGGGAGGCGAAGCGCAGCGCGAACAGCAGCGGTCCGCCGCCGACCGGGTCGGTGACGACGCTCAGCGCCGGGGCGAGCGGCCCGCCGCCCAGGTCCCGCGGCGGACCCCAGCGCCCGCTGCCGGGGGCCGTCTCCCGCCAGCGCACCGCGCGCGTGCCGAGCACACCGTGGGCGACCAGCCGCCCCTGCGCGTCCGTCCCGGGCACGAGGCGGGCGCCGGGGTACCGGTAGTGGGTGCTGCGCACCCAGCCCTTGCGGTTGGTCAGCGGCCTGCCCAGGCCGACCTGGTAGTCGCCGCAGCCGGAGGGGTCGCCGCACGGCCAGTCGGGCGCGCCGCCGTACGGGGCGAGGTAGCCGGCCTTGCGGCGCAGCAGCGCGGGCGGGAGGTTGTGGGGCCAGTGGCGGTTGTAGTAGCCGCGGTAGGCCGTCGTCAGGAAGGCGGGCGCGACGCCCTCGTCGCGGGCCACGGTGTCGGCGTACCGGGTGATCGCCTTCCAGGCGAACAGCCCGGTCGCGGTGTGGTCCCAGTGGTCGCTGTAGCCGAGCTGCTCGACGTCCCGTCGCCGGGTGGCCCCGTTGGCGGCCATGTCCGGGTCGGGGTCGAGGGTGTGGACGACGGTGGGCCGGTAGCGCCGCAGGAGGCCGGCGAGCACGTCCACCAGGAGCTCGTGGGTGTACGTGCCCCTGGCGGCGTTCGGCGAGCCCGCCGAGGTGAAGGTCGGCAGCGCCATGCCCGGCAGCTGCCACAGCTGCGGCAGGCCGACCCTGCTGGTCGCGCCGTGCATGGCGAGGTTGAGGAAGACCAGCACCGCCTCACGGCCGCCCACCCGCAGCGTGTCGATCTCGGCGGTCATCCCGTGGGCCAGCCGCGTCGTCCCGCGCCGCCAGGGCGTGAAGACGTCGGTGCCGAGCATCGCGGCGTACGCCTGCCGCAGTCCCTGGTGACGGGCCGCGGAGTAGGCGGCCTTGTCGGGGGCCGGACGCGGCTGCCCCGGTGGGCGGTTGACGCCGTGGGCCTCGCCCGCGGTGACGTACACCGACACCACGGGGACGCCCGCCTCGACGAGCTGCACGGTGTCCGGGTTCATGAAGTACAGCTCGTCGTCGGGGTGGGCCAGCACCTGCAGCAGCCGTGCCGTGCCGGGTCCGGCGCGGAACGCCAGGGGAGCGGGCGCCGGACCGGTGGCCGCGCTTCCTGACCGGGAGCAACCGCCCAGGGCGACGGCCGTGGTGCCCGTGGCGAGGGCGGCGAGGAAGCGCCGACGGGTGGGAACGGTCTTCACGCCACGCTAGAGGGCCGTTCCGTCCGGGAGGTTGCCGGGCGCCCTCGCGGCGTCCCCCACTCGAGCGACGCGCCCGGCGTCACCGGGACGGCGCCCGCCGGCCGCCGGGCCGGCGGAGTCCCGCGCCCGCTCGCCCGATTGGCGCACTGCGCGAGCACTGCGCGAGCACTCGGTGTTACGACTTGTCACGTTCGGTGCACACCCGTACGAGTCCCCCGAGGAGCCCGCCATGCGCCTGTCCCAGCGCCGGGCAGTGGTCGCCGCCGCCGTCCTGACGGCCGTCCTGCCCGCCCTCGGCGGGGCCTCCGCGACACCGGAGCCGCCGGGGGCGCCCCTGCGGATGGCGGCGCAGGGCGGCATCACCGGGCAGTACCTCGTGATCCTGCGGCCGGGAACGGACCCGGGCTCGGTGCTGCGCAGCGTCGAGGCGCGGCCGATGTTCACGTACACCAGCGCACTGGTCGGTTTCGCCGCCCGGCTGACCGACGGGCAGGTCTCGCGGCTGCGCGCGGTGCCCGGAGTGGAGGCGGTGGAGCAGGACGCCGAGGTCACGGCGCCCAAGCCGGCGACGCAGACGGCCACGGCCGCCGCCGAAGTGTCCTGGGGCCTGGCCCGGATCGGCAGCCGGACCCGCGACGGGGCCGCGTTCGGCGTGCGGGCGACGGGCGCCAAGGTCACCTCGTACATCATCGACACCGGCATCGACTTCGGGCACGCCGAGTTCGGCGGGCGGGCGGTGTCCGGGTTCGACGCGCTGGGGGACGGCCGTGACGGCGCCGACTGCAACGGCCACGGCACGCACGTCGCAGGGACCGTCGGCGGTGCCACCACCGGGGTGGCCCGGGCGACGAAGCTGGTCTCGGTACGGGTGCTGGGCTGCGACGGCCGCGGTTCGGTGGCCACGCTGGTCGCCGGGATGAACTGGGTGGCCGAGCACGCGGTGAAGCCGGCGGTCGCCAACCTGTCGACCGGCGGCCCGCGCAGCGAGACGGCCGACCGCGCGGTGGAGGGTCTGGCGGCCGCCGGAGTCTTTCCGGCAGTCGCCGCGGGCAACTCCGACGAGGACGCCTGCGGGGTCTCCCCGGCCGCGGCGCCCGGCGCGTTCACGGTCGCCGCGACCGACGAGTCGGACCGCAAGGCGTCCTTCAGCAACTGGGGCGGTTGTGTGGACATCAGCGCCCCGGGCACGGGGATCACCTCGGCGGCCATGGGCGGCGGACTGGTCCGCATGAGCGGTACCTCGATGGCCGCTCCGCACGTCACGGGGGTGGCGGCGCTCTACAAGGACACGTACGGGGACGTCTCCACGTCCTTTCTCGCCTCCTGGCTGCTGGCCAACGCCACTCCCGGCGTCCCCGTCGACGCCCCGGCCGGCACCGCGCGGCTGCTGGTGTACACATCCGGACTCTGACCCGGGTTTGGGGAAGCGGGGGCGGGGGGTAAGGTACTGCGCCCCGATTGGCGTCCGACGCGTCCGGTATGGCAGACTAGCCGGGTTGCTCGGTCGAGTGCCGATGCTGCGCGCCTCCCGTCGGGAGGACCGGAAGCGAGTCCCACAGTACTCGTCGTCACCCTCGCCCCTGGCGGGGTGGCGGACGTACGGGAATCTTCCGGGAAGCGTCAGCGGGGTGCTCGCCAGGCGCTCGGTGGGTGTCTTCTCCCACGTATCCCCTCCCTGAGGGTCTCTGCCATGCGGAGATTTAAGGGAAGGGAAGCGACACGCCCGACCGCGTGGGTCGGAGAAGACGGTCGAACCACCGAGTTCCAGAGCGTTGACTAGCAGACAGGACTACGAAGTAGCCATGGCGGGACAGAAGATCCGCATCCGGCTCAAGGCCTACGACCACGAGGTCATCGACTCCTCGGCGAAGAAGATCGTCGAGACGGTGACGCGTACTGGTGCGCAGGTCGCGGGCCCGGTGCCGCTGCCCACTGAGAAGAACGTGTACTGCGTCATCAAGTCGCCGCACAAGTACAAGGACTCGCGCGAGCACTTCGAGATGCGCACGCACAAGCGCCTGATCGACATCCTCGACCCGACGCCCAAGACCGTTGACTCGTTGATGCGCCTGGACCTTCCGGCCGGCGTCGACATCGAGATCAAGCTCTGAGAGGCGCGGAACAGATGGCTAAGCAGATCAAGGGCATCCTGGGCGAGAAGCTCGGCATGACCCAGGTCTGGGACGAGAACAACCGTGTCGTCCCGGTGACCGTGGTCAAGGCCGGTCCGAACGTCGTGACCCAGGTCCGCACGAACGACGTCGACGGTTACGAGTCGGTCCAGATCGCCTTCGGCGAGATCGACCCGCGCAAGGTGAACAAGCCCCTCAAGGGCCACTTCGCCAAGGCCGACGTGACCCCCCGTCGCCACCTGGTGGAGCTCCGCACCGCGGACGCCGCCGAGTACACCCTCGGCCAGGAGATCACCGCTGAGGTGTTCGAGGCCGGCGTGAAGGTGGACGTCACCGGCAAGAGCAAGGGCAAGGGCTTCGCCGGTGTCATGAAGCGTCACAACTTCAAGGGCCTCGGCGCCGGACACGGCACCCAGCGCAAGCACCGCTCTCCCGGCTCCATCGGTGGCTGCGCCACCCCGGGCCGTGTGTTCAAGGGTCTGCGCATGGCGGGCCGCATGGGCAACGAGCGGGTCACCACCCAGAACCTGACCGTTCACGCCGTTGACGCGGAGAAGGGCCTGCTGCTCATCAAGGGCGCGGTTCCCGGTCCGAACGGCGGCCTCGTCCTGGTCCGCACCGCGGCCAAGGGGGCCTGAGGATATGAGCACCATTGACATTCTGTCGCCCGCCGGCGACAAGGCCGGGACCGTAGAGCTCCCCGCCGAGATCTTCGACGCCAAGGTCAGCATCCCGCTGATCCACCAGGTCGTCGTGGCGCAGCTGGCCGCCGCCCGTCAGGGCACGCACAAGGTCAAGACGCGTGGCGAGGTCCGCGGTGGCGGCAAGAAGCCGTACCGCCAGAAGGGCACCGGCCGCGCCCGTCAGGGTTCGACCCGCGCCCCGCAGTTCGCCGGTGGTGGCGTCGTGCACGGTCCCGTGCCGCGTGACTACTCGCAGCGGACCCCGAAGAAGATGAAGGCCGCCGCCCTGCGCGGTGCCCTCACCGACCGGGCCCGTCACAACCGCATCCACGTCGTGACCGGCGTCGTCGAGGGCGAGGCCCCGTCGACCAAGTCCGCCAAGACGCTGCTGGGCAAGATCAGCGACCGCAAGAACGTGCTGCTCGTCGCCGACCGCGCCGAAGAGGTCGCGTGGCTCTCCGCCCGCAACCTGCCCCAGGTCCACATCCTGGAGGCCGGCCAGCTGAACACGTACGACGTGCTCGTCTCCGACGACGTGGTCTTCACCAAGGCCGCCTTCGACCGCTTCACCGGTTCCGGCGCCGCCGAGACCGAAGGGAGCGACGCCTGATGGCCGAGCAGACCGCGATCACCAGCAAGACCTTCACGGACCACCGTGACATCCTGGTCAAGCCGGTGGTCTCCGAGAAGAGCTACGCGCTGCTGGACGAGAACAAGTACACGTTCGTCGTCGACCCGCGTGCCAACAAGACCCAGATCAAGCAGGCCGTCGAGGCGGTCTTCTCGGTCAAGGTCACCGGGGTCAACACGATCAACCGCCAGGGCAAGCGCAAGCGCACCCGCACCGGTTTCGGCAAGCGCAAGGACACCAAGCGCGCCATCGTGACCCTCGCCGAGGGCGACCGCATCGACATCTTCGGCGGCCCGGTCTCCTAACGGAGGCCGGAACGTTCAGAAGTCCGGAATCTTCCGAGGACTGAGAAATGGGTATCCGCAAGTACAAGCCGACGACCCCGGGCCGTCGTGGCTCCAGCGTCGCCGACTTCGTCGAGATCACGCGGTCCACGCCGGAGAAGTCGCTGGTCCGCCCCCTGCACAGCAAGGGCGGCCGTAACAACGCCGGTCGTGTGACCGTTCGCCACCAGGGTGGTGGCCACAAGCGCGCCTACCGCGTGATCGACTTCCGTCGTCACGACAAGGACGGCGTGCCGGCCAAGGTCGCGCACATCGAGTACGACCCCAACCGCACCGCGCGCATCGCGCTCCTGCACTACGCGGACGGCGAGAAGCGCTACATCCTGGCCCCGGCCAAGCTGAACCAGGGTGACCGGATCGAGAACGGCCCCGGCGCGGACATCAAGCCCGGCAACAACCTGCCGCTGCGCTACATCCCCGTCGGTACGACCGTCCACGCCATCGAGCTGCGTCCCGGCGGCGGCGCGAAGATCTCCCGCTCCGCGGGTTCTTCGGTGCAGCTGCTCGCGAAGGAGGGCTCCATGGCCACCCTTCGCATGCCGTCCGGCGAGGTCCGCATGGTCGACGTCCGCTGCCGCGCCACCATCGGCGAGGTCGGCAACGCCGAGCAGTCGAACATCAACTGGGGCAAGGCCGGCCGTATGCGCTGGAAGGGCGTCCGCCCGACCGTCCGCGGTGTGGCCATGAACCCCGTCGACCACCCGCACGGTGGTGGTGAGGGCAAGACCTCCGGTGGTCGCCACCCGGTCAGCCCGTGGGGTCAGAAGGAGGGTCGTACTCGCTCGCCGAAGAAGGCCAGCAGCAAGTACATCGTCCGCCGCCGCAAGACGAACAAGAAGCGCTAGGAGCGGGTTTAGATGCCGCGCAGTCTCAAGAAGGGGCCCTTCGTCGACGACCACCTGATCAAGAAGGTGGACGTTCAGAACGAGGCCGGTACCCACAACGTCATCAAGACCTGGTCCCGCCGCTCGATGATCATCCCGGCGATGCTGGGCCACACGATCGCGGTGCACGACGGCCGTAAGCACGTCCCGGTGTTTGTCACCGAGTCGATGGTCGGCCACAAGCTCGGCGAGTTCGCGCCGACCCGCACCTTCCGCGGCCACGAGAAGGACGACCGCAAGTCGCGTCGTCGCTGACCTGCGGAGCGGAACAGTGACGACAAAGACAGACACCGAAGGGACAACCATGGAAGCCAGGGCCCAGGCGCGGTACATCCGCGTCACGCCCATGAAGGCCCGCCGCGTGGTGGACCTCATCCGTGGCATGAGCGCCACGGAGGCTCAGGCGGTCCTGCGTTTCGCCCCGCAGGCCGCGAGCGTGCCGGTGGGCAAGGTGCTCGACAGCGCCATTGCCAACGCCGCGCACAACTACGACCACACCGATGCCGAGTCGCTGTACATCAGCGAGGCGTTCGTGGACGAGGGCCCGACCCTGAAGCGGTTCCGTCCGCGTGCGCAGGGCCGTGCCTACCGGATCCGCAAGCGGACCAGCCACATCACCGTGGTCGTCAGCAGCAAGGAAGGGACCCGGTAATGGGCCAGAAGGTTAACCCGCACGGGTTCCGGCTCGGCATCACCACGGACTTCAAGTCCCGTTGGTACGCCGACAAGCTGTACAAGGACTACGTCAAGGAAGACGTCGCCATCCGCCGGATGATGACGCAGGGCATGGAGCGGGCCGGCATCTCCAAGGTGGAGATCGAGCGCACCCGCGACCGCGTCCGCGTCGACATCCACACCGCCCGGCCGGGCATCGTCATCGGCCGTCGCGGCGCGGAGGCCGACCGCATCCGCGGTGACCTGGAGAAGCTGACCGGCAAGCAGGTCCAGCTGAACATCCTCGAGGTCAAGAACCCGGAGACGGACGCTCAGCTGGTGGCCCAGGCCGTCGCCGAGCAGCTCTCCTCCCGCGTCTCCTTCCGCCGTGCCATGCGCAAGTCGATGCAGAGCACGATGAAGGCCGGCGCCAAGGGCATCAAGATCCAGTGCGGTGGCCGTCTCGGCGGCGCCGAGATGTCCCGCTCGGAGTTCTACCGCGAGGGCCGCGTTCCGCTGCACACGCTGCGCGCCAACGTCGACTACGGCTTCTTCGAGGCCCGTACGACCTTCGGCCGCATCGGCGTGAAGGTGTGGATCTACAAGGGCGACGTCAAGAACATCGCCGAGGTCCGCGCCGAGAACGCCGCCGCCCGCGCCGGCAACCGCCCGGCCCGTGGCGGTGGCAATGACCGTCCGCAGCGCCGCGGTGGCGAGCGCGGCGGCCGTGGCCGTCGTCCCCAGGGTGACGCCCAGGCCCCCAAGGCCGAGGCGACCACCGCTGAGGCTCCGGCTGCGGAGACCACCGGAACGGAGGCCTGACCCCCATGCTGATCCCCCGTCGGGTCAAGCACCGTAAGCAGCACCACCCGAAGCGTGATGGCATGGCCAAGGGTGGCACCGAGCTGGCGTTCGGTGAGTACGGCATCCAGGCCGTCACCCCCGCGTACGTGACGAACCGGCAGATCGAGTCCGCTCGTATCGCCATCACCCGTCACATCCGCCGTGGCGGCAAGGTCTGGATCAACATCTACCCGGACCGTCCCCTCACGAAGAAGCCGGCCGAAACCCGCATGGGTTCCGGTAAGGGCTCCCCGGAGTGGTGGGTCGCGAACGTCAAGCCCGGTCGGGTGATGTTCGAGCTGTCCTTCCCGAACGAGAAGGTTGCGCGTGAGGCGCTCACCCGAGCCGCCCACAAGCTTCCGATGAAGTGCCGGATCGTCCGGCGCGAGGCAGGTGAGCTGTGATGGCGGCCGGTACCAAGGCGACCGAGCTGCGTCAGCTGGGCGACGAGGAGCTCGTCGGCAAGCTGCGTGAGGCCAAGGAGGAGCTGTTCAACCTCCGCTTCCAGGCGGCCACCGGACAGCTCGAGAACAACTCCCGGCTGAAGGTTGTCCGCAAGGACATCGCCCGGATCTACACCCTCATGCGTGAGCGTGAGCTCGGCATCGAGACGGTGGAGAACGCCTGATGAGCGAGAAGAATGTGACTGAGAGCAGCGAGCAGCGCGGCGACCGCAAGACCCGTGAGGGCCTCGTGGTGAGCGACAAGATGGACAAGACCGTCGTGGTCGCCGTCGAGGACCGTGTGAAGCACGCCCTCTACGGCAAGGTCATCCGCCGCACCAACAAGCTCAAGGCGCACGACGAGCAGAACGCCGCGGGCGTCGGTGACCGCGTCCTCCTCATGGAGACCCGGCCGCTGTCGGCGAGCAAGCGCTGGCGCGTCGTCGAGATCCTCGAGAAGGCCAAGTAAGACCGCTCGGCAGGCCGGGCCGCGTGACAGGTGCGCGCGGCCCGGCCCCGGCCGGCACGTAATTCCTGCGGGGGGTTCCCCGCAGGACGGTTCCGCCAGGCTCTCCGGGCCCGCCCCGGAGGGAACCGGCAGACGATCAGGAGATAGACGTGATCCAGCAGGAGTCGCGACTGCGTGTCGCCGACAACACGGGCGCGAAGGAGATCCTTTGCATCCGTGTGCTCGGTGGCTCCGGTCGCCGCTACGCGGGAATCGGTGACGTCATCGTCGCCACCGTCAAGGACGCGATCCCCGGTGGCAACGTGAAGAAGGGCGACGTCGTCAAGGCGGTCGTCGTGCGCACCGTCAAGGAGCGCCGCCGTCCCGACGGTTCGTACATCCGCTTCGACGAGAACGCGGCCGTCATCCTCAAGAACGACGGTGACCCCCGCGGCACCCGTATCTTCGGCCCCGTGGGCCGGGAGCTGCGCGAGAAGAAGTTCATGAAGATCATCTCGCTCGCGCCGGAGGTGCTGTAACCGATGAAGATCAAGAAGGGCGACCTGGTCCAGGTCATCACCGGCAAGGACAAGGGCAAGCAGGGCAAGGTCATCGCGGCCTACCCGGCTGAGGACCGTGTCCTGGTCGAGGGTGTCAACCGGGTCAAGAAGCACACCAAGGCCGGCCAGACCGCCCGTGGTTCGAAGACCGGCGGCATCATCACGACGGAGGCTCCCGTCCACGTCTCCAACGTCCAGCTGGTCGTGGAGAAGGACGGCAAGAAGGTCGTGACCCGCGTCGGCTTCCGCTTCGACGACGAGGGCAACAAGATCCGCGTTGCCAAGCGGACCGGTGAGGACATCTGATGACTGCCACCACTTCGCCTCGTCTGAAGGCGCGCTACCGCGAGGAGATCGCGGGCAAGATGCGTGACGAGTTCCAGTACGAGAACGTCATGCAGATCCCCGGTCTCACCAAGATCGTGGTCAACATGGGTGTGGGCGACGCCGCCCGCGACTCCAAGCTGATCGAGGGCGCGATCCGCGACCTCACCACGATCACCGGCCAGAAGCCGGCCGTCACCAAGGCCCGGAAGTCCATCGCGCAGTTCAAGCTGCGCGAGGGTCAGCCGATCGGCGCCCACGTCACCCTCCGCGGTGACCGCATGTGGGAGTTCCTGGACCGTCTGCTGTCGCTCGCGCTCCCGCGCATCCGCGACTTCCGCGGTCTGTCGCCGAAGCAGTTCGACGGCCGAGGCAACTACACCTTCGGTCTCACGGAGCAGGTCATGTTCCACGAGATCGACCAGGACAAGATCGACCGCACCCGGGGTATGGACATCACCGTGGTGACCACGGCGACCAACGACGCTGAGGGCCGCGCGCTCCTCCGTCACCTCGGCTTCCCGTTCAAGGAGGCGTGAGCCGTGGCGAAGAAGGCTCTTATCGCGAAGGCCGCCCGCAAGCCCAAGTTCGGTGTGCGTTCCTACACGCGCTGCCAGCGCTGTGGCCGTCCGCACTCCGTGTACCGCAAGTTCGGCCTCTGCCGCGTGTGCCTTCGTGAGATGGCGCACCGCGGTGAGCTGCCGGGCGTGACCAAGAGCTCCTGGTAACCACCAGGGGCTCTCGGTAAGCAGATGAGTGGCGGGAGCCCGGCCCTCCATACCGTAGGGTAGAAGGGTTGGGCGCCCGCCGCCCATGACCGTCTTACTACGCCGTAGGTCCCCGCGCCGCACCCGTCCCCAGTCTCATGGGGGAGAGGGATGGCGCATATAGGAAACCCCGGCGAGAGAGGCCTAAGGCCATCACATGACCATGACTGACCCGATCGCAGACATGCTGACGCGTCTGCGGAACGCGAACTCCGCGTACCACGACGAGGTCACCATGCCGTTCAGCAAGATCAAGTCGCACATCGCGGAGATCCTCCAGCAGGAGGGTTACATCCAGGGCTGGAAGGTCGAGGACGCCGAGGTCGGCAAGAACCTCACCATCGACCTCAAGTTCGGTCCGAACCGCGAGCGCTCGATCGCCGGCATCAAGCGCATCAGCAAGCCCGGTCTGCGGGTCTACGCAAAGTCCACCAACCTGCCGAAGGTGCTCGGCGGCCTGGGCGTGGCGATCATCTCCACTTCCCACGGGCTCCTCACCGACAAGCAGGCAAACAAGAAGGGCGTGGGTGGGGAAGTCCTCGCCTACGTCTGGTAGTCGGGAAACGGAGGTATAGCCATGTCGCGTATTGGACGGCTGCCCATCCCGGTTCCCGCCGGCGTGGACGTCACCATCGATGGCCGGACGGTCTCGGTGAAGGGCCCCAAGGGTTCCCTGACCCACACCGTTGCCGCGCCGATCGACATCGTCAAGAGCGAGGACGGCACCCTTCAGGTGTCGCGTCCGAACGACGAGCGTCTGAACAAGGCCCTGCACGGCCTGTCCCGCACGCTGGTGGCGAACATGATCACCGGCGTGACCGCGGGCTACGTGAAGAAGCTCGAGATCAGCGGTGTCGGCTACCGCGTCCAGGCGAAGGGCTCCAACCTGGAGTTCGCCCTGGGCTACAGCCACCCGATCCTGGTCGAGGCCCCGGAGGGCATCTCCTTCAAGGTCGAGAGCCCCACCAAGTTCTCGGTCGAGGGCATCGACAAGCAGAAGGTCGGCGAGGTCGCCGCGAACATCCGCAAGCTGCGGAAGCCCGACCCGTACAAGGCCAAGGGCGTCAAGTACGAGGGCGAAGTCATCCGCCGCAAGGTCGGAAAGGCTGGTAAGTAAGCCATGGCATACGGCGTGAAGATCGCCAAGGGTGACGCTTACAAGGGCGCTGCCAAGAAGCGTCGCCACATCCGCGTCCGCAAGCGGATCTCGGGCACCGAGGTGCGTCCGCGCCTGGTCGTGACCCGTTCCAACCGGGGCATCACGGCGCAGGTCATCGACGACCTCAAGGGCCACACCCTGGCCTCGGCCTCGCACCTGGACACCTCGATCCGGGGTGCCGAGGGTGACAAGACCGAGCAGGCGAAGAAGGTCGGCCAGCTGGTCGCCGAGCGGGCCAAGGCGGCCGGCGTCGGGACCGTTGTGTTCGACCGCGGTGGCAACCGGTACGCCGGTCGCATCGCTGCCCTGGCCGACGCCGCCCGCGAAGCCGGGCTCGGTTTCTGAGCCGGTTCCGTAGCTAGCGGAAACAGAGAGAGGTAAATCCAATGGCTGGACCCCAGCGCCGCGGTGGCGGTGCCGGTGGCGGCGAGCGGCGGGACCGGAAGGGCCGTGACGGCGGCGCAGCTGCCGCCGAGAAGACCGCGTACGTTGAGCGCGTTGTCGCGATCAACCGCGTCGCCAAGGTTGTGAAGGGTGGTCGTCGCTTCAGCTTCACCGCGCTGGTCGTGGTGGGCGACGGTGACGGCACCGTGGGTGTCGGTTACGGCAAGGCCAAGGAGGTGCCGGCCGCCATCGCCAAGGGCGTTGAGGAGGCCAAGAAGCACTTCTTCAAGGTCCCCCGTATCCAGGGCACCATCCCCCACCCGATCCAGGGCGAGAAGGCCGCGGGCGTCGTCCTGCTCAAGCCTGCTTCCCCCGGTACGGGTGTGATCGCCGGTGGTCCGGTGCGCGCCGTCCTGGAGTGCGCCGGCATCCACGACGTGCTGTCGAAGTCGCTCGGCTCCGACAACGCGATCAACATCGTGCACGCCACGGTGGAGGCCCTGAAGGGTCTGCAGCGCCCCGAGGAGATCGCGGCCCGTCGCGGTCTGCCGCTCGAGGACGTGGCCCCGGCTGCTCTGCTCCGGGCGCGTGCTGGGGTGGGTGCGTAATGGCTCGCCTCAAGGTCACGCAGGTCAAGTCCTACATCGGCAGCAAGCAGAACCACCGTGACACCCTGCGTTCGCTCGGCCTGAAGCGGCTGAACGACGTCGTGGTCAAGGAGGACCGCCCGGAGATCCGCGGCATGGTCCACACCGTCCGCCACCTCGTCACGGTCGAGGAGGTCGACTGACATGGGAGAGCAGTCTCCGCTGAAGGTCCACAACCTCCGTCCGGCCCCGGGTGCCAAGACCGCCAAGACCCGTGTCGGTCGTGGTGAGGCCTCCAAGGGCAAGACGGCCGGTCGTGGTACCAAGGGCACGAAGGCCCGCTACCAGGTTCCGGAGCGCTTCGAGGGTGGGCAGATGCCCCTCCACATGCGCCTCCCGAAGCTGAAGGGCTTCAAGAACCCGTTCCGCACCGAGTTCCAGGTCGTGAACCTGGACAAGCTGGCCGCGCTCTACCCCGAGGGTGGCGAGGTCACGGTGGCCGACCTGGTCGCCAAGGGTGCCGTGCGGAAGAACCAGCTCGTCAAGGTGCTCGGCACCGGCGAGGTCTCCGTGGCGCTGCAGGTGACCGTCGACGCGGTCTCCGGCTCCGCCAAGGAGAAGATCACCGCCGCGGGCGGCTCGGTCACCGAGCTCGTCTGAGCGTGATGCCACATCCGGCCGGGGATGTTCCGCACTTTCGTGCGGGGCATCCCCGGTTGGTCATTCCGGGGACGGATGCTCGCCGGTAAGGTGGGCCGGGCTAGTCTTGCGGAGCCTGTGTGCTGACGCGGGTCAGGCAACCCCAATCGTTTTGCAGTCCCACCATTCGTAGCTTTCAACACCGTCACCCTCCGCCGAAGAAGCGGGGGGCGCAGGAGGCACCGTGCTCACCGCGTTCGCCCGGGCGTTCAGGACGCCCGACCTGCGCAAGAAGCTGCTGTTCACGCTGGCCATCATGGTGCTGTTCCGGCTGGGAGCCCACATCCCGATCCCGGGGGTCGACTACCAGGTGGTCAACTCCTGCATCAAGGCGGTCGGGGGGAACCAGGGCCTCTTCGGCCTGGTGAACCTCTTCAGCGGCGGCGCTCTTCTGCAGCTCACGATCTTCGCGCTCGGCATCATGCCGTACATCACCGCGAGCATCATCCTTCAGCTGCTCACCGTGGTCATCCCGCGCCTGGAAGCCCTCAAGAAGGAGGGCCAGGCCGGCCAGACGAAGATCACGCAGTACACGCGCTACCTCACCGTCGCGCTCGCGGTGCTGCAGGGCACCGGTCTGGTGGCCACCGCCCGCTCCGGCAGCCTCTTCCAGCAGTGCCCGGACCGCTTCAACATCGTTCCCGACCAGTCGATCTTCACCACGATCACGATGGTCATCACGATGACCGCGGGAACCGCCCTCATCATGTGGCTGGGCGAGCTGATCACCGACCGCGGCATCGGCAACGGCATGTCGATCCTGATGTTCCTGTCGATCGCGGCCGGCTTCCCCGGCGCCCTCTGGGCGATCAAGAAGTCCGGCAACATCGCGGACGGCTGGGTCGAGTTCGGGGCCGTCATCCTCGTGGGTCTGGCGATGGTCGCCCTCGTCGTCTTCGTCGAGCAGGCGCAGCGCCGCGTCCCCGTGCAGTACGCGAAGCGCATGATCGGGCGTCGTTCGTACGGTGGAACCTCCACCTACATCCCGCTGAAGGTGAACCAGGCGGGTGTGATTCCCGTCATCTTCGCGTCATCACTCCTGTACATCCCGTCACTGGTCGTCCAGTTCAGCGGATCCACCTCTACCTGGGCAAACTGGGTGAGGGACAACCTGGTCAAGGGCGACCACCCGATCTACATCACCGCGTATTTCCTGCTGATTGTCTTCTTTGCCTTCTTCTACGTGGCCATCTCGTTCAACCCCGAAGAAGTCGCGGACAACATGAAGAAGTATGGTGGGTTCATCCCGGGCATCCGGGCTGGTCGTCCCACCGCGGAGTACCTCAGCTACGTGCTCAACCGCATCACGTGGCCGGGCGCGATGTATCTGGGTCTGATCGCCCTGGTGCCCACAGTGGCGCTGGTGCTGTTCAACGCGAACCAGAACTTCCCGTTCGGCGGGACGAGCATCCTGATCATCGTGGGTGTCGGCCTGGAGACCGTGAAGCAGATCGAGAGCCAGCTTCAGCAGCGTAACTACGAAGGGTTCCTCCGCTGATGCGCATCGTCCTCGTCGGGCCCCCCGGGGCCGGCAAGGGTACGCAGGCCGCGTACCTTGCCAGGAACCTGTCGATCCCGCACATCTCCACGGGCGACCTCTTCCGGGCGAACATCAGCCAGGGCACGGAGCTGGGCCTCAAGGCCCGGGAGTACACGGACGCCGGCCTGCTGGTCCCCGACGAGATCACCATCGGTATGGCCAAGGACCGCATGCTGCAGCCGGACGCCGCGAACGGCTTCCTGCTCGACGGCTTCCCGCGGAACGTGGGCCAGGCCCAGGCGCTCGACAAGATCCTCGCCGAGAACGGGATAGCGCTGGACGCTGTCCTGGACCTCGAAGTGCCCGAGGAGGAGGTCGTCAAGCGGATCGCCGGTCGTCGGCTGTGCCGCAAGAACGGCGGCCACGTGTTCCACGTGGTCTACAGCCCTCCGGCGGTCGAGGACGTGTGCGACGAGTGCGGCGGTGAGCTCTACCAGCGGTCGGACGACACCGAGGAGAAGGTGCGGGTCCGGCTGGAGGAGTACCACAGCAAGACCGAGCCGATCATCGACTACTACAAGCAGCAGGGCCTGGTGCGCACCATCTCGGCCCTGGGCAAGGTCGCCGAGGTGACCAAGCGGGCGATGGACGCGCTGCACGACAAGAAGGACACGGGCGACAGCGCCGCCTGAACACATGCGTGACCGTTGCGGCCGCGGTGTCCCCGAGGACCCCGCGGCCGTACCGTTGAGGTATCCGGTGGGACGAAGGAAGGCCAGGACCGATGGTGGAGATCAAGACCCCCGAGCAGATCGCGAAGATGCGCGCGGCGGGCCTGGTCGTCGCCGCGATCCACGAGGCCACCCGTGAGGCGGCCGTCCCCGGGGCCACCACCAAGGACCTGGACGACGTGGCCCGCAAGGTCCTCGCCGACCACGGCGCCAAGCCGAACTTCCTCGGGTACGGCGGTTTCCCCGCCACGATCTGCACCTCCGTGAACGACGTGGTCGTCCACGGCATCCCGGACGCCGCGACCGTCCTCAAGGACGGCGACGTCATCTCGATCGACTGCGGTGCCATCGTCGACGGCTGGCACGGCGACGCCGCCTACACCGCCTTCGTGGGTGGCGGTCACGCTCCGGAGCTCATCGAGCTCAGCCGGGTGACCGAGGAGTCCATGTGGGCCGGCATCGCGGCCTTCCGCAAGGGCGACCGGCTGGTCGACATCTCCCGCGCCATCGAGACCTACATCCGCCGGCAGCCCAAGCCGGGCGGCGGCAAGTACGGGATTATCGAGGAGTACGGCGGCCACGGCATCGGGTCCCAGATGCACATGGACCCCCACCTGCTGAACTACGTCTCGCGCAAGCGCGGCAAGGGCCCGCGTCTGGTGCCGGGCATGTGCCTGGCGATCGAGCCGATGGTGAGCCTGGGTACCCCGCTCACCCACGTCCTCGAGGACGAGTGGACGGTCAAGACCGACGACGGCACCTGGTCCTCCCACTGGGAGCACTCCGTCGCGCTGACCGAGGAGGGCCCGCTGGTCCTGACCGCCCGCGACGGCGGCAAGGCCAAGCTGGCGGAGTACGGGATCACGGCCGCGCCGGACCCGCTCGCCTGAGCGCCCCCTCGACGCCGCTTAACGATCTTCGTTCGGGGGCATACACCCCGGATTCGTCTTTCAGGAACGGCTGGCGTAGACTGTCACGTCGGCTCGCGTATGCCTTCAGGCATGCCAAAAGCCGACCAAGGTAGCCGATCCCGAAAGCAGGACATGGCCAAGAAGCAAGGCGCCATCGAGATCGAGGGCACCGTGATCGAGTCTCTGCCGAACGCTATGTTCAAGGTGGAGCTGCAGAACGGTCACAAGGTCCTCGCGCACATCAGCGGCAAGATGCGCATGCACTACATCCGCATCCTTCCCGATGACCGGGTCGTTGTGGAGTTGTCTCCCTACGACCTCACGCGCGGACGGATCGTCTACCGCTACAAGTAGATCTCACGACCCGGAGAACCTGAATTCCATGAAGGTCAAGCCGAGCGTCAAGAAGATCTGCGACAAGTGCAAGGTGATCCGCCGCCACGGCCGGGTCATGGTCATCTGCGACAACCTGCGCCACAAGCAGCGCCAGGGCTGACGCACGCCGACCTGCACCTCGCAGTTCTTCGCGCGACGCGAGCAACACATGTACATACGCAGCGCCCGTCCGGTCGGGAAGTCCCGGCTGACGGCACCTCCGGCGGGGGCCGGAGACCTGATCCGTACCTCGTACGGCGGTCAGGAACGGTGCTGCGGAAGACCCCCGGACACCACAGGAGCCATTGAATGGCACGCGTTTCAGGTGTCGACATCCCGCGCGAGAAGCGTGTGGAGGTCGCCCTCACCTATGTCTTCGGCATCGGCCGCACCCTGGCCAAGGAGACCCTCGCCGCCACCGGCGTGAACCCGAACGCCCGGGTCCGTGACCTGGACGAAGAGGACCTGGTCAAGATCCGCGAGTACGTGGACGCCAACATCAAGACCGAGGGTGACCTCCGTCGCGAGATCCAGGCGGACATCCGTCGCAAGGTCGAGATCGGCTGCTACCAGGGTCTGCGCCACCGTCGCGGGCTGCCGGTCCACGGCCAGCGGACCCACACCAACGCCCGCACCCGCAAGGGCCCGCGTCGCGCCATCGCCGGCAAGAAGAAGCCGGGCAAGAAGTAGTCCTCAGCGGACGCTCGTCAGCGGTCTTCGCTGTAGGACCGACCACCTCCACCGGGAGTAACCACATATGCCTCCGAAGGGCCGTCAGGCCGGCGCCAAGAAGGTGCGCCGCAAGGAGAAGAAGAACGTCGCTCATGGGCACGCCCACATCAAGAGCACGTTCAACAACACCATCGTTTCGATCACGGACCCGTCCGGCAACGTGATCTCCTGGGCCTCCGCCGGCCACGTCGGCTTCAAGGGCTCGCGCAAGTCGACCCCGTTCGCCGCGCAGATGGCCGCCGAGTCGGCCGCCCGCCGCGCGCAGGAGCACGGCATGCGCAAGGTCGATGTGTTCGTCAAGGGCCCCGGCTCCGGCCGTGAGACCGCGATCCGCTCCCTCCAGGCCACCGGCCTCGAGGTCGGCTCGATCCAGGACGTCACTCCGACCCCGCACAACGGATGCCGCCCGCCGAAGCGCCGGCGCGTCTGATCAGCAATCCGCTGAGCAGGTAGGAGAAAAACAGGAATGGCGCGTTACACCGGGGCCGACTGCAAGCGTTGCCGTCGGGAGAAGCAGAAGCTCTTCCTCAAGGGGAGCAAGTGCGAGAGCGCGAAGTGCCCGATCGAGATCCGTCCTTACCCCCCGGGTGAGCACGGACGCGGGCGCACCAAGGACAGCGAGTACCTGTTGCAGATGCGCGAGAAGCAGAAGTGCGCGCGCATCTACGGTGTCCTTGAGAAGCAGTTCCGCGGGTACTACGAGGAGGCGAACCGCAGGACCGGCAAGACCGGTGAGAACCTGCTCCGCATCCTCGAGTCCCGGCTGGACAACGTGGTCTACCGGGCGGGCTTCGCCAAGTCGCGTGATCATGCGCGGCAGCTGGTCCGTCACGGCCACTTCCTCGTGAACGGCGTCAAGACCGACATCCCGTCGGCCCGTGTCGTCGCGAACGACATCGTCGAGGTCCGCCAGTCCTCCCGTAACCTGACGCCGTTCGCGGTGGCCCAGGGGGAGGCCGGCGAGAGGACCGTCCCGGCCTGGCTGGAGGCGATCCCCTCGCGTCTGCGGATCCTCGTGCACAACCTGCCCGAGCGCCCGGTGATCGACACCCAGGTGCAGGAGCAGCTGATCGTCGAGCTCTACTCGAAGTAGCAGGGCTCACGGTCCCGGGCGGTGCGGCACGCTACGTGCCGCAC
>NZ_JBHYMQ010000104.1:0-19773 GCF_042742985.1 Streptomyces sp. NPDC058864 | reverse complement strand
ATGAGGAGCATGTTCTCCTCACCGGTGATCAGCCCGTCGACCGCGGAGAACTGCCCGGTGACGCCGATCGCCGCGCGCACCGCCTGCGGCTCGGCCGTGATGTCGTGGCCGGCGACCTGGGCCTGCCCGCCGTCGGCGGTGATCAGCGTGGACAGGATCTTCACGGCCGTCGTCTTGCCCGCGCCGTTCGGACCCAGCAGCGCGAACACGGAACCGGCGGGGATGCGCAGGTCGATGCCGTCGAGGACGGTCCTGTCACCGAAGGACTTGCGCAGACCGATGGCGGAGACGGCGGCCGGCGCCGCGTTCCCGTCGGTCTTGATGGATGTGGGCATGACAGATGAAGGCATGGAACCCTCCGATCGGAGGCTGAAGTGGACGGGGGACGCGCGCGGTCGGGGCCTCGGTGCTCAGGCCCGGGCGCGGTGGATCTCGATGTTGCCCCAGCGGGTCCGGGCGTGGACCTCGACGGTGTCCTCGGCCTGCTGCGGGGGCTCGGAGCCGTCGAGCGTGCTGCGCACCTGTCCGCGCTCGGAGCTGACGTCCAGCCAGGCGGCCGTACCCTCGCGGATGCCGACCTCGATGGCACCGTAGGAGGTCTCCAGCCGGACGGCGCCGCGGGCGACCTCGGCGACGCGCAGGTTGCCGTGGGCGACGGTGGCCGTGACCGATCCCTCGGCGCGCGCGACGTCGACGTTGCCGTGGGCTCCGCGCACCCTCAGCTCGCCGAGCGCGGCGCCGACGGTCGTGGTGCCGTGCGAGTTCTTCATGTCGGCGGGGCCGTCGATGGTGCCGACGCGCAGGCTGCCGGAGCTGGTGGTGATCTCCGCCGCGCCCTCGACGCGGTCGACGGTGACCGTGCCGTGGGAGGCGGTCAGCTGCAGCGGGCCGGTCGTGTCGAAGCGGACGTCGTTGGAAGAGGTCTTCACCTTGACCTCGCCGAGCCGGCCCTCGCCGAGCACCTGGGTCCACGAGCCGGTCACGTCGATGCGGGAGCCCGTGGGCAGTTCGACCGTCACGTCGACGGCGCCGCTGGGCCCGATGAGGAAACGCTCCTTCGTCCTGACGGTCAGGGTGCCGCCCGCGTACGTCACCTCGGTCTGCTCGGCGGCCCGTACGTCCTTGTCCCGCTTCGCCTCGCGCGGCCGCACCTCGACGACGGTGTCGGAGCGGTCGCCCGCGGTGAACCGGATGGAACCGGCGCCCACGTGGGCGGTGACCGAGATCGGTTCGGGGGTGTCGAAAGTAGGCATGGCTGTCCCGTCCTCCTGAGTCCTTGGGTCGTCCCCGCTGGTGGGACGTGATCTGGGTGAAGTGGTGCGGGGCGCGGGCGCGGTTAGCGAACCCAGCCCCGGAGGCTCTGTGCGGTGGTGCGGGTCTTCTCCGTCGCGCGCGGCTGCGGGGCGCCGTCGACCGCGGCCGACACGGCCCGTACCAGCCACGCGTTGACCGACAGGCCCTCGCGGCTCGCGGCCTCCTCGGCTCGGGCCTTGAGGTGCGCCGGCAGTCGCAGGTTGACGCGGGCGGTGCCGCCCTCGTCGCCCTCGGCCGGTGCCGGTGCCGGTGCCTTGAGGGGTTCGGCGGGCACGCTGCCCATGTCCGCGGGGCCGCTGCCGGCGGGCGGCAGCGTCACCACGAAGTCGGGGTCCAGTCCGCGCAGCCGTACGTCGACCGAGCCGGGGGCGAGTTCGCGGGTGATCTCGTCCATCGCGGCGGACAGCACGTTGAGCATGGTCAGGCGGGTCGCCGACTCCAGGGGAGCGGTGAGCCGCTCGGCCAGCTCGCGCGCGTCCTCCCCGCCGGCTTCGGCGGCCACCGCGAGTTCGCGGCGGAGGGTGTCGACATACGGGGTGAGGTCCATGACGTCATAGTGGCACCACTGTGGCGCCATGCGCAAGCCTTTATGGCGCACCGAGTGGCGTCAATCTGTACGCAGGTGCCTTGACCTGCGGAAACGTGGTGGCGTCGATGTGCGCCACGGTGGTGCCGCGTATGCCTGATGTGCCATCCATGGCGCCACATGGCACCGGGTGGCGTCAGGTGGCGCCATGCGGTGCCATGCGGTGCCAGGTGATGCCGCCACGGGTGCGCCCGTCAGGCGATCGGCCCACGCGCTCCTAGGTGACGGCGGCGGTGGCGTGGACCGCCAGCAGCCGCCCGAACGGAAGCGCGGGCGGATCGCCGGCGGACGGACGCCGGGGGACGCTATCCCTCGTGCTCGTCCAGCCAGAGGACGATCCCGGTCACGCCGCCCAGGACGGCCGCGACGCCCGCGCGGATCGCGGCGGCGCAGCGGGCGGGGGTGAAGGTGGCGGGGTCGTAAGTGGAGGACATGCCCAGGCCCTCGCCGCGGAACGACGCGCCGGACCAGTCGACGGCGGTGACGTTGGCGGTGGGCTCGGCCAACTCCGCGCCCACCACGAGGAACTGCTGGGAGAGGTGGTTCGGGGTGACCGTGGCGAGGGGGTCGACCAGGTCGTTGCCGGCGCTGACGACGAGGTCCGGCCGCATCTCCATGGCGCGGGTGACGGCGGGGAGGAGGTCGGCGGGGTGGCCGGCTTCGACCTTCCTGAGGTCGACGTGCTCGGCCTCGGCCCACTGCTCGACCGCGGTCACGAGCGCCTTGGTGGGGCGGTCGTCGCCCGAGGTGAGCAGGACGACGCGGTAGCCCTTCGACGGGTGGACCCCGGACCAGGAGCCGGGCCGCGGGGTGGCGGTGGCCTCGGGGGCGGGCGGGGCGGCGCGGTCGACGAAGCCGGGGCCGGGGGCACCGACGGCACTGGGCCGGGGGTGCGGGTCCGACCAGTCGTCGCCGGAGCCGCATCCGGTGAGCAGCGCGGCGGCCGCGGCCAGGACGGCGGCGGCCCGAAGCGTGGGGCGCAAGGCGATCGACCTCCGGGTGTGACAGGTGGTGCCGTCCCCATCCTGCAATCCGTCCCCCCGTCGCCTCCATCCACCGGGGGCCGTTGTCGAACTTGTTTTCGCACGATTCGCCGACCGGCCGGTTCCGGTTCACCCATGACGTGCACGGTGCAGTGGCAACCTGAAGGAGCCACATGTCACATCGCCTGCGCCGCAGCCTCGTCGGGATCACCGCGGCGGTGATCGCCTTCCTCGGCCTCGGGCAGCAGTCCGCGTTCGCGCACGGGTTCACCTCGACCGTGTACGCGGACGTCGCCCCGTCCGACGGGGGCCGCATACGGACCACGCTGGAGCTCGAGTACGACCTCTTCGTCGTGTCCGCCGCCGACTACCTGCACGACGACGCCCTCTTCCGCGAGGGGACCGCCGCGTTCGACGCCGGCGACTCCGCAGCCCAGGCCGCGGCGCTGGAAGCGCACGCGAAGTCCGCCGTCGCGTACGCCACCGAGCGCTTCACGGTGGCCTCCGACGGCAGGGCCTGCGCCGCGACCCTGGCCGGCGGCTTCACGATGGGCACCCGGGAGGGCGTGCCGTACGCCACCCTCCGGCTGGACTGGAACTGCCCGCCTGGCGAGGACCGTGAGGTGCGCAGCGGGCTGTTCCCCGACTCCGAGGGCTACGTCAAGGGCACCAAGACGATCGTCACGTACGCGCTCGACGGCGGCTCGGGCAGTGCCGCGCTCGACGCCGAGCACCCGTCCTTCTCCCTCGGCCAGTCCTGGTACGAGCGGTTCTGGGAGTTCTTCCGGCTCGGCGCCGAACACCTGCTGACCGGGATCGACCACATCCTGTTCCTGCTCGCCCTGATCGCCGGTTCGCGGCGGCCGCGCGAGATCGTGCTGGCGGCCACCAGCTTCACCCTGGCGCACTCGGTGACGTTCATGCTCGCCGCGCTGGGCGTGGTCGACGTGCCCGCGCGGATCGTGGAGCCCGTCATCGCGCTGTCGATCGCCGTGGTCGCCGGCTGGTACCTGTGGCGGATCTGGCGGCGCGGGGACCACGCGACCGAGCTCGAGGTCCCCGGGCAGGGGCACTTCAGCCTGGACCGGGCCGGATGGACCCGCCTCGGCGTCGTGTTCTGCTTCGGCCTCGTGCACGGCCTGGGCTTCGCGGGCGCGCTGGGCATCGACGAGGCGTGGTCGTGGACCCTGCTGTGGTCCCTGCTGGTGTTCAACGTCGGTATCGAGGCGGTCCAGTTGGCCATCATCGCCGTCGTCTTCCCGCTGCTCCTCGTGCTCCGCCGCCGCTCGGCGCGGGCCGGGCTGTGGGCCACCGGTGCGATATCCGCGGGGGTGTCCGTGATGGGGCTGGTGTGGTTCGTGCAACGAGTGTCCGGATTCTGAGACTCCGTCCAGGGCTCGTGCGAAGTTCAACTAGCACGTAGCTCGCATTTATGTTCGCTTTACCTGGCGAGATGAGCGTGGGGGTCTCCACTCGATGCACACGATTCGTGCACAGAAGGAAAAGACAAAAATGAGATCGAGCAACTCCTCGCGGACCTCCGGGTCCGCGCGGCGCCGTGTGGCCACCGGGGCCACCGCGGCGTTCCTCGGCCTGACGGTTGCCCTCGGCAACGGGCTGGTGACCCAGGCGTCCGCCGCCGACACCGCCACCCTCAGCGGCATCGTCCTCGGTGTCGGCGCCAACGAGACCCAGCGCACCGTGACCTGGTACTCCTCCGCCGACACGGCGCAGCAGATCCAGGTCGCCCCGACCGCGCAGGTGACCGACGGCCAGTTCCCGGCCGGCTCCGCCACCTTCGACGCCATCGGCGCGGCGAACATCGCCACCAGCGGCGGCTTCAACCGCCACGCGACGATCACCGGCCTGAAGGAGAACACCCAGTACTCCTACCGCGTCGGCAGCGAGGGCAACTGGTCCGCCGCGTACTCCTTCAAGACGCAGGACTTCGAGGGCGAGTACGACTTCCTGTTCTACGGCGACCCGCAGATCGGTTCGTCCGGCAACCTGGCCGCCGACCAGGCCGGCTGGCAGGACACGGTCGACGTCTCGCTGCGGGCCAACCCGAACGCCGAGATCCTGGTGTCGGGCGGTGACCAGGTCGAGACGGCCAACACCGAGTCCCAGTGGAACTCCTTCCTCGCTCCCGACGGACTGCGCCAGTACCCGTGGGCCGCCACCATCGGCAACCACGACGTCGGCGGCAAGGCCTACGAGCAGCACTTCACCACCCCGAACACCGACCGCTCGGCCCCGTACTACGACAACGGGAACCCCGCGGGCACCAAGTCCGGCGGTGACTACTGGTACATCTACAAGGACGTGCTGTTCATCGACCTGAACAGCAACAGCTACAACTCCGCCAACGGCGGCGGTGACGCGGCGCACGTGAACTACGTGACCGACGTCATCAACAAGCACGGCAACGAGGCCAAGTGGAAGGTCCTCGTCTACCACCACGCGATCTACTCGCCGGCCTCGCACGCCAAGGACGGCGACAACAAGCAGCGTCGTCTGGACTTCCCGACGACGTTCTCCAAGCTCGGGGTGGACCTGGTCCTGCAGGGCCACGACCACAGCTACTCCCGCAGCTACCTGATCAAGAACGGTGAGAAGGAGAACCCGGCCGAGCAGCCCGGCGCCTCCGACGTGTACCCGGGTCCCGGCGGCGTCCTCTACGTGACGGCCAACTCCGCCTCGGGCTCGAAGTACTACGACATCACCAAGCCCGACACCAGCGGCACCAGCGGCGCGGGCAACGGCGCCGACCCGCTGAACCCGGACAACTACTGGTACAACTCGGTCCAGAACCAGGAGCACGTCCGCACCTACGTCAAGGTCCAGGTGCGCAACGACAAGCTCGTGGTCGAGAACATCCGCAGCGCCGCCAACGGCCCCGACCAGCCGGTCGGTTCGCACGTCGACGACGTCACGGTGCACCCGTACCACGGGGACAAGCAGGACCTGCAGGTCAACGTCCCCAACCCGGCTCCGGGCGAGTTCGGCTGGACCATCGACGGCTACAACGGCCTGGTGGACCTCGGTACCGCCAAGGAGGAGAACGGCGACCACTTCGTCGCGGGCGGCAAGATCAACCCGATCCTCGTCTCCGACAGCCGCCGTTCGCTCGCCCCGTGGTCGATCTCGGCCAACGTGGGTGACTTCAAGGACGCCGACAAGACGTTCTCCGGCTCCTACCTCGGCTGGACGCCGTACGTCCTGGACGGCGGCGCCGGTGCCAAGGCCGGTGACCCGGTGACGTCCGGTTACGACGACCACGGCCAGGGCCTGTCCGTCTCGCGTGGCCTCGGCTCCGCCGAGCAGGGCCACCCGCGGGGCTCCGCCAAGCTCGGTGCCGACCTGGATCTGAAGATCCCGGACAGCGTCGAGAAGGGCGGCTACCGCGCCACCCTCACGATCACTGCGCTGAGCAGCTGACCGTACCCGTTTGACGGCGGGGCAGGCACCGTCGGTGCCTGCCCCGCCCCCCGCTCCAGGAGAACCCCGACATGCACCCGTCCGCACCGCGCCGCACGACGCCCCTCGCCCGCACCGCCGTCCTGGTCCTGCTCGCGGCCCTCGCCCTCGTGGGCCTCCACGCGGGTCCCGCCCGGGCGGCCGACGGCGACGTCACCTGGACGGTCAGGACGGCCGCGAACGCCTTCGGAGACGACCGGTCCAGCTACAGCTACACCGCGAACCCCGGCGGACAGGTCAAGGACGCCATGGTCGTGGCCAACCGGAGCACCACACCGCTGCGGCTCGCGCTCTACGCCTCCGACGGCTACACCACCGACACCGGGCAGCTCGACCTGCTCACCAAGGACAAGAAGTCGGTCGGGATCGGCGCCTGGGTCCACGCCGACCGCGACAGCGTCGAGATCAAGCCCGGCAAGACCGCCGAGATCCCCTTCACCGTCACCGTCCCCGGCAACGCCACCCCCGGCGACTACGTGGGCGGCATCCTGACCTCGCTCAAGCAGTCCGACGAGGCCCAGGGCATCAACGTGGACCGCCGCCTGGGCATCCGGGTCAAGCTGCGGGTCAGCGGCGAGCTCAAGCCGAAGCTCGCGGTCGAGGACCTCCACGTCGACTACAGCGGCCCGGCCAACCCCTTCGGCACGGGCGACGCCACCGTCACGTACACGATCCACAACACCGGCAACGCGATGCTGTCGGCGCGCCAGTCCGTCTCGGTGGCCGGTCCGTTCGGATGGCTGCGGACGAAGGCCGGCGACATCCCCGCCCCGCCCGAGCTGCTCCCCGGCGAGAGCTGGAAGGTGAAGGTGCCCGTCCACGGCGTGGCTCCCGCGGTCAGCCTGACCGCCACCGCCACGCTCACCCCGATGCTCAGCGACGCGTCGGGCTCCATCACACCCCTGGACCCGGTCGAGGCCACGGCGCACGGCTGGGCCGTCCCCTGGGTCCTGGTCCTGCTGATCGTGCTCCTCGCCGCGGCCGCCGTCGCCGCGTTCCTCCTCACGCGCCGCGGCCGCGCACGGCGCAAGCAGCGCGAGGACGGCCGCGTGCGGGACGCCGTGGAGAAGGCACTCCGCGAGCAGGACGCGCAGACGGCGCAGACGTCGGAGAAGAGCTGACGGCGGAGAAGAGAAGAGCTGACAACGGCCCCCTGACACCGTCCCTTCCGGGCGGGCGGCAGGGGGCCGCTTCACTGCATGCCGGAAGCCGCGCGAGCCGGTGTCGTACCCGGGCGCCGCGCGGCGCCGGCACGGCGGGAGGCACCGCCGCGGAGCCGGGGACGGGTCAGAGGATGTACTCGCCCATCGCGTAGCCCTTGGGCTCCGTGATGAGTTCGATCCGGAGCCCGTTGGGGTCGGCCAGGAACATGCTCTCCGCGACCTCGGTCGGGAAGGCCGCGTACGGGAGGTCCCGCTCCTCGAGGCGGGCCTTCACCATGGCGAAGACCTCGGGCGTGACCGTCAGCGCGACGTGGTGGCCGCCGCCGATCGTCTCCGCGTAGTCGGGGTGGGGGTGGCCCGGGAAGTCGAAGAAGGCGAGCATGTTCTCCCCGCCCATGTCGAAGAAGAAGTGCGTCGATCCGCGGTAGTCCCGGTTCTCGATCAGGTCCACCAGCGGCAGGCCCAGGACGTCCCGGTAGAAGAGGATGGTCTCCTCGACGTCGCGGGCGATGAACGCGGCGTGGTGGACGCCCTGCGTGGTGGGCGCGGGGCGCTCCCCGGCCGGCAGGAGGTAGCGGTCCCTGAGTTCGGCCTGACGCTCCAGGATCGCCTGCAGTTCCTCGCCGTGCGGCTGTGCCATGGTCGTGACTCCTCATCCTGCGGACTGCGCGGGCTGCGCGGGCGGGCCCCCGGGCGACGGTGCGGGGCCCGCCCTGCTCCATTCGTCTATGGCTTGACGCTTCAAGTGAACATAGAGGCAATTATTTGACGCGTCAAGAATGGGGTCGAGGGGAGACGGCCGGGGGCGGGCGACCGCCGCCGCCCGCCCCCGGCCGCGGTCAGATGACGGTGAGGGTCAGGACCGCCGTGTAGGTTCCGGGCCGTGCGCCGGCCGGGGCGTCGAGGTCCAGCCCGGCTCCGACGTCCGTGGTGCCGGGGCCGGCGCCGGTGGCCAGGGTCCGGGCCCGCCCCAGCCCTTCGCCGTCGCCGGGGAGGACCGCCGGGCCCGCCGTGACCTCCCGGACGTTGCCGCGGTCCACGATCTCGGGAGCCCAGGTCAGGCCGCTCGCGGGGATGCTCGTGCCGGCCGGGCCGGCGAAGTCGCCCGACTGGCCGGAGGCCGTCCAGCCGATGTTCCCGGGACGGCTGTCGGTGACGGTGACCGGGGTCATCCGCCCCGAGGTGTGCAGGTGCTCGCCGGACGGGTCGAGCACCGGAGCCGGCAGGTCGACGTGCGGGCTGCCCTCGATGGAGATCACCAGCGCCCCGGGCTCCACGGTCGTCTCGATCGACTGCTCGTGCCCGCCCGAGGACACCCCGTCGCACGGGGGGACGCCCACCCGGTCGCACGCCCGCGGCTGCGGAGCGCTCCGCAGCGCCGCGGCGGCCGAGGTGACGCAGCCCGAGGTGTCGACGTCGCCGGGCACGGCACCGGGGACGCGCGCCGTGGTGCTCAGGCCGTTCCCGACCAGGTTCGGCGGCAGGGGGGCGTTGCCGAGGTACGTCGACGAGCCCTGGTCGCACAGCGCGAGCGAGGCGAACGCGCCGAGCGTCCGCCCCCTGGCCGTCGCCATGCCGGGGCCGGACCCGCCCGCGGTGAACCGCCAGTGGTCGATCGGGTTCTGCACCCACGTGGACCCGGCCCCCGCGACCGGAGCGCCCGTCGCCGCACGCGCGGGCGACCCGGCGCCCAGCGCGACGAGGGCCAGTGCCGCCGCCGAGGCGACGGCCCCCCTCGTCCAGCCGCGAATGCGCACCCGCGGCCAACCACCCCGTACCGCCGTCCGGTTCAGTCGTGACACTCCCGTTCCCCTCCCGCGGCACGGCGCTCGCCGCCCGTGCCCGAACATCCCCGCGATGTCCGGCCCTTGGGCCCGGATCGCATCGCGCAAGAGTGCGCGGCACGCCGCAACCCGGTACGACGGAAAGGTGAAGGACGAACGAACGCCCCACCACGGCGCCCCACCACAGCGCCGCGCGACGGGCCGCCGCGCCGAGAGCCATGCCCCGGCCCGGAGCCGGGCGGGCTCGCGCGCAACACCCTTGCCCGGCCCACCAGGCGCCACCACTTGCCCGGCGACCGCCGCATCGCGCCCCAAGAGCTGCTTCGTGCCCCGTAGTTGATCGCCCGTCCCTTTACTTCGCTCCGGATCACGGGGGAAACTGGTGCACCGTGCAGCGACCGGCGCGACGACCGCCGGCCCGTACCTGCCCAGCCTCGTGAGACGGTGCCCCCCACCCCGGCTCCACGCCCGGTGAAGGACGCCCATGCGACGCTCCACCCTGATCACCCGCGCCCTCGGCGGCATCGCCCTGGCCTGCGCCGCCGCGGCTCAGGCCCTGGTCTACGTACGTTTCGACGCGCCCGCCCCGCGCTGGGACATCCTCGCGGCGCTCGGAGCGGCAGCCGTCGCCGCCGGAGCCTGGGCCCTCGCCTGCCGCGCCGCACCGCCGCTCGGCCCGGCGCCCTCACCGACCGGGCAACCGCTCACGCCGCCGCCTCGCCGACTGCCGCTCCCCGCCCGGGAAGTGGGCCGTACGACAGGGGCGGTCCTCCTCATCCTGACACCGTTCGTGCTCGCCCGGCTGGCGGCCGGCTCGGGTGGCGTCCTGTCCGGACTGGTGATCCTCCTCGTCGTGGTGCTGACGGTGAAGACACTGCTCTTTGCACGCCGCCGGGTGAGCGAGGCCACCGTGCGCGCCAAGTTGCGGGTGCTGTCCGAGGACGCCGGACGGGGTGAACTCCACGCCGTACGCGTGCGGGTCGGGGAACCGGTCCGGATGCGGTACCTCAAGCGGGGGTCCGAACCCGGCCGGCTGGACGTCAGCCAGTTCCACTGGGTCGTCCTGCACGACGGCGAACGCGAGATCAGGCTGGCCGGGCCCGTCAAGGAGGTGGGCCGGGCAGCCCAGCGCCTCGGCGGTCAGGAAGGCTGGCTCTGCTGGCCGGAGCGGTGGAAGCTGATCGAGGAGGGGGTGCCCGCGGCGTTCGTGGCCGACGGCGGCGAGGTGTTCATGGGTCTCACGGACCCGGACGAGGCGCGCCCGTACACCGGCGGAGCACACCGCCCCGCCGCCTCCGACCGGGCGGTCCGCCGCCTGCCGCGCACCGCCGCGTTCTCCGCACCCGTGCACGCCCGGATCCTCGGCGGGGCGCTGCTCGCCGCGCTGCTCGCCGGCCCCGTCCTCTACGTGGGACCCGACCGTCTGCACTGGGCGGTCGACTGGCTGCTGTGCGCGCTGGCCGCGGCGTCGGCCGTCGTCCTCCCGCTGCGCGGTACCGGGGAAGCGAGCCGGGCCCTGCCGGAGGGCCCGAACTGGTCGGTGCGCGAGGAGTCGGACCCGGCGATCGCGTGACGCGGGCCAGCCGCCGCGCGGGGACGGGCGGCGGCCACGGAGGGTCACTCCGGACCCCGGTCCTTGGCCATGGGGTGGCGGTGGGTATCCGGTCGCCCCAAGGGCCCCGAAGATTTCCAACGGGGTCATCGCATAGCCCCTGACCTGCGGAAAAGCGGCCGCGATGACGCCGCGTCGCGGCGCTTTCTTTTGACTCCGGGCCCCACCCGTGTCACGGTCATGTCCTCGGCGTTTGCCGCCTTGCATCACGGCGTCCCTGCCCGGTGAGCGAGAACGCGTGGGTCACGTGCCCCTCGTCCTACCGGCTCCAGGCACACGAAGCCGGTTCGACGACGGTCGGAAATGGCACGGCCGTTGTCCACCAATCTTCCCGTACGAAGGAGATTGACATGCGTGCAAACATCACCGTCCGCCGGACTGTCGCCGCGGCGCTCGCGGCACCGATGCTCGCCTTTGTCGCGGCGGGCACCGCCGACGCGGCACCGCAGACCGTGACCTCAGTCGCCCGTCCGACAGCCGTGACCAGCTACGTCCAGGGCGGTGGAGGCTTCGGCGGCATCGGCGGCTTCCGCGGCAACGGGTTCTACGGCAACAACTTCTACGGCGGTTTCGTCCCCGCCGTGGTCGTCCCCGTGGTCGTCCCCGTCGGCGGCTTCGGTGGCTTCGGCGGCGGGTACTTCCCGTTCCGTTAAGGGCTCACCGCCCCTGGCGGCCACCTCAGCACACCGCGCCCGGCCGGAGGGCCCGTGACGAACCGCCACGGGTCCTCCGGCCGGCGCCGCGGTCGCGTCGCCGCCCCTGTCACACCTCCACGGCGGCTCCGGTCTCAGCTGTCGGCCCCCGACGCGGGGCCGTTCCGGTCGACGACGAGGAGACAACCGTGACCGTCCAGTCCAGCGCATTCGGCTTCGGCATGCCGTGGGAGTCGCTCTACGGGTACAGCCAGGCCGTCCAGGCCGGCGAAACGCTCTACATCTCGGGGCAGTTGTCCCACGACGGTGACGGAACCTTCATCGGGACCGGTGACTTCGAACTCCAGATGAGGACGACCCTCGACAACCTCGACCGCGTGCTGGAGCACTTCGGTGCCCGCCGCGACCAGATCGTCGAGACCACCGTCCTGGTCCGGGGCCTGCGGGACCACTTCGACACCGCCGCCCGCCTGCACGCCGCGTACTGCGGCGACCACCGCCCCACCAGCACCGTCATGGGCGTGTCCGACCTGGCACTGCCCGACCAGCTCGTCGAGATCGGCGCGGTCGTCCGGCTGGACATCGCGCACTGAGTCACGCGCCCGGGCACACACCGGCCGGAGCCGGCGGGGCCCGCCCGCACACCCGGGCGGCTAGGATCCGGGCCATGGCCCTGACCCCGCACGACGTGGACCGGTTCGAGGCGTCCAGGCCCCGCCTGGAGGCCGTCGCCTACCGTCTCCTCGGCTCCGCGAGCGAAGCCGAGGACGCCGTGCAGGAGACGTTCCTGCGCTGGCAGGCCGCCGACGTCGAGCGTGTCGAGGTCCCCGAGGCGTGGCTGACGAAGGTGCTCACCAACCTGTGCCTCAACCAGCTCACCTCGGCCCGGGCCCGGCGTGAGACCTACGTCGGCCAGTGGCTCCCCGAACCGCTGCTCGCCGGGGACCCCATGCTCGGCCCGGCCGACACCGCCGAACAGCGCGAATCGGTCTCGTACGCGGTCCTCCTCCTGCTGGAGCGCCTCACCCCCAACGAGCGCGCGGTGTACGTGCTGCGGGAGGCCTTCGCGTACCCGCACCGCGAGATCGCCGAGATCCTCGACATCACCGAGGCCGCCAGCCAGCAGATCCACCACCGCGCCAGGAAGCACGTCGCGGACGGCAGGGCCCGCGGGACCGGCGCCGGGATCGACGAGGCGGCGGCCCGGCGGGTGGTCGAGGAGTTCCTGGCGGCCGCCACCAGCGGCCGGACCGAGCCGCTCGTACGGCTGCTCACCCAGGACGCCGTCGCGGTCGGCGACGGGGGCGGGAAGGTCCCGGCCCGCGCGAAGGCGTTCGAAGGCGCCCTCGCCGTCGCGAAGTTCCTGCGGGGCCTGTTCAAGCCCGGTACGGCCAAACGCGCCCTGGTCGGCGGCTCGGCCGAGGTCCACGTGACGTCCGCCAACGGCGCCCCCGCGGTCGTGGCGGTCGTCGGCGGCCGGGTCGTCGGCGTCATGTGCCTGGAGGTCACGGCCGACGGCATCACCGCCGTCCGCAACCAGGTCAACCCCGACAAGCTCGAACGCGCCACCAGGCGGTGGGCGGCCGGCGACCACGGGGAACCCCTGCTCCACGCCTTCTGACCCCCATGTGACGCGCCTCACATCCCGTTCCTGTCAGGAAACGGCGGGCCGCCCGGTTCAAGTGGCGAATCCGCTGGAGAGCAGACAGGAGCCAGGACATGCAGCACCGCATCGTCGTCCTCGGAGCCGGGTACACCGGAGCCAGCGCCGCCGGGCGCCTCGCCCGGCGGCTGCGCCGCGAGGACGCCGCCATCACCCTCGTCAACGCGGAGCCCGACTTCGTCGAGCGCGTCCGGATGCACCAGCTCGCCGCCGGCCAGGACCTCACGCCCCGGCCCCTCGGCGCGATGTTCGCGGGCACCGGCGTCGACGTGAGGACGGCGAAGGTCACCGGCGTCGACGCAGACCGCCGCACCGTCACCGTCCACGGCGCGGACGGCGCCGAGGAACTGGCGTACGACACCCTCGTCTACGCCCTCGGCAGCGGCTGGAAGGACCAGGGCGTCCCCGGCGCCGCCGAGCACGCCCACGAGATCGCCGGCCGCTCCGGGGCGCTCCGGGCGCGCGAACGCCTGGCCGGCCTGGACGCCGGACGCCCCGTCCTCGTGGTGGGCGGCGGCCTGACCGGTCTGGAGGCCGCGACCGAGATCGCCGAGGCCCGCCCGGACCTCGACGTCGCCCTCGCCGCCCACGGCGGCCTCGGCGACTGGCTCTCCCCGAAGGGCGCCCGGCACCTGCGGAAGGTCGTCGACCGGCTCGGCATCACCGTCCACGAGCACACCACCGTCACCGCCGTGGAGGCCGAGCGCGTCGTCACCGCTGACGGCACCTCCCTCCCGGCCGCGGTCACCGTGTGGACCACGGGCTTCGCCGTCCACCCGATCGCCGGCGCCACCACCCTGGAGACCACCGGCACCGGCCAGATCGTGGTCGACGGCACCATGCGCTCGGTCTCCCACCCGGACGTCTACGCCATCGGCGACGCCGCCATGGCGATGGGCGCCGGCGGCAAGCCGCTGCGGATGTCCTGCGCCTCCGGCATCCCCACCGCCTGGCAGGCCGCCGACTCCATCGCCGCCCGCCTGACCGGCGGCAAGCTTCCCGACATGCCCCTGCGGTACTTCAACCAGTGCATCTCGCTGGGCCGCAAGGAGGGCCTGATCCAGTTCGTCACCGCCGACGACCGCGCGACCGGCGCGGCCCTGACCGGACGGTTCGCCGCCCTCTACAAGGAACTGGTCTGCAAGGGCGCCGCCTGGGGCGTCGCCAACCCGACGATGGGTATGCCCACCCGCCGCCGCCGGGTCACCCTCCGGCGCGCCCCGTCCGACCCCGGCGTCCGCACGCCGGCCTGACCCGCCCCGCGCGCCGCCGGCCGCACCCGCCCGCGGGGGTCGGGTGTGGCCGACGGCGCGGACGGAAGTGCCCGGGGAGGGGATCAGGAGTTGGCCAGGAGCGCCGCCGTCGGCAGGAACGTGGCCAGGGCACTGAGCAGCCAGTAACCGCGTGCGGTGAGCGCCGTCCGGGCGGCGAGGGGCCGGTTGGCCAGCCACCACAGGACGGCGTACAGCAGCACGACGGGCCCGAAGAGCAGCAGCCCGGGCAGGATGCCGTCGTTCTCGGTCGGCTCCCGCCGGGTCAGACCCAGGCCGGCGAGCGGCCAGTTCGCGGCGAGGTACCAGACCATCCAGATCGGGACCACGCCGGGAATCCCCAGCAGCAGGTTCACGCCCAGGGCGGTGTACCACCGTCGCGCCATCGTGCCCGTCCCTCCCCGTGACCGTCTGCGGAGACGGTACAGCGCGGGGGAACGGAGCCGGCCGCCGCTCCCACCACGGGTGATCCGTGTGGAGCGGCGGCCGGGACGTGCCGACCCGCTGCCGGACGGGCGGTCAGCCGATCTCCACCGCCATCCCCTTGACGTTGGTGGCGTCCAGCGCCTTCCGGATCCCCTTGGCGAGCTTGACCGCGTCACCGACGGCCCAGAAGTGCACGAAGAACAGCCGCGGTTCGTCCACGAGCCCGTGGTTGTGCAGTTCGACGAGCTGGCACCCGGCCTGCCTGAGCGCCGCCAGGACGTTCTGGACCTCACTGGCGATCATGGCGCAGTCGCCGCTGACCGCGGCCCGGCCGTTGCCCAGCGGCTGGTAGTTGATCGCACTCGTGGATCCGAGACCCGGCGGCAGCACCATGCCGGCGTCGATGATGGTCTCCCGGCGCACGAAGGTGTTCTTGTAGACCCCGTCGTCGATGCCGCCCTTGACGCCCATCACCTTGTCGATGGCGGCCACGTCCATGTCGAGCTCGCGCGGCTTGCTGTGGTCCGGCCGCCCCGGGGGTGGGGCACCAGTACGGTCGAGCGCCGCGCGCAGGCCCTTGGCGATGGCCACGGGGTCCTTGCCGTGCGCGTGGACGTGGACCCACCAGATCTCGGGTGTCTGGGACAGCAGGTGCTTGTGGATCGCGGTCTGCTCGATCTTGCGCTCGTGCAGCACGTCGGCGAAGGACTGCATCTCCTTCTCGGTGACGACCACGTCGCCCATCAGCAGCGTGTTCCCGTCGGCGTAGCGGACGAAGGACACGTGCGAGCCCAGTGCGAGCCCCGGTTTGACGGTGACGCCCTGCGAGACCACGTTCAGGTCCCGGCGCGGCAGGCCCGTGTGGTACATGAACTCGCGCCTGATGTCGCCCGTCCGTCCCAGCGCGAGGGCCACCTCCTTCCAGTCCGTCAGGGCGGTGCGCACGGGCATGACCGACGGGTGGTTGTGCTGCTTCGACGTCCCGGTGGGCGCGCACGCGGAGATCGCCCCGCCCAGCACCGGCGCCATTGCGGCCGCGGCGAGCAGACGCCGCCGTGACGCACCCGCCTGCGGGTGGGTGTCCTGCTGTCGGTCCTCACGCATCATGTGTGCCTCCTGACGGGATGGAAGCACGGCGAACGACGGACACACCCCAGGACCGCCAGCACTGCGGCCAGGTGAGTGAAGCGCCCGTCGGCAAACGGGTGACCCCACCCGCGGAACGGGCTCCGGACCTCCTCGTGCGCGACGCCGGCAAGCGACGTCACGTTCGTCCTGATCACCCGCGGGAACACGTCCGCGCTGGTTGAATGTCCAACGGAAAGTCATGGGGCGGGCGGGGGCGGAGAGAGTGGCGAACGAGATCATCTACGACTGCGTCGCGTTCCTGATGCTGGTCGTGGTGGCATGGCAGATGCGGCTGCGGCTCATCCTCCGTTCCCGCGGTGTCCAGGTCACCGCCCACTGCTACGACCGCGAGTGGTCCGGGCAGGGCGGTCCGCAGTTCATGCTGAGCTACACCGCCGCGGACGGCAGGACGCGCACGCACCCGGCGAGCCGGGACGACCTTCCTCCTGGTGTCCGGGTCGGGGACGACATCGAGGTCCTCTACGACCCCGAGGACCCCAAGCGGGTGGCGACGGAACTGGTCGCCCGGAAGTCGGTCTGGAAGCACCACGACATGCTCGTGCTGGCGGGGTTCGCGGTCGGCATGGTGCTGCTCGTGCACCTCTCCTAGGCCGTGCGCGGCCGGGGAACCCGGCGGGACAGAGCGGAAGGCGCCGGGGAAACCGCGGACCGGGTGAGGAGGAACGGCTTCATCGGACTGACCCCGGGATTCGTGCTCATCGCCGTCGAGGCTGCCCTGTGGGTCCTGTAGCGCGCGCCATCCCGGCTCCCCGGCGGCACGGAGGACGCGCACGGGGCTGCGCGCCCCAGAGGCGGGCGGCCCGGCCGGCTTCGCGCGTGATCCGCAGCGGCGCGGCCGAGGGGCCCACGGGATGTGGCCGGGGCGCTCAGAGGACCTTGACGACCCAGCGCCGGCAGTCAGGAACGCTCAGGAACCCGGCGCCGGGCAACCGGCCCACACCCTTGAACTGGGAATGCCGGGAGAGGTGGATGGCCTCCCCGCCCCTGGCCCGGTTGAACACCAGGGCATTGGCCGTGAGTTCGGAATGGAAGTCGAAGGCCACACCGGCCGGTCCCCCTTCGTGGCGGAACACGGCGGCGCCACTGCCGGACACCGTCCCCGAGAGAAGCGGCAGTTCCTCAACGGAGAGCACCGACAGCCGCCAGCGGGCGACCCCACCGACACTGCGCCCGGGGCACCGGCGCACCACCCGCAGGGAGTTGAAGCCAGCGGGTACGACGGCCCGGGTCGGCCGGACGCCCCTGGTCCAGCCCAGTTCGCGTCCCGTGACGATCTCCGAGGACGTTTTCCGCAGCGGAAATATCTGGAAGTTGCTCGTCCACCCGCCCCTGATCTCCACCGGTACCGGCCGCTCCGGCAGTTCCTCCGAGATGTCGATCTCCCGGCTGCGCCACCCGCTCCACCCAGTACGCGCCTCATCACGGTCCACTTGCCGGCCTCTCGGTCGAAACGGAGTCCCCACGGTGCACGACGTGACTGCCGGCCATGGGCTCCTCGTCTTGTCAGTGGGCCAGTATGGCGGCCCTTCCCGCGCAGGTCGTCCGCTTCGCGCCGGCCGTCACGAGGCCCGCAGGAACGCCGAGCGCGCCGCCTTGCCGAGGTAGGTGAAGCGCGTGCCGCCCGCGAGGTGCTTGTCCAGCGCGTCCTTGATGCCGGGCCACTTGGGGTCGCCGAAGTCGTCGAGGACGACGACCGCACCCGGGGCGGCGATCTCCTCCGCCCATTCGAGGTCCTTGGCGACGCCTTCGGCCGAGTGGTCGCCGTCGATGACGATCACCCCGTAGCGGCGGTCCGAGACGGCCGCGCGGGTGTCGGGGTCCTCGGAGTAGCCGCGCTGGATCCGGGCGGCCGTGCCCGCCGGGCCGACCAGGGCGAGGTTCGTGCGGACGGCGCGTTCGTCGACCGGGGTACCGGTGGGATCGGGGCGCTCGGGGTTGCCGGGCTGGAGCTGCACGCTGGCGAAGGGATCGACGATGGTCAGGCTCGGACTGCGGCCCTCGCGCTGCATCATCCGGACCAGCCCCGCGGAGAACATGCCGTAGAGCGTGCCGATCTCCAGGATCTCGTCGTTCGGCGGGTCGAGCAGGGGGATCGTCCCGAGCTTGCCGCAGATGTTCATGGTGCCGCCGGCGATCCGGCCGACCCCGAGCGACTCCAGCGCGACCAGCAGCCGGAAGGCGGTGGCGACGTTACGGACGGCGGCCTTCCGGTTCCCGGTGAGTTCCGCCACCTCCGAGTGCAGGAGGTCCAGGGGACCGGCACCCACGATCCGCGAGGGCCCGCGGCCACGGTCGTCGAGCAGCAGGTCGACGGTGAGCAGCTTGCTCTTCATCGACTCGACCGTTTCACGGAGCGTCGCCAGCTCTGCGGCCTCACGGGTGGCCAGGGGGCGGATGCGCCGGTCGATGCGCCGGTCGATGAGGTCCGCGACCGGCCGCAGCAGACGCCGGGGAACCGAGCTGGTGAGCAGGGAGCTGGTGTTCATGACCGAAGGACCTCGATTCGTCGTGCGTCGAATGAGCGGGACGCGGTTCGCGAGTCCGGGCCAGGCTAGGTGGGCGTTTCCGCCGGTGAAGGGGAGTGAAGCTGAGGGAAACGCGAACAGGTGGCGAAATCGACATGGCGGAATCGCAAGATCCTGATGTTCGGAACCGCGGTCACGCGCCCCGTCCCGCCCCGCGGCACAGCGGCGCGGGCCCCCTGGGTCCCGGGCCGCGGTGGGGCGCAGTGGGGCGAAAAGGGTCCCGGAAGCCGGGACCGGGTTCGCCCGCAGGTCACGTGCCGTGCCGATGGCCCCGGCGTCCAGGGCTCCGAAGGGTGCCGCGTACGCGGGGGAGGAGCGCCCAGGGGGCGAGGGGCACGCCGTCACCCGGGCACGGCTGACCCGGTCCCGGCGGCAGTGCCGTGACCCGGTACAGCCGGTCCTACAGCTTGGTCATCTTCGTGTACGGGCTCAGGATCCGCATCTGCGTCGAGCCGAAGTCCACGAGTGCCGCGGGTCCATCGTCGATTCCGATCACCCGGCCGAGGCCGTAGATGTCGTGCGTGACCTGGTCGCCCACGGCGAAGTGCTTGGGAGCCGGGGCGACCGGGGCCTTGAAGGGGCTGGTGGGCAAATGGCGCTTCGGTGCAGAGGGCTTTGTCATCGCCCCCAGTATGCACCCACGAAATGTGCTGGTGGCAGCCTTCAGGGGCAGGAGTTGCCGATCGCCGGACCGCGCTCCGGCGGGAGCGGGGCCCGCCGAGTGTCCGGCGGACGGGCGGGTCAGCCTCATGGGAGGCCCGACCGGCCGTACCCTTGGTGTCTACGGCGTCACATAGCGGGCGCCAAACTCTGGAGGCAATACCCCATGCTGATCGCTCAGCGCCCTTCGTTGACCGAAGAGGTCGTCGACGAGTTCCGCTCCCGGTTCGTGATCGAGCCGCTGGAGCCGGGCTTCGGCTACACCCTCGGCAACTCGCTCCGCCGTACGCTCCTCTCCTCGATCCCGGGTGCGGCCGTCACCTCGGTCCGGATCGACGGTGTCCTGCACGAGTTCACCACCGTGCCGGGCGTCAAGGAGGACGTCACCGACCTCATCCTCAACATCAAGTCGCTGGTCGTCTCCTCGGAGCACGACGAGCCGGTCGTGATGTACCTGCGCAAGCAGGGTCCGGGTGTGGTCACCGCCGCCGACATCGCGCCCCCGGC
>NZ_JBHYMQ010000103.1:0-20892 GCF_042742985.1 Streptomyces sp. NPDC058864 | reverse complement strand
CATCACCCGCAGCCGTCTCGGACGCCTCACCCGCCAAGGCTTCCTCACCCAGCCCGGACGAGGCCGCTACCAGAAACGGACTTAACGACCTCTGACAACCAGCCCGACCCAGGATGCAGTTGCCACGATGCCCTGCCTCCAGCCGGTCGCAATCAGCGCGGGGGGCCGGTGATAGCGGGCGCAGCGAGGCCAGGACGTGGGTGGAGTCGGTGCGCTGCCGACCGCCAGTACGCAACAACCCGAGCTCGGGGCACCTGGCCAGGACCAGGTCCAGAACGTGCACCTCGAGTCCGTGTCCGATCAGCCGGGCGCGGAAGTCGCTCAGGACGGAGAAATCAAACCCCGGGTCGTCCAGCTCCAGGCCGAGCAGGAACTTCCAGTCGATACGGGCCCGCACCTGGTCAGCGGCCTGCCGATCGGTGAGCCCTTCGGCGTATTGCAGCACCGACACCAGCACCAGCGCCCCAGGTGAAACAGCCGGCCGCCCCGTGACGAAAAGGCCTAGGCGAAAGATCGGCAAACAACGGACCGAGCGCCTCACGCACGCGGACGGCCAGTGTCCCCTTGCGGAACGACGCCCGCACGACCCGAGCGGTCAGCTCCGGCACCCCACGCTCGTCGCGGGACTCCAGCGACACCCAGCCCCACCCTTCGCTCCGTCGAGCAGAACGACCATGCCAACCCCAGCAAGCCGACGAGACCGTTTTACAGGTTCCCCAACGCAGTCCTGACCGCCCGGGTTCTTCGCCAGAATCCGCTGAACCGCACGGTACGACCGGCCCCGCGGCGCCTCGCGCGTCGCGGGGCCCGCCTGCCCCGGATCCGGGCCGCCCCCGTCCTACGATCGGGGCGTACGCGTGCCCGTCGCCCGCCGTCCGCCGTCCGCGCCCGCCCCGGGGAGGCCCCGTGACCACCGCCCACGACCCGCTCGCCGTGCGCGCGCAGGTGCGCGCCTTCGCCCTCACGCTGCCCGGCGCGGTGGAGGAGTTCCCTTGGGGCGAGAGCGTCGTCAAGGTCAACAGGAAGGTCTTCGTCTTCCTCGGCGCCGGCGACGGCAGCCACCCGCCCGGCATCAACGTCAAGCTCAAGGACCCGCAGCTGCACGAGCACGCCTTGTCGGTCCCCGGCGCCCAGCCCTCCGGTTACGGCCTCGGCGCGGCAGGCTGGGTCTCCGTCCCCCTCACCGGGGAGGCGCCCGCCACGGAGGTGCTGTGCGACTGGGTGGAGGAGAGCTACCGCGTGGTCGCCCCGAAGCGGCTCGTCACGGAGCTGGACGGCCGCTAGGCTCCGTCGTCGCGCCGATCACGGCCGCGGTCTCCGCGTCGAGGGGATAAGGCCGCTCCCGCGGCAGCAGCGCCGCGGCGGCCTCGCGGTCACCGGAGCGCACGAGCTCGTGGACGCGGTGGGCGAGCCCGGTGACGTCCCGGATCCGGACGATCCAGTGGTCGGCGTAGTCGCGCGTGGCCCGGCCGGTGAGCCCGAGCTGCAGCGACCGGTACGGCAGTGCGCGCAGCGCGAGGTCGCGCTCCGGGTCCCACTGGACACGGACCTGCGTGGCGCGCACGCGCTCGGCCCAGGTCCCGCGGTCGGGGTACACCGAACGGTCGAAGTGCGACAGGCAGGCCTGACGGAGCGCCGAGTCGAAGCCCTCGCGGCTGATGTCGAGGGCGAGCACCCGCTCCTGCCCCTCCTTCCGGGCCCAGCCGCTGCGGTACATCATCCACAGGAAGGACGGCTTGATCCACGTCATCCGGGTGCGGCTCCAGCTCTCCGGGAAGCGGCCGTGGAGCGCCGCGTGATCACCGATGCCGGGACGGTACGCCTGATAGACCGTCACGCTGTCGCCGGTGTGCGCGGCCCTGATCATCCGGTACGGCATCTCGGTGTTCTCCATGATGCGGGCATCCTGCCCACCGCGGCCCGCCGGCCGCCACGGGTTTTCCCCGTCCGCGTCTCCCCCGGTCCGCCCCGACGGCGGGCCGCGCCATGCGGCCCACCGGGACTTCGCCTAGCCTGGAATCCCGAGCCGACATCAGCACGAGGGGCCCGGTGAACTGCACCGCACCCGGGTGGGAGGTATGCGGTGGGCACTGTCTCCTTTCTGATCGTCATCGTCATCGTCACGGCTCTCGCCTTCGACTTCACCAACGGGTTCCACGACACGGCCAACTCCATGGCCACGTCGATCGCCACCGGCGCGCTCGCGCCCCGGGTGGCGGTGGCGGTGGCCGGCGTGCTGAACCTGCTGGGCGCGTTCCTGTCCACGGAGGTCGCCAGGACGATCTCCAACGGCATCGTCGACGACGCCAAGGTGTCCGCCGTGATGATCTTCGCCGGGCTGGTGGGCGCCATCCTGTGGAACCTCGTGACCTGGTTGCTCGGCCTGCCCTCCAGTTCCTCGCACGCGCTGTTCGGCGGGCTCATCGGCGCGGTCTGGGTGGGTGCCGGCACGTCCGCGGTCAACGCGGGCGAGGTCCTGGAGAAGATCGTGATCCCCGCGATCGCCTCGCCGGTCGTGGCCTGCGTGGTGGCGATGCTCGCCACCTACCTGGCCTACGTGATCACCAGACGCACCCGGGGCAACGCGGTGAAACGCGGCTTCCGGGCGGGCCAGGTGGGCTCCGCCTCGCTCGTGGCGCTCGCCCACGGCACCAACGACGCGCAGAAGACGATGGGGGTCATCACGCTGACGCTCATCTCGGGGGGACTGCTCGCGCCCGGTTCCGGTCCGCCGTGGTGGGTGGTGCTGAGCGCCGGGCTGGCCATCGCGCTCGGCACGTACGTGGGCGGCTGGCGGATCATCCGCACCATGGGCAAGGGGCTGACGGACATCGAGGCCCCGCAGGGCTTCGCCGCGGAGAGCAGCGCGGCCTCCGTGATCCTCGCGTCCTCCCACCTGGGCTTCGCGCTGTCCACCACCCAGGTCTGCACCGGCAGCATCCTGGGCGCCGGCCTGGGCCGCAAACTCGCCCAGGTGCGCTGGGGGGTCGCCGGGCGGATCGCCGTGTCCTGGGTGCTCACGCTCCCGGCGGCGGCGGCCGTGGGCGGGGTGGCGGCCTGGGTCGCGGACCACGGCGACCTCGGCGTCGCGCTCGTGGCGGGCGTGGCGGTCGCCGCCGCCGCGGGCTTCTACCTCCTGTCGCGCCGCCGTCCGGTCAACGCGGACAACGTCAACGACTCCCGGCCGGATGTGCAGGAACCGAGCGCCGCCGGCCAGTCGGCCGGGTGACGGTCAGGAGCGGATGCGCATGGACATCGAATGGGGCAACCTCGGCGCCGTGTTCGGGGCCAGCCTCGGCATCACGATCGCCCTGGTGGTGATGTTCTCGCTGGGCGTCGCCGCGTGGGGCCGCGCCGGCAGCGGCCCTCGCGACGGGCAGCCGCGCGACGGCCAGGAGAAGGCGGCCCTGGCCGTGGCGGCCGTGTGCTTCGCGGCGTGCCTGGCGGTTGCGGCGTACGGGATCGACCTGCTCGTCCCGGGCTGAGGCGGGCGGGTCCGGCCGCCCGCTACCGCGGGTAGACCTGGAACGCCACCGCCGGACGGTCCCCGAAGCCCCGCGCCGCGAGGTCCATGTTGCGGCCGAGGAATTCGCGCGCGTAGTCGGCCGGTTCCCGGTCGGTGAGCGCCCGGATGTACGCCTGGTGCTCGGCGAGGGAGGCGACGGCCCGCTCGACGTCGGCGTCGGCGACCTCGACCGCGTGCGTGGGGTACGGCGATCCGGCGACCGCCGCCCACCGGACGCCGCCCCAGGGCTCCAGGCCCTCGTCCCGGGTGAGTTCGGGGAAGATCCACCGGTTGCCGGCGTCACCCGCGGCGTCGAGGGCGGCCCGGCCGACGGCCCGGTGGTCCGGGGTGTTCCAGACCGTGCCGCCCCAGGTGTCGTGGTGGTTGAACGTGATCAGCAGCTCGGGGCGGTGCCGGCGGATCGCGGCGGCGATCTCGCGACGCAGGGCCGGGCCCTCCTCGATGACGCCGTCGCGGTGCTCCAGGAACTCCACGGTCCGCACGCCGACCGCCTTCGCGCTCGCGCGCTGCTCGGCCTCCCGTATTCGTGCCGCGTCCTCGGGAGGTATGCCGTCGATGCCGGCCTCGCCGCGGGTCGCCAGCAGGTAGCCGATCTCGCGGCCCGCCTCCGTCCAGCGGGCGATGGCCGCGGCGGCGCCGTACTCCAGGTCGTCCGGGTGGGCGACGACGGCGAGCGCCCGCTGCCAGTCCTCGGGCATGGTGTCGAGGTGCTGCTCGGGCACGGGGGCCGCCTCCTTGGATCCGGTCGGGCGTCGGGGCCCTGATCATGGCACGCGCGCCCCCCGCCCCCTTTCGCGACCCCGGCGGCCCTGCTCGAGGCGGCCTGTCCCGCGGCCCTGTCGGCTGCGGAGCGGCTCCCGTGGGCACACGTGCTTCGCCATCGCGTGGTGGCCGCCGGTCGCGGCCGTCCTGGACAGCACCGGTCCGAGGACGGAGTCGCGGGCGAGCGCACCGACGAGCAGGGGCCGCAAGCGGCCGCGGCCGTACGCCGTCGCGGGCCGGCTCCCCAGCCCGTACACCGCCGGCAGGATCATGGCCGGGTGCGGGCCGGCACTCGCCGGGTCGGAGCTCGCCGGGTCGGACGCCCGGCCGGCCGTGCCGGTCAGGCCGGGTTGCCGTCCGGCGCCGTGGCGGGTGCGGGCAGGGGCGTGACGGTGCCGCCCTCGTTCCCGACGCGCTCCGGAGGCGGGGCGGTGGAGGCCTGCGCGGCAGTGTGCTTCTTCTCGACGACCTTCTCCGCGGTCTTGCCACCGAAGTAGAAGCCCACCATCACGATCATGAAGGTGTTGAAGCTGCCGTAGACGTCGTCGAGGAAGCCGGACGTGTCGGCCATCGCCCGCGCGACCTCGTTGTTGAACGAGGCCGCGACGAAACCGAAGTAGAGGACCGTGAAGGCGGACATCACGGCGGTGCGCACGTCGCGGGAGTCGGTGAAGAGCACCAGGAAGGTGCACAGGCTCATGGCGGGCAGCGCCACGGACAACCCGGCGATGCCGATGTCCTGCCCGAAGAACCAGAAGGTGGAGGCCACGCCCAGCGCGAGCAGCAGCACGTTCACGACCACGAGCAGCAGGCCCACCTGCCAGTTGATCCGGCCGTCGCCTATGCGGCCGGAGAACTTGTCCGGCGGCCTCTCCCCGTTCACGGCGCTCAGGCTACACCGGGGTCCTTCGAAGTGGGTTCCTCCGCAAGGCGTTTGATGGCCGACAGCCGGGCGTCCCAGCGGGCGGCGACGCGGTCCATCCACCGCGCCGCCGCCACCAGCCGCTCGGGGCGTACGGCGTACCGCATCTCGCGGCCCGTGCGCCGGCCGGCGACCAGTCCCGCGTGGTCCAGCACGGTCAGGTGCTTGACGATCGCCTGGCGGGACACGGGGAGTTCGGCCGCGAGCACGGTGGCGGTGGCGTCGCCGTGCTCTGCGATGGCGTCGAGGATGCGCCGCCGCATCGGGTCGGCCAGCGCGGCGAACACGTCCTCCTCCTCGCCGCTGGTGGGGGTCTGCGTCATGCGGGCAGCTTCTCCACGTACGCGGCGAGTCCGGCCGTGACCTCCACCCAGCCCTGCGAGTGGCTCTCGTGGCCGGCGTAGGGGACGCGCTCCTCGGGGATGTCGAGGGCCGCGAAGCCGCTCTCGACCACCCGCAGCCGGGTACCGTCCCCGTCGGGGGTGAGGGTGAACTCGACCAGGGTGGAGTTGTCCTCCGCGGCCTCCGCGCCGGGGAAGGCGGTGGCCCAGCGGTACGCGAAGTAGCGCGGCGGCTCCACGCCCACGACGCGGCTGGGGTAGACGCCGAAGCCGTGGTCGATCTCGAAGGCGCCGCCCGGTCGCAGGTCGACGTCCGCTGGCGCACCGCTGCCGCCGAGATCCGCGCCGAACCAGCGGCCGATGTGTTCCGGCCGGGTCAGGACGTCCCACACGCGCTCGACCGGCGCCGCGATGCTGATCTCCCGCTCGATCCGGTCCGGGGTCTGGGTGCTCATGGTGGTTCCTCCGTCGCTGGACAGCATTACGTGCAACTCCAGGGTTGCACGTGAAGACGCGTCGCGCAACCAAAGGGTTGCACGTTGCGGGGTTCCGTCCGGATCAGTCGGCGAGCAACGCCCCCCGCAGGGCGGTGAGCAGGGCGTCGTCCGTGCCGAGCCGCGCGCGGGCGTACCCCTCGACGGAACCGTGCTCGGCGGTCAGCCCGGCGAGGAAGATGCGCATCGCGTCGGCGGGCGCCCTCCCCCAGCCGGACCACCGCAGGCTCCGCTCCGGGTTGGCCGCCGTCCAGTCCGCGAGCAGCCGGGCGGTCGCCAGCTCGCTCAGCGCGTAGTCGGCGACGACGTCCTCCTCCGGTACCCCCAGCAGCCCGAGCACCAGCGCCGCCAGCAGTCCCGTGCGGTCCTTGCCCGCCGCGCAGTGGAAGACCAGCGGTCCGCTGCCGTCCGCGGCGATCAGCTCCAGCGCCCGCGCCAGTTCCTCGACGCCGTCGGAGGCGACCTCCGCGTGCAGCCGCGCGTAGAAGGCGGTCGTCTCGACCTCCGGCCCGAACGCGGTCTGGTCGACGGGCCGGTGCTCGATGCTCAGGTTGTGGTACGCGACCCCGGTGGCCTCCGGGACGCGCCCCTTGGCCTCGATCTCGAAGGGGTAGCGCAGGTCGATGACCGTGCGCACCCCGAGGGCGGCGAACCGCTCCAGATCCGCGCCCCCGAGCTTCGAGAGCGCGTCGGAGCGGTAGAGCCGTCCCCAGCGGACCGCGCGGCCGTCGGCCGTGCGGTAGCCGCCCAGGTCACGGAAGTTGTGCAGTCGGTCGAACGCGATGTGTCTCCCCATGGGGGGACCTTACGGGGCGGCCGTCCCGCTTCAGAAGATCCCCTGACCGGGGACGAGGATGCCCCGGGGGTCGTAGCGCCGCCTGGCCGCCGCCAGCGCGGGCCACGCGGAGCCGAAGTGGGTCCGCCAGTCGGCACGGCCGAACGGCACGGAGCCGACCGGGTACTGCGTGCCGCCGGCCGCCCGGGTGGCCTCGAACGCGGCCCGGTTGGCGGCCAGGAGACGGTCGATCGTCGCGCTGTCCTGCGGCGGGGTGGTGCGCAGCACGGCGAGCAGGTACGGGACCGGGTCCCGGCCGGTCCGCAGCAGCGGCCGGTGCAGACGTTCGCGCAGCAGCGGGTAGAGCAGCACGACGCCGGGGCCGAGGTCGTCGGGCGTGAGCGCGTCGAGGATGCCCCCGGCCACGGCGGCCGCCTTGTCGCCGGGGATGAGCAGGTTGAGCCAGGGGTGGGCGAAGTCCCACAGGCCGGCGGCCTTGAGCGCCGCGACCGAGGCCGCGAGCCGGTCGAGGAAGTCGAAGTAGCCGAGGTCCTCGGTCTGCACGCCCGCGGTGTCGTGGCGCAGCCCGGCCAGCAGCGCGGCGTCGTCGGGCGCGGGGTCGTAGGAGACGGCCTCCAGGACGTAGCCGCGGAAGGCGCCGTTCGCGTCCGGGACGACCTGGCCCTCCACGTAGCCGAACCGGCCGTCGGTGACCAGCAGCCGCTGGTCGGCGAGGAAGGTGCCGAGGTCGTGGTACGGCAGAAGGTAGTGCCGGACCGTCGTCGGGGCCTTCACCAGCCGCAGCGTGGCCGAGACGATGACGGCGCACTGGCCCAGGCCCGCCAGCACCGCCTCGAACAGGTCCCCGTGCCGCGACGGGGAGCAGCGCACCAGCTCGCCCGCGCCGGTGACGACCTGCAGTTCGGTGACGTTGTCGACCTGCGCGCCGTGGTGGTGGCTCTGGCCGCCGAGCCCGCCCACGGACAGCGTGCCGCCGACGGAGAGTTCGAGGTAGTCGGTGAAGACGGGCGGCGTGAGGCCGTGCGCCAGGGTGGCCCTGGTGACGTCGCTCCACTTGGCCCCGGCGCCGACCGTGACGGTACGGCTGTGCGCCGTGACCGGGCCGATCCCCGCCAGCGGCGTTGTCTCGACGACGAGCCCGCCGTCCACCTGCGCCTGGCCGGACGTCGCGTGGCCCTGGCCGCGCGGTGCCACCTTCAGGCCGTGCCTGTTGCAGAAGCGCACCATGGCGACGACGTCGTCCACCGACCCCGGGCGCAGCACCGCGACGGGCCTGCGGTGCACAATGTGCCCGAAGTCGTCCGCGGCGGCGCCGAGCGAGGCGTCGTCGGTGAGCAGCGTGCCGTCCAGGTGGGGCAGCCCCACCAGCGTGCCGTCCGCCCGGTCCTCGGCGGTCGCGGCCACGGCCCAACCGCGGCCCACGGGGTCGAATCCGACGACCACGGCACCCGCGGCCGTGGCCACCGTCCGCAACATCGCACGCCTGGAAGGGAGTCGGGACATGCGCGTTCCCCCTGAACGGGTCGGTGGGCACTGCAACAGTGCGGGATTCTAGGCCTGCTGTCCCCCCGTCAACAGGGACTCGTGGAATCCCGTGGGGCCACCGGCGACGCTAACCCGGCCGCATGCCGGGCGGCCCGCCGGGCGGGCCGCCCGGGTGATCATCCGAGCGCCTTCCACCGGGAGTCGGTCGCCGCCTTCACGAGGGCGTCCATGCTGACGGCAGGCTTCTGCCGGGTGATGGGCCGGTGGTAGCCGTCGGAGTTGAACGCCGTCACCACGACCCTCAGCCCGTCGGGACGGATGGTGTCGGCGGCCCACCGCACGATGCCGACGCCGCCCTTGTCGCCCCCGTCGCGGCGCGTGACCAGCTTCGTCCCGTCGGGGAGGACGGTCGCGCCGGCGTAGAGCGAGTCGTCGACAAGGTCGGCCTGGTACGGCTGGAAGTCGACCTCGACGAAGGTGGCCCCCTGGCCGTCGTCCACGGTCAGGTGGACGTACCCGCCGCTCTGTCCCGGCGGCACCGTGATCTTGAGCCCCTGGGGCAGGAGCTTCCGCAGCAGCTTCAGGATGTGCTCGGCGCTCGGCCCCCCGGCCTCCGAGCCCGGCTCCCCGTTCGACGCCGGAAGCTCCGGCACGGATTCCAGGAAGGGCCCCCACTGCGAGGACCGCGCGAGGATGCCGAGCTGGGACGCGGTCAGGGGCGGCTCCTCCCGGCTCTGCTTCTTCGCCTTCTCCTCGGCCGCGTTCCACTCGGTGACCATGACCTGCCGGCCGTCGGCGCCGGTGACGGTGGCGCGCCAGTTCTTGGGGCCCTTGCGGTCGTCCTGGTATTCCCAGCCCTTGACGACCAGCAGGGTCGCCTTGCCGGGGAGCGGGGTGCGCTCGCACGTCGTGCCCGGCTTCATCAGCGCGAGGTCCGGACAGGTCACGCCCTCACCGGGCTCGACGCGGCTCAGGCCGACGGAGATCGTCGAAGCGCCGTGACCATCGTCCCAGACGACCTCGGCATAGGGGGACGTCTCCACGTCCGAGGCCCGCCTGCTGAGGATCCGGCCCTTGGGGAGCAGGTGCTCGAGGGCGCCGAGCAACGTGCCGTCGTCGGCGCCCTTGTCCCGGTCCTCGGACGGACGCGTGGGGTCGGGGCTGCTCGTCGTCGCCGGGCCCACGTCCCTGGCGCTGCCGCCGGGTACGACCAGGGCGGCGGTCACGCCCGCCGCCGCCACGGCGGCGACGGTGCCCGCGACGGCGGCCGTGCGGCGGCGGTGGGCGCTGCGGCCCTGTGCGAGGCCGGCCGCGACGAGGGCGCGGCTGTCGGTGCTGAAGGTGTCGCCGGTGCGGCGCAGCGCGGCGCCGAGGTCGTCTTCGAAGGGCATGGTGGACCACCGTCCGGAGGAGAGGTCGGAACTCGAAAGGGGAAGGGGAAGCCGGTGGGGGGAGGTCAGTGGGCGGAGGCGAGTTCCGCGAGGCTGTCGCCGAGCAGTTCGCGGAGCTTGGCGAGGGCCCGGGCCGACCGGGTGCGCACGGCGCCGGAGCTGACCCGCATCGCGTCGGCGGTCTCCTCGATGCTGCGGTCCTCCCAGTAGCGCAGGACCACGACCGCGCGGTCCTTCGGCGCCAGCCGGGCGAGGGCGTCGAGGAGCGTGAGCCGCAGCAGTGCGGTGTCGCTGTCGGAGTCGTAGGCGCTCGCGGGCAGGTCGGGGAGCTCGCCCGTGGGGGACTCCCCGCTGCTGCGCCGCCGCTTGTGCGTGAGGAAGGTGCGGACGAGCACGGTCTGCGCGTAGCCGGCCGGATTGCCGACACGCGAGACCCGCCGCCAGGTGACGTACATCTTGCCGAGGGTCTCCTGCACGAGGTCCTCCGCGAGGTGGGTGTCACCGCCGGTGAGCAGGCAGGCGGAGCGGAAGAGGTGTGCAGCGCGGGTCGCCGCGAAGTCCAGGTAGTCCTTCGTACGGTCCTCGTGCATGCCCCACCCCGTTGTCGTTCGGCGTCGCCTTCACCTCACTGACGTCGTGGGGGTGCGGAAATGTTGCACCGCCACAGCAGGAGCACGGGAAACAGCAGCGGCAGCGCCGCCAGGGCGAACAGCGGCCCCGGGCCGGACCAGTGGGAGCCCAGGGCCCAGCAGCCGAAGAGCACCAGTGACACGGCCTCGGAGCCCAGGCCCGCCAGGGAGGTGACCGTCGCGCGGGTGCGGTCGGTGATGCGCTCCTGGAGGCCGGCGTCGGCGGCCGCGGTCGACCAGTCGAGGAGGCCGAAGGCCAGGGCCACCAGGGCCAGGCCCGCCGGGTGCGCGCCGGCCGCACCCGCGGCCAGGCACACCGCGGCGACGGCCGGTGCGAGCGGGGCCCAGCGCGTACCGCGGCCGGCGAGCCAGCCGCCGGCCGTGGCTCCCGCGGTCACCAGGAGTACGAGCAGCGGGACGAAGGACGGCCGCACGCCGGTGGCCTGCGCGAGCAGCGGAACGTACTCGTCCAGCGCGGTCGCGCCGGCCAGCAGGGAGACGACGGCCACCATGCGCCCGGCGCCGGGGGTGTGCCGGGCCTGGGCGAGGGCCTCGCGCAGCAGCCCGGCGTACGAGGCCGCGCCGCCGCCCTCGTCCGCGCCGGCACCGCGTGCGCGGGGCTCCGGCAGCGCGAGGGCGGACAGGGCGGTCAGCACGGTCACCGCGACGCTGACCAGCCCGACCGCGCGATCGCCGCCGGCCGCGAGGAGCGGCCCCGCCAGAGCGGTCGCGGCCAGGGCCGCCGTGGTGCCGAGGGCCTGCGCGCGGCCGGTGAGGCGGGCGTACGCGCCGGGGGCGCCGACGCGGGTCAGCTCCTCGTGCACCAGCGCCTGCAGCGCCCCCGACCGCAGGGCGGAACCGGCGCCCCACAGCACGAACCCGGCGGCGAAGGAGGCATAGCAGGGCCACAGGGTCCACAGGGCGAAGCCCGCTCCGGCCAGCAGCGGCGCGAGGGTGAGCAGGGCACGCCGGGAGAAGCGGTCGGCCCACACGCCCGAGGGCACCTCGAGCAGGAACGCCGTGAGGGACCACACGGCGAACAGCGAGGAGATCCCCGCCTCGGACAGCCCGGCGTCCGCGAAGAGCACCGCGTACACCGGGTAGAGCGGGATCAGGTCCTCGAGGAAGGCGTAGGCGTAGAGCCTGCGCGCCAGTGGTGACTCGGGTGAGGATCAATGTCGCCATGTCATGGGACGAGCGTAGCCGGGTACGAACCGGATGAGGAGGCGTTTTCCATGCGCATGGGACGGAGCGGGAACGAGCCCCTGCGGGCTCGCAGCGCACTGCGGATGCGGCTCGCCCTCGCGGCCTTCGGGCTGGTCTGGGCGATCGCGGGAACGGTGCTCTTCGCCGACCTGGGGAGCACCGGGTGGGCGGTCTTCTTCGGTGTGCTGGCGCTCGCGGCGGGCGTCGACCTGGTGGTGGTCGTCCGGCACATCCGCCAGGGCCCGCACTGGCAGCCGGGCCGTGACGTCCCGCCCTACGAACCGCTCCGCAAACGCTGAGCGCACGGCCGGACACGCACGGGCAGGAAAACACCGAGGGCCTGGTGCTGGTGCACCGGGCCCTCGGTTTCAGTAGCGGGGACAGGATTTGAACCTGCGACCTCTGGGTTATGAGCCCAGCGAGCTACCGAGCTGCTCCACCCCGCGTCGGTGAACACCACCCTACGGGGTGTCGGCGCCAGGACCAAATCCATTTCCCGTCGGCCACCGCCGGCGGGGGATCCCGGCCATGACCGTGGCGGCCGCGACCGTGCCGGCCGGCGCGGCGACCGGGGCGGGCCAGACCGCCCAGGAGGAGTTGACGGCCGCGCCGAGCTGCAGCAGCACTAGCGCGAGGGTCACCGCGCCGGGAACGGGGACGATCACCCGCGCCTTGTCGCCGGGGACGGCGAACACCGTCGGCGGGCCGACGGGCACGACCACCGGGAGCGCGGCGAGCGGCCAGGAGTGCCCGGCCGGGGCCCACCGGGTCGCAATCCGGGCCACGAGTCCGTGGTGAAGCGGAGGGCGGAGGCGACCCGGCCGTCGGGCGCGCCGGTCCCGGAGGTCACGGCGTCACCCTGCCGCGGGCCGGACGCCCGGGAGCCCCGTAAATGCGTTGCCGGGGCCCCGGACCCGGCGTAGCTTCTGCCCCGGCCCTGTCACCGCCCGATTGGAGAAGGCCGTTGCTCTTCTGAGGTCAGGGACACCGTGCCCGCGGCGCCGAACCGGCGTCCGCGCGGGCCCGTGTGCGACCTCGGCCGTGAGCAGCCGCCTCCGTGCAGCGCCCGCCTTCCGGTGTCCCCGTGTGCCGACCCGTCGTCATTCACGAGCACCCCGGAGGACCACATGGGACATCCCGCCCTCTCCATCACCTGCACCGACCTCTCCTTCGCCTGGCCGGACGGCACCCCTGTGCTGGACGACTTCCAGCTCGCCGTCGGCCCCGGCCGTACCGGCCTGATCGGGCTCAACGGCTCCGGCAAGTCGACCCTGTTGAAGCTGGTCTCGGGCGAACTGACCCCCGTCGGCGGCACGGTGCGCGTCGCCGGCGAGATCGGGTACCTGCCTCAGGACGTCGTCCTCGACACCGCGCTGCGGGTGGACGAGGCCCTGGGCATCGCGGACGCACGGGCCGCCCTGCACGCCATCGAGGCCGGCGACGTGCGCGAGGAGCACTTCGCGGCGGTCGGCGACGACTGGGACGTCGAGGAGCGCGCCCGCGCCGGACTGGACGGCCTCGGGCTGGGCCACGTCGGCCTCGACCGGGTCGTCGGCGAACTGTCCGGCGGCGAGTGCGTCCTGCTGCGGCTGGCGGCCCTGCTGCTGCGCCGCCCCGACGTGCTGCTGCTCGACGAGCCGACCAACAACCTGGACCTGGAGGCCAGGCGGCGGCTCCACGAGGCGGTCGCGGGCTGGAACGGCGTGCTGGTGGTCGTCTCCCACGACCGCGAACTGCTCCGGCACGTCGACCGGATCGCCGAGCTGCGCGACGGCGGCGTCCGCTGGTACGGGGGCGGCATCGAGGCCTACGAGGAGACCCTGGCCGCCGAGCAGGAGGCCGCCGAGCGCATGCTGCGCGTCGCGGAGTCCGATGTGCGGCGGCAGAAGCGCGAACTGGCGGACGCCCACGTCAAACTGGCCCGCCGGGTGCGGTACGGGCAGAAGATGTACGACTCCAAGCGGGAGCCGCGCGCCGTGATGAAGCTGCGCAAGCGCAGCGCCGAGGTGTCGGCGGGCAAGCACCGCGTGCTGCACACCGAGCGGCTGGCGGAGGCGAAGGACCGGCTGGACGAGGCCGTCGAGGCGGTGCGGGACGACGACGAGATCCGCGTCGACCTGCCGCACACCGCGGTCCCGGCCGGCCGGACCGTGCTGACGCTGCGTGCGCTGCGGACGGCGTACGGGGCACCGGCCGGGGACCTGGAGCTGCGCGGCCCGGAACGGATCGCGCTGATCGGCCGGAACGGCGCCGGGAAGACGACGCTGCTGCGGACGATCACCGGCGAACTGCCCCCGGCGGCAGGCGAGGCGTGGGCGCACGTGCCGTTGCGCTTCCTGCCGCAGCGGCTGGACGTCCTGGACGACGAGCTGTCGGTCGTGGCCAACGTGGCGCGGTTCGCCCCGGAGGCGACGGGCAACCGCATCCGCGCGTCGCTGGCCCGCTTCCTGTTCCGCGGCGGGCGGGCCGACCAGGCGGCCGGTTCGCTGTCGGGCGGGGAGCGGTTCCGCGCCTCGCTCGCGTCGCTGATGCTCGCCCAGCCGGCGCCGCAGCTGCTCCTGCTGGACGAGCCGACGAACAGCCTGGACATGGCGAGCGTGCGGCAGTTGACGACGGCGCTGGCCTCCTACGAGGGGGCACTGGTCGTGGCGAGCCACGACCTGCCGTTCCTGCGGGGCATCGGCATCACGCGCTGGCTGCGGCTCGACGCGGACGGGCTGACCCGCGTCGAGCCGCTGTGACGGCTGCGGTGCCGCTCCGGCGGCGGGGCTCCCCCCGGTGCCCCGCCGCCGGTGTCCGTGGGCCGTTCTTCGGGCAGCGGCGTCAGCGGTACAGCTTGTTCACGGCGGTCCGGGTGGTCTTCTTGAAGGCCTTCAGCGGGACCCCGTCGAGGGTGCCCATCCGGCCCCACTCGACGACGGTGACGGTGCGGCCGTCGCGGCCGATGCCGTAGAGCCGGACGTTGTGCTCGGACTCGGGGGGCGCCACGTGCACGCCGTAGACGTGCGCGCCCTCCTCCACCGCGAGGGAGCCGAAGTCCTTCCAGTCGGCCTGTGAGCCCGGGTTCTGCTCCAGGAAGCGCGCGACGCAGCCCCGCACGGACTTGCGGAGCTTGGCGGCGAGGTCACGCGCGGCCTTGGTGTTCTTGGTCGTGAAGGTGACCTGCTGGGCGTTGGTGTCCAGTTCGGTCCAGAACGAGCGGTGGGAGACGCCCTTGCGGGGCAGGCCGCGCAGGGCGCAGGCGACGCCGCCCTCGGGAAGGCCGCTCTGGACCGGGTCGGTGTACCAGGGCGAGAGGGCGTACGGCGGCAGTTCCTTCGGCGCGAGGAACCTCGGCGCGGTGGGCGCGGCGGCCCCGGCCTCGGCGGAGCCGGCGGCGAGGAGCGAGGTGGCGGCGACCGTGGACATCACGGTCACGGCGGCGCGGCGGACGAGCGTGCGGTTCAAGGTGGTTCCCCCGTGGTCAGGTCGTGGACGGGACCGTCGCCGACCGGCGGCGGTGCTGCACCCCAGCCTGCGCGGCGCCGTCACGGCCCGGCAACAGCAGCGGCGGCTTCCGGGACGCCGGAACGCTTGCGCGTACCCTGGCCTGGGGGGACGTGAGCGCCCTGGAACGGGCGGCCGGGACACGGGAAGGCGTCGGGGGCGCGGGACATGGGTGGTACGGCAGCGGGCAGCGAGCACTTCGCCCGGAACTTACGCGAGCTGAAGGACCGTTCGGGTCTGAGCTACGGGCAGCTGGCGACCAGGTTGCACGTCAGTACGTCGACCCTGCACCGCTATTGCAACGGTGACGCGGTGCCGACCGACTACGCGGTCGTGGAGCGGCTGGCGCGGTTGTGCGGCGCGGGCCCGGAGGAGTTGGTCGAGCTGCACCGCCGGTGGGTGCTCGCGGACGCGGTCCGGCGCGTGGGCAACCGCGGTGGCGGCGGTTCGGGCGCCGAGCGCGACGCACAGGGCGACGGCAACGGGGAAGGCGACGGGGCGGGCGAGGCGGGCGGCGGCACGGACACCGCTGTCACCGGCCCCTCGGACCCGCGCGACCCCGAGGCGGCTCCGGCGACCGCCGCGGCGGCACTACCGGGTGAGGACAGGGGGGCTGTTCCCGAGGCGCCGGCCGAACTAGAACCGATCGGCTCCGTCCCGGCGCCGCGACGGCCGCGTTCCTGGCGCCGCCGCTTGTCCCGGCCCGCGGTCGCCGGATCGGTGGCCGCGCTCGTGCTCACCGGTGCCGCGCTGGCGATGACCAACGGCACCGGCGGCGGGGGTCCGTCGGCCCGCGGCGCCTCCTCCCCCTCGGCGCGCGCCGGCGGTGCGGTGAGCGCATCGCCCTCGCCGGACGCCACGCGCACGGCCCCGGCGTCACCCGGGGCGTCCCCTTCCGGGCGGCCCCCGTCCGCCGGCCCGTCGGCGAAGGACACGAAGGCCGTTCCGCGTTCACCCGGCGGCGGCACGGCCTCCCGCTCCCCGGTGCCGGCGCGGCCGCCGGCCTGGAGCGTGCGCTCGCACGTCTGGGAGAACGGCTGCAGTCACCGCTATCTCATCGACCGGCCCCCCGCGGATGTCCCTCCCCCGCCGGTCTCGCAGGACGCGCGCGCCTGGACCGCCGCCCTCGGCGCCGTGCACGGCGGCACGACCATCGTCGAGGCCACGATCCGGGGACGCGGGCCGGCGCCGGTGGTGGTGCAGGCCCTGCACATCCGGGTCGTCGATCGCCGCGAACCGCTGCGCTGGTCCTCGTACGCGATGGACAACGGCTGCGGCGGAGCGCTGACCCCCGCCGAGTACGCGGTGGACCTCGACGCGGACCGTCCGCAGCCGCGGCCGCGGGACGGCAGCGACAGCGAGCACACCCTCCCCGCGGTCCGTCTCCCCTACCAGGTCACCGAACAGGACCCGCTGGTGCTCAGGGTGCACGCCCGCACGGTGCGCTGCGACTGCGAGTGGTTCCTGGAGCTGGAGTGGACCGCCGGCGGCCCGACGGAAACGGTCCGCATCGACGACGGCGGTCGCCCCTTCCGGACCAGCGGCGTCAAGGGCCGCCCCGAGTACGGCTACTGGTCCTCGGCCGGCTGGACCCGGAACTAGACCGTGTCCCCCGCGCCCGGCCCCGGACGCACGGAGAGGGTCCCCACCCTCCCCGTGCAGGGTGGGGACCCTCTCCCCCGTTTCCGCTCGGCCGCCTTCCTCGCGGTCAGAGGCCGAACGGCCAGATGAAGCCCTTGTTCATGGTGATGAGCACGACCAGGACCATCAGGTCGGCCGCGCCGAGGACCAGGCCGGCGATCGCCCGGACGGGACGCCGGGTGCCCCGGACGAGCGCGACGCCGCCGAGGATCAGGGCGAAGGGGCCGAGCACGATGTTGAAGGCCAGCAGGCCGATCAGGCCCAGCACGAACGCGGCGACGGCCATGCCGTCGGAGCCGTCCGAGCCCGACCGGGCTTCCTTGGCGCGCAGTTCGCGCTCACGGGCGGGTACGTAGGAGTCCATTGGGTGGGTTCCCCCCTGGGAGACGTGGGGTCAGCGGTGGCGGTGGTGCCCGACGCGCTCGCGGACGTAGAACGTGAGCAGCCAGGCACCGACCACGCCCGCGGCGACGAAGAAGACGGGGAGCGGGGTGTACGAGACGGTGCCCAGGAGGATCCCCATGGCGACCAGGACGACGAGGAGGGTCACGGACGGTGCCTTTCTCGGTTGCCGGATGGCACTGCGGGCTGCGGAGGTCACAACTCAGTGAACAACTGGAATAACAGTTGTTCACTGAGCGGGAAGTCTACTCTCGCGTAACTCAGCGAACGGTTGTTTACTGGATGACATGAGTCACACCCTCGGGGCCCGCGAGGCCCAGAAGCAGCAGACCCGGCGGGCCCTGCTGGACGCGGGCCTGCGCCTGCTGGAGAACCAGAGCCTCAGCAGCCTGGGACTGCGCGAGGTCACCCGCGAAGTGGGCGTCGCGCCCGCCGGGTTCTACCGGCACTTCCGCGACATGGGGGACCTCGGGGTGGCCCTGGTCGCCGAATCGCTGGGCAGTCTGCACGCCATGATCCGGGCGATCCTGGCCGAGCAGGACGACGCCGAGGAGGTCATCGCCCACTCCGTCCGCCTGATCACCCTGCATGTGCGCGACCACCGGCCGCACATCCGCTTCATCGCCCGCGAGCGGCACGGCGGGGTGCAGGCCGTCCGCGAGGCCATCGCGGCCGAACTCTCGCTCTTCGCCGACGAGGTGGCCGCGGCACTGGGCGCGCAGTCCGTCTCGCGCGGCTGGGCGTCCGGGGACGTGCGCATGCTCGCCGAGCTGTACGTGGACCGGATGCTGACGACGGCGATCGCCTTCATGGAGGCGCCGGCGGACGACACCGCGGCCGAGGGGCGGATCGCGGAGCGGGCCCGGAAGGAGCTTCACCTGATCCACATGGGCCGGCGGCACTGGCTGGACACCTGAGGGCGAATTGACACTTGCGTGGATTCGCCATCTAAGGTGATCACATGGCTTTCGCACTCTTTCGGCGCAATCGTACGGTCAACGGCAGCACGGGGCCCGGGCTGTTGCCACCGATCGCCGAGGGCGCGGGACTGATCAGCTGTCAGGTGCTCGACCCGGCGGGCCGACCGCTGGGCGGGGCCGAGGTCACCGTGTCCGACGCCCGCACCCACCGCCCGCGGGTGACGGCGACCAGCGACCCGTACGGGACCTTCCTCGCCACCCTGCCGCCCGGGCGCTACTCCGTGATGATCAGCGCGGACGGCATGCGGCCCTACAGGGGTACCGTGGAGATCGCCGCCGGGCTCCAGTCCCCCATCGGCGCGGTGCGGTTGGCACCGTCACCGGAGCTCGAGCTGCCGCCGCCGGGGACCTGGTTCTTCGACCCGCCGCACACGGCCGTCCGGTTCATCGCCAAGCACGTCGGCATGGCCCATGTGCACGGCCGCTTCGACCGCTTCACGGGCGGGATACGCGTCGCGGAGCGCATGGAGGACTCCCACGTCGAGATCACCATCGACGCCGCGAGCATCAACACCGGCAACCGCACCCGGGACAACCACCTGCGCTCGGGGGACTTCCTGGACGTGGCCGCCTACCCCTGGATCCGGTTCGCGAGCGACCGCTTCGTGCACCAGGGAGGCTCCCGGTGGGCCGTCCAGGGCCACCTCGGCATGCACGGCATCAGCCGCTCGGTGACCCTGGACACCGACTACCTGGGCCTGGCGACCGGCGGCTACGGCGAGGAACTGCGCTGCGCGGCCCTCGCCACCGCCGAACTGCACCGCGACGACTACACCCTCAACTGGCAGAGCATGCTGGCGCGGGGCATCGCGGTGGTGGGTCCGACCATCAAGCTGGAACTCGACGTCCAGGCCATGTTCTCCAGCCACGACACCCCGACACCGCCGGAGTAGCCGCCGCGCGGGTCCTCAGGCCGCGGACGGCACGGGAGTGATGACGGCGAACACCGCGCCCTGCGGGTCGACGACCTGGCCGAAGCGCCCGACCTCGGGCATGTCCATCGCGGGGACGCGGATCGTGCCGCCCGCCTGGACGGCCTTGGCCAGCGTCGCGTCGCAGTCGGCCACCGAGAAGTACGGCAGCCAGTGGGCACCGGCGCCCGCGGCGAGCATCTCCTCGTCGAGCTGCATGACGCCGCCGTGGGCATCGCTCTCGCCGCCGCCCGCCGGGGAGACCAAGGTGTAGACGTTGCCGGGCATCTGGGAGTCCTCGGTCTTCCAGTCGAAGACCGAGCGGTAGAAGGTCAGTGCCGCGGGCGCGTCCGTGGTGAAGAGCTCGGTCCAGTACAGCGAACCGGGCTCGTCGACCACGTCCAGGCCCTTGTTGGCGCCCGGCTGCCACACGCAGAAGCGGGCCCCGGTCGGGTCGGCGTACGCCGCCATCCTCCCGAGGTCGAAGACGTCCATGGGGGAGAACCGCACTCCGCCGCCGGCCTGCTCGACGGACTTGGTGGTGGCGTCGGCGTCGGCCGTCTGGAAGAACGGCTCCCAGCCCGCGGTCGTGACACCGGGTTCGTTGTTCGGTCCGACGCCGGCGACGGTGCGGTCGCCGATCCGGAACATGCCGTAGCCGCCCGCTTCCGGTCCGGCCGAGAGGAAGTCCCAGCCGAAGACCTCGCGGTAGTAGGCCACCGAGGCGTCGACGTCGGGGGTGCCCAGGTCGAGCCAGTTGGGCGCGCCGGGTACGTAGTTGGTGCTGAGCATGGTGGTGTGCTCCTTCGACGGGGGTGCTGTGCCCTGGTTGCTCACAGTCTTGCAGCGGGCACTGACAGTGGCCCCGCGCCCGCCCCGTGCCGCCCCGTCAGCCCTGCCGCGGCTGGCTGGTGATGACCGCGAACAGCGCGCCGAAGGGGTCCGCGAGGTGCGCGAAGCGGCCGACGCCCTCCGCGTGCCGGGGCGCCATGACGACCTTCCCGCCGAGCTGCTCCGCCGTGGCGACCACCGCGTCGGCGTCCTCGACCTCGAAGTAGGGCAGCCAGTGCGGAGTGACGCCCGCGTCCTTCATCTCGCCGGTGATCTCCACGATCCCGCCCAGGGACGCCTCCCGGCCGCCGCCCGAGGTCGACAGCACGGAGTACCTGGTGGTGCCGAGCGGTACGTCCTGCGCCTGCCATTCGAAGACCGCGGCGTAGAAGGCGCCGGCCGCGGCGGCGTCGGGCGCGTACAGCTCCGCCCACCCGAGGCTGCCCGGCTCGGTGACCACGTCGAGGCCCTTGGTGTCGCGCGGCTGCCACGCGGCGAACTCCGCTCCCCCGGGGTCCGTGAAGCCGGCCATCCGGCCGTTGGTGAAGACGTCGAAGGGCGCGAAGCGGACCGTGCCGCCGGCCTGCTCCACCGCTTTGGTGGTGGCGTCGGCGTCGGCGGTCTGGAAGTACAGCGTCCAGGAGGACCGCATGCCCTCCTCGCTGAGCGGCCCGAAGGCGGCCACGGTCTTCCCGCCGAGGCGGAAGAAGCCGTAGCCGCCGGCCTCGGGCCCGAGCGGCTGTGCGTCCCAGGAGAAGAGACCGGTGTAGAAGGAGACCGCCGCCGCCGGGTCCGGGCTGCCCAGGTCGATCCAGTTCGGGGCGCCGTTGACGTACTGGGTGGTGAGCATGGCGGTCTCCTTGGCCTGCGTGCGTGCCTGGTGCTGCCGTGGTCCCGGTGTCCGTCCTCAGTCTGGCACCGGTGCCCGGCGCGCGCCGGGCGGCGTCACTTCCCCTGGGTGAACGCGTCGTAGGCCTTGAGCACCTCGTCCGTCGGGCCGTCCATCCGCAGCGTGCCGTGCTCCAGCCAGATGGACCGGTCGCAGGTGTCGCGGATCGACTTGTTGTTGTGGCTGACCAGGAAGACCGT